>JAKASV010000051.1 GCA_021818945.1 bacterium | reverse complement strand
ATCGATGGCGTCAAAACCGAAACGATTCAAGGACTTAATGAATTGCGAAAAAAAATTATCAATTTGTTAAGTATCAATGTTCAGCAAGTATATCAGAATTTTTTACCTGGGGGTTGATCAATGTGGGATATATATTGATTAAACAAAAAAGACATAACGCACATCCCGCTAGAATAGTGTGCTCTGAAAAGCTATCTGCGTGGCAGCATTCTGTAAATGAAATATTTGCCGCAAAAAAGAGTGGGCTATTTGAGACAAAAGATAAAACAGGCGCTCCAGTTATCCTTGAATGGCAAAAAACAAATGTGCGCGAGCCTAAATTTGTTCATATAATGCACTCAGTAGCCGATCTGTTCATTCGAGCATTTAGTCCGAATGCAATGCGATTTATCAAAGCACACCCAGATATTGTTTTTATGGATAAGCAAGATAACCCATATAGAAAATTGGAGCCATTGTTCAAGAAGGGTATTGAATCGGTCGACTGGAAAGCTGTTGAAAAAGAGATGACGTCAATGGCGCGCTTGTTTTGGGAAAGTAGAACATCAGGCGAAGAGTTCGCGACGAAGTTTACCAATTCTATTTTTCTTTTTGTAACTGCCAAAGATGATGCTACAAAAAAACCACTTGGATTTGTTGGCTATCAGATTGATGATGATGATCCACAGGGAGCCGTTATTCTGGAGCCATTAGCAGTAGTTTCCGAAGCACAAAACAGAGGCATAGGTAAATTGCTTACTGCTTCAATTTTCCAACTTATTCCAGCTGTCACACGGATTACTCTTTCTGTAGAAAGCGAGAATGAGACCGCATTAAAAGCTTATCAAATTTGGGGGTTTGTTGAGTATCAGGTACAAGGCCCATACCATAAACTCATGGAATATCGAGCAGAAAAATCGGATATTTTACAAAAAACAGCTGCGGCATTAAAGGATTTGAAAAAATAATTTGCAATAATTCTAGGATTTTGTCTCTTGCGATTTTGCAAAAAAATGCTTACTGCTTTTATAGTGTTTGCATTTATCTTTTGTAATGTTGCTGTGTGGGTGAACTATTTCGTTATACGAAATAGTTTTCCTCGAGGTGATATTGAGCATATGATTCAATTTGGGATGCCTCATTCAATACTTTTGAGCATTGGCATAGTTTCATCATTGTTTTTTATCTATCTGCTGTTTTTCCCAGCTCGAAAATACATAAATACGCAATTTGTTTATTCTGAGGTAACGCAGAAGAACAAATTGCGTATAATGATAGTGATATTTATAATTTTTCAATGTGTATCGCTTTTTAATGATTTATTTAATTATTTATGTATTAATTTCTGATTAATGCGACAGGGCTAAAAATAGCGTTAAATACGAAATATTATGTCCATTGGGCCAAAGTAGTTTGCAGGAACCATTTATGAATATTTCTTTTCGTCCATTGTTTACACTCCCGCTTCTCTTAGTTCTTGCTTCATGCTCAAATCAATAATCCAGCATTCAAGAGATTAATTCACTTGAACAAGCAAGCACAATTTTAGACACTGCGGGCAAGAACTCTCTGGTAGTCTTTGATGTGGACGATACTCTCACCTACCCTACTGATACCATACGACAAACAGATTTTTGGGGGCAACATTCAGTTGAAGGCCGGGAGTTTTACAGAAAGCTAGACGAGTATATAAAGAGAAGCTCCAATCCTGATGAAGTATCCGGAGCGATTATAAGCAAAATATTTCTTGCAGAAAAACCGCAAACTGCTTCTTTCATAAAAAAACTTCAAGACCGTGGTATTAAGGTTATCGCGTTGACTAACTGGCCCACAAGAGAGCTCGGGAGTATTCCATCAATGGCGACCTGGCGTTTTGACAAGTTGGTACAAGTGGGTATAAATTTTAGCGCGAGTTTTGAACCACAAGAAATTGTCTTAAACAATGGGCAAACTGCAGGTGGTAAACAACCAATGTTTTATAAGGGAATTTTATTGACAGATGGTGCTACTAAGGGATCCGTATTGGGCACGTTCTTGGATGTTGTACATTACAAGCCTGATCAGATAATCTTTTTTGATGATCAGGCAAAGCAGATTGAGTCGGTTAAAAATGAAGCACATGCTCGCGGGATTACGTATCACGGCTTTATCTATAAAGCTGCTGAAAAATTACCTCGGCATTATGATCCTGCTGCAATTGATCTACAGAGCAAATATCTTATCGAGCGGCATGAGTATATAACTGAAGCACAAGCGCGCGAATTGTTGAAAAAATAAAATGCCTCCACGGCCGGCGGACCGGCTTCATAAACTACTCACCCCAATTAATAGTAACGAGCATTCTTCTTATGGTATCTTTGTAGCAGGTCGAAAAAAATTCATGAATGCGTACAAAGGGAAGGTGCTATGTATACGTTAAAAAAAATGTCTATTGGTGTGGCAATCGTTGCAGTTTGCTTGTTCATGGCATATGGAGTTTATAGCAACTGTTGTAGTATGACCGCAAAACTTGACTGCTATGTTCAAACATATGTTGACCAAGGATTATTTAGCGGGGCAGTCTTAGTTGCCAAAGATGGTGAAATTTTACTCTGCAAAGCTTATGGTATGGCCAATTTAGGATATGACGTACCAAATAAGATTGACACCAAATTTAGAATTGCATCAATATCGAAGTCGTTTACGGCGATGGCGATAATGAAATTACAAGAAATGGGCTTATTAGACGTACAAGACTTGCTAACCAAGTATATCTCAGATTACCCAAACGGTGATAAAATAACCATACACCATTTATTGACCCACACCTCTGGGATACCAAATTTTTTAAGCTCTCCAGAATTTAGTCAAAAAAAGAGTACAAAGCCGCATTCGCTCGAGCAACTTGTTGCAAGATTTAAAAACAAGCCGTTAGATTTTAATCCAGGAGAAAAATATTCTTATTGCAATTCAGGCTACGCTTTGTTGGCTTATATTATCGAAAAAGCTTCGGGTGAAACATATGAGGCATTTTTAAAAGAAAATATTTTCGATAAGCTAAAAATGAAAGACTCGGGATGTTTCGACAATAAGCGTATTATAAAAAATATGGCTTCTGGGTATACTGTTTTTGAGGACGGGCTTGGTAACTCAAACTATTTTGATGCGTCAACTCTTGTGGGATCTGGAAATTTATATAGTACCGTAAAAGATTTATATTTGTTAGATAGGGCATTATATACCGACACGTTATTTTCACACCAAACTTTAAATAAAATGTTTACTCCAGATAAAGATAATTACGGGTATGGATGGGTGGTTTACACATCACCGTATGGAAAAGTTATATTTCATAATGGTTCAAGTTCAGGAGCTAAAGCAGATTTTAGAAGGTATGTAGATTGTAATTTTTGCACAATAGTTTTGAGCAATTTTGATAATGCTCCTGAAGGTAAAATTGCAGAAAATTTAGTCAAGATTGTTTTTGGACAAAAGCCTGAATATCCAAAAAAACGTACATCGATTGTTGTAAATCCAGAAGTATATAATCAGTACGTAGGCACTTATAAAGCAAAAGTAGAAAACGTTTTGCTTGCTTTTGTTGTTACAAAAGAAAATGATAAACTTTTTGTTCAGGATGAAAAAGATAAAATTGAGTTTTGCCCAGAGGCAGAAAATGAATTTTTCTGTAAACTTATGGATTTGCAAGTTTCATTTATTAAAGATAGCGGTAAAGTAACAAAGTTGATATTGCATGAGGGGGGCCAGGATATTGTGGCCGAGAAAATTAAGTAAGGGTGCTTAATGTTTTGGCTAATAAAAATCGTTCTTAAATATCTATGTTATTTTGTTTTAGGTATAACTATCATTGCAACATGCATTGTAGGCTATCTTCTTTGGCTGCAACCGCCCTTTTACTTTCCAAAACCAACAGGCCCATTTGATGTTGGAGCCACAACATATCATTGGGTAGACTCAACGCGCAAAGAGATTTACAGCACTGATCTGGCACATCCATATCGCGAGCTTATGGTAAAGATTTGGTATCCGGCCCAATCATCTTCGCTAGGTGGCCTTGCTGAAAAGCCTTCGGCTCCCTACGTCCGTGATTTGTTTGTTTATCTTAAAAAAACTAAGCCTTTAATTTGGCTTTTGAGTGGCGCTTCTCGCCAAATGTTTACATATGAAAGGTCCAACCTGGGAGTGGCTGGTACTAAACCTCGTTATCCCATAATCATTTTTTCTCCTGGGAGTGGAGGTAGTTTTGATAGCAACTCGGTGAATTGCCAAGAACTCGCAAGCCAGGGCTATATTATTGTTGGCATAAGCCATGCCTACGAAAGCAAGGTAGTTAAATTCCCTGATGGCCGCATAATAACTATGGTTGACGTTTCAAAAAATAAAAATTTTATTGAACGTAGAAAGCAATATGATAAAGAGATTTTTGAAGAAGGAGTTGCAGACGTTCGTTTTGTATTAGATCAACTGAACTATCTTACCAAAAATCAACAATCAATTTTTTACGATCGTTTTGATCTAGATAGTATTGGGATGTTTGGTCAATCACGTGGAGGCGCCATAGCTGCTCTTATGTGTCGCTTGGACCAACGTGTAAAAGCTGGCGTTGATATGGATGGAAGTTTATTTGGACCCGATGCAACAATGCACGTTGCTAAGCCTTTTATGTTTCTACTGGCAGGCGATACAGTCAAATTGTTTGATGGCCCTATGTCAAAAGAGAGTTGGAAATCATTTCGGATAACTTCGCCTGAAGAAGAGCAGATGGTCAGAGAACGGTATTTGCTTGGATTTGAAAAAATTGCTGCAGATAAGCAGAACAAGTACATATTTATTGTGAATGGTGCTGGTCACATTGATTTAACTGATAATGCAATTCTCATCAAATATGCTGCACCGGTTTTATCCCGCCCATTAATTAAATTAGTTTTTGTTGGCCCTTTTGGTTACGGTTCGATTGATGGTCTTAGAGTAACTGAAATCGTTAATGCTTACCTGGTAAACTTCTTCGACAAATATCTTAAAGGTCAATCTTCGATATTATTGAATGGTGAAGGTAAAAGTTATAAAGAAGTTGAAAGAATCATAACAAATCCGTAAAAAAACTTTTACACATGAAGGATCTATCAATGACAAAACATTCTCTACAAACTTCATTATTACTTGCAAGCACAGTTATTTTGTTAGGCATTTTATTTTTTTGGACAAGAAGTACACCCCTAATTATTGTTATTCCAGAGACAGCTTTGATTGACGAACCGGTTGAAATTTCTGTTACCAACCTGACTCCAAATGCTCGGATTACTATTGAAGCTGCCTGCAAAAATAAAGACAATGATTTATGGAAATCCTATGCTACGTTTCAGGCTAATGATAAAGGCATAGTCAACCTAACTACACAGGCATCTATTGAAGGATCATATAAGGGGATTGATCCTATGGGCTTAATTTGGTCGATGGCACCAACCGATAGAGAGATCTTAAAGAAATTGCCCAATACATTTAATTTCAATGAAGTTTCATTGTCCGTAATTGTGGATGATAAAGTACAAGCCAAAAAGACTATACATCGTTTAGCTGTCTTGCCCAACGTAGAAAAAAGAACTATTCGTGAACAAGGGCTTGTCGGAACTTTGTTTTATCCTAAGAGCGTCCACCATGGACCGGGGATTATTGTTGTTGCAGGATCAGGTGGCAGAATACCTGAAGGCCTTGCTCAACTTTTTGCTTCTCATGGCTATGCCGTATTTGCATTGGGATATTTTGGTGTTGAAGGGTTGCCAGAAAAACTCAAAAACATTCCTTTAGAATACTTCAAAACTGCTATGCAATGGTTCAAAAGGCAGCCGCAGGTAGATAATAACCGTATTGCTATTTGCGGAAATTCTCGCGGAGGTGAATTAGTTCTTCTACTTGCTTCAACATTTCCGCAAGAAATGCAGGCTGTTATTGCATATACTCCAAGTGGTATTGCGGCCGCAGGTTCATGGACATATAAAAATGAATCGATACCTGGCATTAAACAGCCATCAGATGAAGAAGAACGTGAAGCTGCTCAACAAGGACTTATTGTTGCCCACAAGGGGACATTTGAAGATCCAGAAGAATCGACGTCACAAATTATGTGGGCTTTTTTAAAAAAAGCTACACCAGAAGAAATTGCAGCTGCAACGATACCTGTAGAAAATATTCGATGTCCTATACTGCTTATCTCTGGCGAAGATGATAGAGTTTGGCCTTCAACTCTGTTTAGTCGCATGGTAACGGAGCGTTTAGACAAGAAAAAATCTGCCATTGTGAGAAAACATTTGCAATTTCCCTCTGCAGGACATGGTGTGCAAAATCCTTATTGGCCAAGTTCTAGTTTCCCTTATTTTCACCCGAGAGCAAAGGTTTGGTCGACGTTGGGTGGAACGGCTGAAGGTAATGCTCGTGCAAATGAACAAGCGTGGGCCGGCGTTCTAGAATTCTTGAAAAAATCATTGGGTACGCCTGCAAGTCTGTCTCCTTGGCAACATTCTGTAGAACAAGCATTTGTCGTAAAAAAGTCCGGGCAAATTGAAGCAAAGGATAAAGCCGGTGTCTTAATTATTCTTGAATGGCAAAAAACGAATGTACATGAGCCAGTTTATGCACATATAATGCGTTCTGTTTCCAGCAACTCCCGCTAAAAGTTTTTCGCAATAAATGGTAACATAACTCAAAGAAAATTTTCTAGGAGTTATGACAATGCTGAAGCGTGGACCACAAAACAAAGAGAAAAAGTTATTATCTGCGGCTGGCTTATTGAGGGAAGTGAGAAAAGTATTTGAAAAGATACCATCTGTTCGAACAAATGCACGAGGAAGAGAGCGCAACATAAGTGTGGCAGATTCGTTGATGTCGGCGTTAGCGATGTTTAGTTTAAAATCACCGTCGCTTCTTGCGTTTGACCAGGCACTTAAGGACCCAGT
>JAKASV010000050.1 GCA_021818945.1 bacterium | reverse complement strand
ACTATAATGAACCCCATAATTCGGACCACTAGCTAAGATCCAATTTTGCCTCCAAACTATGGTATAAGGAGGTCAACATGGGTCGAAAGAAATTTAGTGCAAAAATGAAAGGACAAGTAGCATTAGAAGCGATAAAAAATGATGCAACCATCGAGGAATTAGCTCAAAGATTTGATATCCATCCAACACAAATAAAGACATGGAAATCAGATTTAATAGCCAATGCAGAAAGGATCTTTGACAGGAAAAACTATAAGAATGCCGACAAGAAATTCATTGCAGAATTAATGCATAAGATCGGGCAACAGAGCATAGAAATTGATTTTCTAAAAAAAAATTTTGCGAAATACCACAAAAAGAACGAATAAATATGATTGATAAGCAACATACGGAATTAAGTATTAGGCGACAATGTGAACTAATGACGGTTGTTAGATCGACTCATTATTATGAGTCAGTGCCAATAAGGGATGAGACTGTAATTGCAAACGAGATTCATGAGATATGGCAGGATATGCCGTTTTACGGATATCGAAGAATCACAGAAGAACTTAGACGTCGAGGACATGTGGTGAACCATAAACGTATCAGTAGGCTTATGGATGCCATGAATATTAGAGCGTTGTATCCAAAGCCTAAGACGACAATTATTTCTCCCGATCATAAGATTTATCCATATTTATTGAGAGATATTAAAATTGCATGTCCCAATCAGGTATGGAGTACTGATATAACATATATTAAGATGACGAATGGCTTTGTGTATCTTGTTGCTCTTATCGATATCTATAGCCGATATGTTTTGGCTTGGAGAATTTCGAATACACTTGATAAAAGCTTCTGTCTGGACATGCTGGCCCATGGTTTGACGTTAGGTAAGCCCAGAATCATAAACACTGACCAAGGATGCCAATTTACCAGTCTTGACTGGATACATATGGTGGAAGGACATGGGATAAAGGTAAGATGGATGGCCGTGGTCGTTGGGTGGATAATGTGTATATAGAACGGCTATGGCGTACCATAAAACATGAGCATGTGTACTTGTATTCATTTGATACAGTAAGAGAGCTTAAACAATCAATAGGTGATTTTATTGATATGTACAACACCAGGCGCCTGCACCAAAGCCTTGGATACAAGACCCCTGCCGAAATATATTTAGCAAATTAGACATAGAAGGTGCCAGGCGCCTTTCACAGAAGAATGATTTAGACAGGAAGTATGATTTGAAATTTACGGTAAAATTAACAGACTTGGGGCACTGCCCCAAACCCCGTTCCGATGGCCCTGCCATCGGTTTAGAGCCTTAGAAAGAATCTTCTAGTTAGACAACGGTAAAGTTGCATTGTAGTATTATGGGCAATCAGTATATTTAAGTGGTGAATAGGTATATAAAAATGTAAAATTGAATGAATATTGCGAGATATTTTTGGTACAAAATTGGATCTTATTTTTGTAAAAAAATGGTCTTGACAAAGGGGTTCACTTTAAACCACACATGGCAGAAAAAAAGGGAGTTATTTAGTTACGAGCCCAAAGAGTTGTGTAATAAAAATTACTCGTTAATGTATTTCATAAATTCGGGCAACCATCTCATATTTGTTTTCGAACGTTCACTCCAGTATTCAATGGTTTTAATAAATTTTGCTTGGTCATTTATAAAATCAGGGTATAACTTTTTAAAAGTATCAATAAACTGTTTATGCCCTCCAAGAACTGCATGTTCTTCGTGGGAGATAATAATTCCCCATTCCCCTTGTGCTGAATAAAGGGCATTTTCAAGAACGATATTTTTTCGTTCATATTCAACGTACGAAGTTTCTATATTTACTTCAAAATGTTGATATGTATGTATTGAATGTGTATTAATTTTTTCAAAGGGATTCCCTTCAATTTCCGATAAATAAAATGATGGTTCCCCTAATATTTTCATTGTAGTTGTAAGAGCCAAGAACTGTTTTTCCGATAGATGGTATCCATTTGTAGGATACAAAAGAATTTTGCTAGAAATCGATGGAACAAACATTTTGTCGAATGGATCATTCTTGCTAAATACTTTAGAAAATATTTTTTTTAAATGCGAAACATTATCTTGGCAATTCGTGATCATTATCATAACCTTAATCGTTTAAAAATTTTATCTTTCGTAAGCCTTGTATGCCGTTTACATCTATCGTTGGAGGGCCAGATTTCGATACTGCCCTATAAACAAATATTATCCCATTTTCATCAGAACCAACATAAACACCAGGCTTGACTTCTGTAAAGGTTTTAACTTGGGCTTTAAAGAATTCCAATGCATCATTTGCTGATCCTTTCATAGCTCGAATGTCATCTTGCAAGGCTTTGCAACCTATTTTTTTCAGCTCATTGATTTTGTATTTAGTCCATTGCTTAGTTGTTACAGCTGGGGCAGCTTTTGCCTCAGAAGCTTTGTCTTGTTGAGTATCAACGTGCGTAGCAGGTTTATCCGGTGCAGGAGCTTGTGGCACAGGTGCCTGCTGGCCACTGCCAGCTGTGTTAGTATCCTGTGGCCCATCAGTCATTAAAGCAATGCTTGTTTTTGCCGCTTGTGCTGTCACCGTTACGCCATCAGCAGCTGCAACGGCTACTGTCACTGTAGCGCCATTGATACCGGCGGCTGCTGCTTGAGGAGCCATAGCTGCAGGTGGGTGGCTAGCGCCTGGACCGGTCTTTGCTGAAAGCAGAGTCAATAATGCGTGAGGAAGGGCCTTGCCTACAGCAGAACCAAATTGCGCAGCTTTTTGAACAGCGGGGTCTGAGTGTTGTGCTATCTGTTCTTGAGATTCTTTTGCATAATGGGTATGCCAATCAAAACCTGGATGTCTGTATTGCATATATGTTTCAACGATTGGCAACGATGCTTCATTAAAAGCCTGTGTGCCGAATGCTTTGATGCATTCAACGCCACGTTGAGCGCACGAAAGCAGTTCAAAAGCAGTTTCATAGTTACCATGAGTCGCTTCATCAGCAGCTGCAACACTCAAATCAACGGCCGTGAGCACTAAATCTGTTTGGGCTTGAGGTAGTCCATCAGATGGGGCCAGCATGAGACCCTGGTTGAGACTAATGATGGTATCATACGAATCTTGAATGATTTACGGATTCAATTATTGATCATTTCAAAGAAGTCTTATTTTTGTATTCCTCTAAATATTTTTCTATGGACTCAAAATGCTGGCACCTAATTATCAATTCGCAACTATCAGGGGTTAAATATACGCCCATTGATTGTTCAGCGCCTTTTTCTTTTGAAGCAGGGATGATATGTATTTCTTTTCCTTCTTCATAATTGTGGGCTAGTCGAATTAATTCTGTTCCTAGGCCAAGCATTGCGTTTTCGCTTAGAAAAATAGTTATATATCGAATTTGATCACTTATGTCATTGGCTTGTTTATCTAAAACCTTAAAACAGGCAAGATTTGAGTCATTTTTTTCAAAATCTTCAGCTACTGCATATTCGCGTGGAATACTTATTTCATAGATCATATGCTGCCTTTATTTAGATATTCAAAAATTGGCTTATCAACATGTTTACCTATGATTGGTTCAGCACTTTCTGGAGCTAAACAAATGCCTAAGGTTTGTATTACTCCCGAGTTGGATTCAATTTTGTAAAAATGGAGTGGGCCAACTTTGTCTTTTTCATATGCAAAGCGGATAAGAGATTTCCCTAGCCCAAGCATTGCATCTTTATTTAGAACTATCGTTACCAAGCAATCATTAGTAATGTTTTTGCCAGTTTTCGTTGTAACAGAAATAACCGCAACGTTATTTTGTTCCTTTTCAAAGTACTCTTTTTCAGAAGGTTTAGTCAA
Organism: bacterium; assembly: GCA_021818945.1. Taxonomy (GTDB): domain Bacteria; phylum Babelota; class Babeliae; order Babelales; family Vermiphilaceae; genus JAKASV01. Next base: position 3,299 of record JAKASV010000050.1, on the reverse strand, counting down.
AAGAACTGTATATTTCATAGTATCACCTAAAATTAGTAAAAGAAGTCCGTTATTTGCCCTAATTTATCAACTACAATATGGAAAACTTCTATATTATCCCACCTGTCAATCGATGTACCGGGATGTCTTCTTTTGACAATATCGATATTGTAATGATCGTATTTTACTCCTGGTGTATAACCTCGTTTCGCAGGAAGGTCATGTGCATATTTTTCACCGAAATCTTTTCTAAATATTATCTTTGTATCTGCATCTATCATAGCTTCTATTCTATTGTCTTTGACCACACCTTTGTCAATATAAGATTTTAACATAGAAAGGGCAGAAGTTTCATCACATTTAAGATCTTTAGCTATTTCAGCTAGATCAATTGTGCTTACAGCGGGGGCAGCTTTTGCCTCAGAAGCTTTGTCTTGTTGAGTATCAACGTGCGTAGCAGGTTTATCCGGTGCAGGAGCTTGTGGCACAGGTGCCTGCTGGCCACTGCCAGCTGTGTTAGTATCCTGTGGCCCATCAGTCATTAAAGCAATGCTTGTTTTTGCCGCTTGTGCTGTCACCGTTACGCCATCAGCAGCTGCAACGGCTACTGTCACTGTAGCGCCATTGATACCGGCGGCTGCTGCTTGAGGAGCCATAGCTGCAGGTGGGTGGCTAGCGCCTGGACCGGTCTTTGCTGAAAGCAGAGTCAATAATGCGTGAGGAAGGGCCTTGCCTACAGCAGAACCAAATTGCGCAGCTTTTTGAACAGCGGGGTCTGAGTGTTGTGCTATCTGTTCTTGAGATTCTTTTGCATAATGAGCATGCCAATCGAAGCCTGGATGCCTGTATTGCATATATGTTTCAACGATTGGCAACGACGCTTCATTAAAAGCCTGTGTGCCGAATGCTTTGACGCATTCAACGCCACGTTGAGCGCACGAAAGCAGTTCAAAAGCAGTTTCGTAGTTGCCTTTTTGAGCTTCATCAGCAGCTGCAACACTCAAATCAACGGCCGTTAGTACTAAATCTGTTTGGGCATGAGGTAGTCCATCAGATGGGGCCAGCATGAGACCCTGGTTGAGACTAATGATGGTATTATACGAATCTTGAATGATTTGCTGACCAACTGGTGTAGCTTCTGTGTGTTCAAAAATTTTGGCCTCTTGCCCTGTCCTAATGATAGTCTTTTTAAGGTCCGCTGATAGTTGTCGTTCTACAACGGCAGTTTTACCTTGGTTATCTAGTGTGAGCTGCATGGCTTTTTTATAGACTGCTGTCTTTGGGATACCAGCTTGCTCTACCTTTTGATTGAGTTTTTGCAGATGTGAAGACAATGTGGTAGTTGTTGGTGATGTTACAACCGAAGCTGTAGGTGCAGAAGCTGATGGTGTAAGCTCTGGAGCCGCTTTTTGCAGTCCTTTGATTTTTTCAAATTGTGCAATACACGAACCTACAATATCCTTTTCATCTTGGTGTACTAGCTTAAAACTCTGTGGGCTAGCATTGGCTGTAAATGGACTTACAAAATCTGTAACAACACTGATTGTTGCATATTTTTGTACCAAAGCTTGTCCGATATAGCTAACAAATTGGTCAATAATTGGTTTGTCTGTCTGTCTGTCTCGCTCAGCAAGATGATACTCAAGAGCCAGCTCTTGCGCTATAATCGCGACATCTTTGAGTGTGGCATCTGGGCAATAATGTTCGATATGATTGTGCAACATAATTGCCATATCCGCAAGGCAGGCACCGATATCTTTGACTTCCCTACATGCACGAATATGTTCATCGCAATATGACTCATCGAGGCCCTTTTGTTTAACAGTTTGTAATTGGTATTCCGCCTGGCTGGTGATAACCAATTTCTGCATTACGTGCTCATATATTATCTCGTACTGTTCTTTGATAGCAGCATGCTTAGTTAATTGCGCAACTTGCCCTTCTTGTAAACATGCTTTTATAATATCGGCAGTTGGCATTTCTTTTTTGTAATTTTCAATGACAAAAGCCCTTGGACCATCGACATAGCGTTGCCAGGCATCATGATTGGAAAGAAATTGCGGAGCTGAACAGGTTTTTATTAATTTGGCTGCTGTATGTGGATTGGTGTCGCTTTGTAAATAATCGAAACAAGATGCTGTAATTTTAAGTAATGTCTGCAATTCCGTATGTATTACTCGATGTTCTTGATTTATAATGGCCATTGCTGCATCTGAAGCGTCGCAATCACGGAATCGAAGTTCAACTTGGGAATCCAGTGCTTTGAAGGCAGTAAGCGCTTGGGCTAATTTTTCTTCCGCAGCTACCACACAAAAGCCATCTTCGAAAGCAGGATCGAGATCCATTAAAATTTTATCTAGCTGTTCTTTGGATTGCTGAGCATTGGACCAGGCCTGTTCAGCAGGTATGACACGCATTAAGCGATCGAACCAGTTATCGAAAAGCCAGCCTGGTCTTTTATTAAGTAATTTTTCAATATCGCGTCTAAGAACTTTTAGACAGTCTTGTATGTATTTGGGTAGTGCAACATTATAAGCATTACGCAATTCTTTTGGAATAAACGATCTCAGAATATTATGTCGTTGAACAAGCAACTGACAAAGAAAGGTTGCCTTGGCATCCGAATCTTGGCATTTCTTATATTCCTGCGCAAGAGAGGCATCAATTGCTTTTGCCTCCTCTAGTCTATGCGCAGGTTCACACGTAAGTGTTTCTTTCATACCTTTAATAACTCTACTGCGTATTTTATGCTGCTCTTGCGAAAACATGGTGGGTGCATCTTTTGTGGCAAAGTCTAATTCAGCTGCCAGGCATTGAAGCTGAATTGTTTCATTTCGCGAAATGGACATAGAAAAGGCGTTTTCTAGTTTTTTTATAGTATTTTCTATCAGGACAAATTCCGGAGATTGTGGGCTATAAGCAATGCAATATGCATAAAGATCTGCAAGTGGAATGCTTTCGATTTGCTGCATCTGCTGAGTTGTAAGTTTTGTTGGGCATGTTGATGATTGGATTTCTGGCTTTTTTGTTTCAGTGAGAGCAATTTCAGCATCATGGCTGGTTTCTGTTTTAGAGGCATATCTTGTTTCCAGAAGTGTTGATTTTGAAAGACTATTTACGTGGCTGTATATTTTCTGACATTTTGCAGATACTTGATCAAGTTTTAAGAGAACTGCCCGATAAGTCATGCCGTCGGGTGCAAACAAAAGTGATTGCTGATTGATTTGAGTTGGAAATATGGGTAACCTATTCCCGAAGTAATGGAATGAAGGCATTAACAAACCCGATCGGAAGTAGTATGGATGAATTAAAAAGCAGTG
>JAKASV010000049.1 GCA_021818945.1 bacterium | reverse complement strand
TTTACACCTGTTATTCTGCGAAAATGTGCATCAGAATAAGCTTTTATTATCTCATACTTCATGATTCCCTCTTTGGTAATAATCATAAGTATGACTTAATTGTCAAAGTTTCAGAAGAGGTCTATTGAACTGCAAAAGATTCTGCAAATTAATTTCTTCATAATGGTCAACTATGATATCGGCTTGCCTCAGTGCTTTACGGTTACGTGCAGTATTAATGCCTATGCAATACATGCCGGCGAGTTTAGCTGCGGTAATACCGTGAGTACTGTCTTCGATTGCAATACATTCAGAAGGGTCAACACAGAGTTTTTCTGCCGCAAGTATGTAAAGAGCGGGATCTGGCTTGTTGGCATAGTTCACATGTGAAACGTTATAGATGTGTTGTCCAAAGAATTGACGTAAATTCAGAATTTTGTCAGTAAGTTCGGCCGTTTCTGGGCTAGCATTGGTCGCTATGCCAGACTTTAGGTTATGACTCACAAGTTGACGGTGAAATTGTACAAATCCTGGAATAAAACGTACGCTTTTTGAATAGAGCGTATGAGCGATTTCGCTTTTCTCTCGTATAAGATCGTCTACCTTATCTGGTAACAGAGCTGTCTCTTTTATTAATAGGCAACTTTTGTGTAAGGCAAGACCATGAATTTTTTCAAACAACTCTGTTTGAATTTCTTTATCTAAAATAATACCACGTCGAGCAATGAGTTTCCTCGTGGCTTGATCCCAGATAGTTTCGGTATCAATTATGGTACCGTCTAAATCAAAAATAATAGCTTTATATTTCATATGTATCCCTCTCCCTAATCTTTTTTAAATACATAATCGTGTGAGGAAACCTTTGGTGACCTTCAAGGTAGACATTAATTATTACCGTGATTGTTCAAAAAATGTATAAAAGATCTGTTGTGAATTGATTCAAAAATCCTTTTTTATGTGTTATCAATATATTGATAACTAAATTATAATACTAGTTATTTTCAAAAAAGTCAAATGTTAGTAAGTTTGTACTAACAAAAGCCTGTAGATAGGCAAAACAAATAGGCCACGTGTAGTTTATTCAGGGTTTTTTCAGCAAAAATTAAAAGATAATTATTGCCCATCACTGATAGTCTGGGTTACAGTACAAAGTGTATTTTTGGCAAGGAGAAACTATGAAAGATTTTGAAATGGTGCCCCATACCGCTGATATAAAAATTCGCGCATTCGGGCATACAATGGAAGAACTTTTTAGACATGCATTACAAGGAATGTTTCAGAGCATACGTCCGAAAGCACATGGGTGTCATGAACATGAAGGCCGTCTTATATGCACATCATTGCCCTCAAGACATGGAATTCGTGTTCAATCTCCTGATCGTGAGACGCTGCTTGTTGATTTCCTTTCCTATGCATTATATCTCTCTGATGTTCATGATGAGGCTTATCTAGATGTCGATATCCACTTGTTGACTTGCACATCTATCATCGCGACTGTCAAGGGAGTTAAAGTCACAGGATTTGAAGTTGTAGAGATAAAAGCTGTTACCTATAATGACCTTAAGATTGAGCATAGAGATGATCTGTGGCAAGCGGAGGTTGTATTTGATATTTAAGGAATAACATGGAAAAACGTATGATAATGAAGAATGATCTTATTAAAGTTGAAGAATTTTTATATGAGATTCCAACTTCCTTCAGGGCTGATATGCGTGTGCCTGCACATGTCTTTTTGAGTGAGCAGATGATTGATTCTGTTCTTGGTGATCGGTCAATTGAACAGCTGATCAATGTTACCACATTGCCGGGAATAAAAAAAGCCGCTTTTGCAATGCCCGATATTCATCAAGGTTATGGATTTCCGATTGGCGGTCTTGCAGCGACTGCTATTGACCAAGGGGGGGTCATTTCTCCTGGTGGCATAGGATATGACATTAACTGTGGTGTGCGGTTATTGATAACAAATATGTTGAGCGCAGAAATAAAGCCCTATCTTGAAAATTTAGCTACGGCAATTTTCCATAATGTGCCTTCAGGCGTAGGTCGTGGTGGCAAGGTAGATCTGACTAAAGGTGAACTGGAACATATTTTAAGGCAAGGAGCTGCCTATGCTGTCAAAATGGGATTTGGAGATGACTCTGACCTTGAATATTGTGAAGAACATGGCTGTATGACTAATGCCGACCCAACCTTAATATCTGATCATGCAAAAAAACGTGGTCTTGATCAGTTAGGTACCTTAGGCTCGGGCAACCATTTTTTAGAAATTCAACGGGTGGATGAACTATTCGATACCAAAGCGGCAGCTGTTTTTGGCCTCGAACTTGATCGGGTTGTTGTAATGATACATTGTGGTTCTCGCGGTCTTGGGCACCAGACATGCACTGATTATGTGCGAATGATGATGGGAAAAATGAGTGGCTGGGGGATAACCCTGCCAGACCGTGAACTTGCATGTGCGCCGTTTTCAAGTCCTGCAGGCCAGGAATATTTTAATGCTATGGCTGCCGCTGCCAATTTTGGGTGGGCAAATCGACATGTGATTACCCATAATGTGCGTGAGGCATTTAAAACTGTTGTGGGAAGTAACGTCCATATAAGCACTATGTATGATGTTTCTCATAACATTGGCAAACTAGAAAAACATGAAATTGATGGTGTGTTGATGGACCTACTTGTGCATCGTAAGGGAGCAACAAGAGCTTTTGGACCTGAAAGGCGCGAAAATCCTGCAAAATATAATGCAATTGGCCAACCAGTGCTTATTCCAGGTACCATGGGCACATCTTCATATGTTCTGGCAGGTTCTAGTAAAGGCATGGAAAAGGCATTTGGAACATCATGCCACGGTGCTGGCCGTAGTATGTCACGCATTAAAGCAAAGGGAATGGTCAGAGGCTCTGAGTTACGTGATACATTAGAATCAGAAGGAATAGTTATTCGATGTGATTCGAATGCTGGGCTTGCAGAAGAGGCGCCAATAGCATATAAAGATGTAGATAATGTTGTTAATGTGGTACACGGGGCAGGTCTGGCTTATAAAGTAGCTCGTTGCAGGCCATTGGCAGTTATCAAAGGTGGATAATTATTTACCTAATTGTTTAGTTATAATGATTATATGATAGAAAGTTACAATCATGATTCAAGCACACATAAGTATATTTGAGGATCAGACACGTTTGTTTATTGCCTCAAGTATACCATATGATGTCAAGCATGAATTAATTCGTCTTCAGAAAAACCTCATTGCAAGCCATGTTATTGTGGGTACATATCCAAAGCAAGAGTCAATGCATTTGACTCTCAAATTTATCGGGCAAGTCCCTGCAAATAAAGTTCCTGATATTCAAAAGAGGTTGCAGTCTATCACGTATAGATCTATGCATGCGCAGTTGACATTACTTATGGTTTTCGGCAATCCTCAATTTCCAAAAGTTATATATGTTGATGTTGCTTGTTCGGGATTGAAAGAGTTTGTTGCTATACTGGACGAAAACCTAAAAGATTTCTGTAAACCTGAGGAACGTGAATATAAAAGCCATTTAACCATCGTGCGTGTAAGGCAGACACTTGATAGTGACGGGCTTTTGGAATGGTTGGACAAAACCCATGTTAACACAGTGCCATTTTCTATTGATCATTTTAGTCTTATGCAATCAGCACTGACTGGGGCAGGTCCAGTGCATACAACGATCGAACGATACCATCTTATGCCTTAATCTGTATAAACAGATTTTTCCAAAAGAGCTTGCTACTGCCGGCCATCGGAGGTTCTTCAAGCGCCTGTTGTATAGTATTCACAATAGACTCAATTGTGGTAAGTTTAGACGCATTACGCTCAACTGCTGATTTTTTGTATTCTCCCAACCAGTAGCGCAAGAGTGAATCAATAAGTTCAGCTGTCATATGTTCATCAGGATCTACTGAATCCAGTGCTTGCAAAAAGCTTGAAGGATTTTCATAGTGGCAGTTGATGAAAAATTTGGCAAGTGGATGTTGGGTGATATCTGTATACTGTGGAGTAAAATGGGTAATAGTACAGCGCGAACGAATGGTTGGTGCGACTGCATCTAATCGTTCGGCAAGCAGCAGAAAATGGTATCCTCGTGGAGGTTCTTCAATTGATTTGAGTAAGCTGTTATAACAAGAGGCTGTCAGATAATCTGCTCTTTGGATAACAATTATCATTTCACGATTTTCATCGAGTGCAAATTGGAGTGTGCGAAAAATTATGTCTAGATCATCGCGGCTGTAGTTTCCATCCGGTTGTACCCAGAGGGCACCATGAAACTGGTGTTGTTCGATGAGCTTGCATGGTGTACAACGTGTACATCCACCATGTACGCACCAACGTTGCTGCATAAAACTGTGAGCATGATCAATAAGTTTTTGTGTTGTTCCTATCCAAAGTTGAGCAGGTCCGGAAAATTCGCAAGAGGTTTTTATTGGTTGAATCTGTTTGTTTGTATCCATCTGAGGATCATCTCCGTTGCCATGGTTGATAGATGTTCGGGTGTTTCAGTGCCATCGAGAATAATAGCATTATGCTTTGATTTCATGATCAAATCAAATCCTTCTACCAATTTCTGAAAAAATAGTTGGGGCTCTTGTTCAAATGAAGTCAGTGGTAAGTTACGGGCGATGAGTCGATCATAGGCTACCTTGGCAGTGACGCTCAGGTAGATGACGATGTCTGGTTCCCGGTGTTCCATAGCCCATGCATTAATGGTGTGTATCATGGCCATGTCAAGTCCGCGTACATAGCCTTGATATACGACCGAAGAATCTGCCATACGATCAGAAATCACGATCTGGTTGCGTGCGAGTGCTGGCAGTACTAGGGTGCTCATATGTTGTGTGCGGTCAGCAGCAAACAGTAAAAATTCGGCCTTAGGAACTTTAGGTATCGAGGGATCATGTAAAAGAGACCGTATATGTGAGCCCAGGGGGCTGTCGCCCGGCTCTTTGGTTAACAGCACGGGCCATGATTGCTTGGTAAGTGCTTTTGCTACATTGAGAGCTAAAGTACTTTTTCCGGAGCCATCGATGCCTTCAATGGCAATAAGAATTCCCTGTTGCAACTGTTTCATAGTTAACCTTATAGAATCGACCTTTGTTCAATTTCATCAAGATTAAGTATAATACAGAAGCTGTTTATTGTCTCATGAAAAAGTTGATCGCTAATGCTTGATTTATTATGGTATATGTCTTTTTAAGTACTCATTATGATAGGATTACAATGCAAGATGAAATAAAAAAAGTAATTATTGAACCAGGTTGCATAGGATGTGGCTTATGTGAATCGATTGCGCCTGAGGTTTTTCAGGTGCGCGATATTTCGAGAGTTAAAGAGGGGGTTCAATTTGAGCAGTACAGAGATAAGATTGAACGGGCTGCTAAGATGTGCCCAGTGGGAATAATAACATATGAAAAATGATCACAAGCTGAAGGAGCGAGATGAATATTTATGAAAAATTGCAAAGACATAGAGATATGTCAGAACCACAAATCTATAAAGAGCTGTATCAATCTTTGATAGAGCATGATCAGATAGATTACCTCGGTTTACTATTGCAACGTGCAGCCAACTTATTTGGCAATGACACGGCATTAATTTTTCAAGATAAAACTATTACCTACAAAGAGCTGTTTTACCATGCGTGTAATCTGAGCAATTTATTAAGAGAACGTGGTATTAAGCCCCAAGATCGCGTTCTGATGCTCATGGAAAATTCGATAGCTTTTTATGTAGCTTACTTTGGTATAATTCAAATCGGGGCGGTCGTCGTGCCACTGAACATTTTTTTGCACGAACGAGAACTCACTCATATCATTGAAGATTCAAAACCTGTTTTTTTTATTTGCTCGTCAAACCGTGCTGAAAAAATTCGGGAGTTTGCCGCTCATTTGCCTCCCATGATTGATGAACATGCGTTCAATCTTGATTCAACAGTTCCCGAAGCTATTGTCTTTGAGGTAACCAAGTTACCTTTTGATGCTATGGTGGCGCTATTATATACGTCGGGAACAACAGGTTTTCCAAAAGGGGTAATGCTCAGTTCCAAAAATATTCTCACGAATGTCGTCCAGGTAATTTCTCGCTTTGGCATCATAAAACAACAGCGCATATTTGCTATCCTGCCCCTGTTTCACAGTCTTGCCCAAAACATTTGTGTCTGGTCAAGTATTATGATGGGCTGCACTATCATAATAGTTCCAAAAATAGAGCGGAGAGCTTTGCTTGCCGGTATGGCCCAAAAACCAACAATTTTTGTGGGAGTTCCCGCGCTTTTTGGGGTCTTGTGCTTACTTAAAACTGTACCGCTCGATAGCATATCTTATTTTTTTTCAGGAGGAGATGCATTGCCCGATAAAATTAGGTCTGCATTTTCACTTGTTTATCGGCGAAAAATTTGCAGTGGCTATGGAATGACTGAGGCTTCTCCTGTAGTTTCAGTTGATATGGAAGATGTTGCAGAACCGACAAATGGTACAGGGACTCCGCTTGTGGGTGTCGAATGTGCCATTAAAGATGAATCATGGAATGACCTTCCAACTCGTCAGATAGGTCAATTATGGTTAAAAGGTGACACTATTATGCTTGGCTACTATAATGCTCCCGACATCAACAAAGAGGCTTTTAGAAATGGCTGGTTTGCGACAGGTGATTTGGCCTATTTTGATGATCATCATAAATTAGTTATCACAGGAAGAATTAAAGATTTAATCATCAATAAAGGGATAAAAATTTATCCGCAGGAAGTTGAAAATGTCATTCTGCTTTCTCCTCTTGTAGTGGCGGTTGGAGTAATAGGTCAAGATGACCCGGATGTCGGACAATTTCCCGTAGCCTATGTAACTGTCCGTCAGATGGTTCCTGACATTGAAAATAGATTAAAAGAACTCTGTTTGCAGCATTTGGCGCCATACAAGGTTCCCCGTCAATTTATCTGTAGTACACAACAATTAGCGACAACTGCCACGGGAAAAGTTGATAAAAAAATATTGAGAAAAATGCACGCAGAGCGATAGCTTCTAAAGTAGAAATTTGTAAAAATGCACGTAACTACTCAAAAAGTTGAGGTATAACCCCAATCACCAAAAGATCTGATCGACTAGCCATAAAATTTTCTGTAGTATTTAGAGCATGGTAAACAAAATAGAACTTGCGAAGATGTCGCAAGA
>JAKASV010000048.1 GCA_021818945.1 bacterium | reverse complement strand
TTTGATATTGTTTTAACAATTAAAAGGAAAATATGAAAAAGGTTTTATTGATAATAGGATGCTCTCTGTTTTTGACGCAAGGTTGCGTGGCAATGGAAGCAGAAAGCGAATTTTTGCAAGAATTGAGAGCTAGATTCGCCCAGCCACAAGATGTTAATTCAAAAGATGGTTATGAACCAGGCCAACCATTTTTGCATGAGGCTGTAGAACAAAGAGATACTGGAGCTATTACTTTTTTGATAGATCAACAACACGCCAATCCTAATGTTCAAAATGTCATAGGAGATTACCCTATCCATTATGCAATCAGAAAAAGGCACCAGCGAATGGTAGCATTGTTGCTTGAAAAACATGCAGATGCTAATAGCGAAGGTGCTGAGGGAAAAACACCTTTGCATATTGCAGCATTGTACAGGAATCAGCAAATCGTTGCAGCGTTGCTTGCTCATGGAGCAAATCCCAATATTCGCGATAACAGGGGCGACTTACCGCTCCATGTTTCAGTAATGGGCCATAATCCTGTTGCTGAACTTGTGCGATTGTTAATCGAGAATAATGCTGATGCTAATGTAAAAAATAAAGATAATAATACTCCGCTCCATATTGCAACGAGGAATGAGCAGCAGCCAATTATGCAAGTCCTGCTTGCTGGTAAGGCCAATCCTGATATCCAAGACGCCCAGGGTGACACACCTCTTCATATTGCTGCCAGAGCAAGGCAGCAGCCTCTAGTGGAAGTGTTGATTGCTCACCGTGCAAATATCACGCTCCGCGACAATGGAGGTAATACTCCGCTTCATGTGGCGTTGACGGGCAATAATGCTATTCTTGAAATAGTTAAAGCATTAATCAGTAAAGATTCGATTGAATCTACCAATAGTGACGGTAACACGCCGCTCCATGTTGCTGTTCTGGAACCTAGTATTGGTATCGATATTATCGAGTTATTATTGAAGGAAGGGGCTAATCCTGTTGCTCGCAACGCTCGCAAAGAGTTCCCCAGAGATATTGCTGTGAATGAACAAGTAAAATATATGGTCAATTATCGCGTTAAAATTTGTCTTTTTTACCTCAAGGATTATACATGGCGTGCATTTGCAACTGCAAAGGGTTTTACAGAGAGAAATATTGATGCGATCTGGCGGCTAGCACAAAAAGGTTTCATTTTTGTGCTAAACTATCGCCAAGGTAAAGCAAAGATCAGTGATCTTAAAGACGCTGGCCATAAATTTATTAACAAAGAAATTAAAGAGGAGGATACGAAGAATCTTACACATTTGGTTTTCGATGAAATGATAGCGGCAGGACAACAAGGTACCGCCGCATCAGATGCACCGCAAGCTGCGCCTCAGGCAGCACCAGCAGGTGCAGTGGTCCCTGCTGACGATGGAATTTGTACAATTCTATAAGTTTGTATGAATATCTAGTGCATGTATGTATCGCATTCTTTGCGAAATCGAGTAGACGGGGCGTCGCGTCCCCGTCCACTCACTGTTTTTTGTAGCTCTGACAAAGTTTTTCTGAAATGCTTTGCATCGGATGTGTTGCCGTGGAGAACTTTTGCAATAAGTGGTATGCCTCCATCATTAGTTACTAATAACGACAGAATCACCTGTTTCAAATCTGACCGCATGTCTTTCGAATGGCCAAATTGAATAATTCCAATACCTTCATCATCTAAAATATTTTCCCTCAACACTCAGGGACGTTGTATCTAGATGCCTGACGCCTGTTTTAACCTTGTATATCTCGATAGCCTTTTGGCGACAGCCGAAAAGATGAGGCTCAGCAATATTTTCATAATCAAAAGCTCAGCCCGATGAATCACGATTAAGGGCTTCTGCCAAGGGTATTATGCATCGGCGCTATTCTTTGTCTAAGATTCGCAAGTACCAGATAAAATGCACTTGTGGCTGACTGACAAAGATTCAGAAAAATATCAATTGCCATTTGAACTTGCAATCTAAATACAAGCCTTCATACATGAATCTTCAAGGCGCATATATTCAGCAGCACCATAGAGACTTACGTTATAGTCAGCTATAACAAATATAGGAATCGTTCGTAATAAAGATTGCTGTTTACAACAGTTCAAAAACTCTGTCATAAATGTCTCACTTTCAAACAGTGGGACATTATGAGCAGCTATACCACCTGCTATGTAAAGGCCCCCTAATGACAGAGCCGTAAGAGCAGCACATTTTGCAAATCGGGCATACATTTTTGTATACAATTGATAGGTGGCTTGCGCATATGCATCAAGATCTTTACTTTGAAAAATTTCATCTGGCTGAGGTCCGTCATTGCCGAGCCTCCAATAACTAGGGGCCGCACTATCACGAGCCCTAAAAAAGCTGTACATTCGTTTTATACCTGCACCTGACAATATATCTTCCCATGAGATATTACAGTTACGATTTTCAGAATGTTGTATAAATTCAAGCAGTTCATACTCAGTTTTATTCTGTACACTGCAATCAGAATGGCCTCCTTCAGACATCACGGGACTGTACCGTTTTTTGCCACAATCCCAATAGACTATAGAAGCGCCAAGTCCAGTTCCTGCACCAATGATAACCTTATTTGCTCGATCTCGCATCTGGCCAGTATATATTTGGATTAGATACTCAGGTGCAATACGATTAATTCCATATCCAATAACTTCAAAATCATTTGTTATAGCGATGCAATTTAAATTGAGCGCTTTTTTAAGTGCTTTTGCATCGATACTAATAGGCGCATTTGTTAATGTACAATAATCCCGTGCTGGCGATACTGGTCCTGCAGCTGCTATACAGAGATGTTTAATTGTTATCTGATGCATCTTGTTGATATGTGCTACCAATTCGCTTACAATGCGAGTAAAATCATCAATCTGCTTACTTTTAAAATGAAAAGAACATATCAGATGCCAATCTGAGTCTAAAAACTCGAATAGTCCAAAATTGCTATTAGTCCCTCCGATATCGCCAACGAGTAGAAAATTATCACTCTTTTTACTCATATCGCAATAGTATATCTCTTTAAAACTGATCACAGCTAACCCCTTATGTAGTAACCGCTATTGTACATAAGACTAATCATGCACAAAGTTTTATTGCAATACCTAAAATGATAAAAAACAAATTTTTTTCAAAACCATTGTCTTTTGCAGTTTAGGTATCTTAATTTCAATGCAGACGACAAAAGGAGTTTAGGGGTGATAATATGAATATGTCATTTTAAAAGACTGGGTATCTTGATCTGACTTATCTTTATCTTGAACTTGCTAAAAAAATGAATCGCATTAATTATCAATTTGTTAAGTATAAATGTTCAGCAAATATATCAGAATTTTTTACCTGGAGTTGATCAATGTGGGTTTTATGTTTCTAACCTCATTGAACTTAACTGTATGAGCTAATCTTATGTATATTAGATAACAAAAAACAAAAACAGGAGTTAATAGAACTGTAATCACTAGATAGACATCGTATTGCTCCATTTAAAATAGTATTACACGTAGAGCTTATAACAATATTTTTATTTTATTGCAAATGCTTTTCTTAGCTTTTTATACAATACAGCCTTGCTTTTGAAAAAAATTATTGATTTTTGTCTAATTTTCTTTTAATGATTAAGAACGACACTTAACCGTTATATAAAGGAGAGTAGAATATGAATCGTACTACTATATTAATCGCATTATCTATCTGTATTGCGCCTATCGTTGTCAATGCAAACGCCAAAATCTTTAATCATACCCCATACCCTATCAAAGTTCTTTTAAAATGTGTACTCATAGGCCAGCACTCTTTTGAAGTCCAACCAGGTCAGATGATCAAGGCTCTCACGGGCTTTGAATCATGTGTTATCATTACTCATGTTCAAATCTGGGTAAAAGAAGGAAACATGGATGATTATGCGACAAATCCGTCCCTCGATCAAGAGGTCTATTTAGATCGTTGTTTTAAACAGATTCATGTTATAACCACGCCTAATGAACAAGGTGAATATGTCTATAGTATAACCACGTGCCATGAATAACAATCGAAAGATACATATGAATACTAATCACATACTCTTTGTATCAATACTTTTTTTAGTACCTATTACTGAATCTGCCAGCATGACAAAACGTACGCCTGTTGGCGTTCAACTTGTGGGCATCTATAACAAACTCACACAAAACTCTAATACCCCATCGACAAGCCCTGCCATGGTGCGCATCAAAACTACGCGCGAAACGGTGACAGGTCTGCCATGGATGCCACAAGAATTTCTTAAAGTACCCGTAGAAGTGGAAGTTCTCTTTCAGGCCAAAAATTTGGATGATAAAGGCAACCCACAACCTTATGTGATTCATCTAGAAGAAGGTGCATCACATGGTGGCATCTGCCCTGCTGATAAAACATGCGTGACCGCATCTATCTATGCTCGACAACTGGGAGACCTTGATGCTTATCCAGAAACTAAACAAACTACCTGCATCAGTAAATCGGTATTTTTTATAAAAAAGGGCGACCTTATTAGTCAATGGCAAAATGTTATGCTCTTTCTTGCCGACCCAGATGATCCAACCAATCCAGTCCCGTTTAAATGTGGTCTATGTGCATGGACAGCTACCCATGGCTTGTGGAAATATGATTTTATCGATTATGCACCAGCTGATAGCAAGAGCAATGCACCAAAAATAACCTTTGATAAAAAACCAACAGCAATTAACAATACACAAGAATTGAAAGGATTGCGTGTTATCCAGGGCCAACAAGCATGGGGCGGCGGCCAACTGCCTCGCGCTTACTTTGTTCATATAGCACATATCTACAATAATACCCCTTATCAAATTCTTGTCCGAAGAACAGTGCGTGAACTTTCAGCCTACAATTTTGTAAAAATCATTCCGCCGCGCAGCATCATGCCATTCGCTATGATCTGGATTCCTAAAATAGCTGATAGCACCATCGGGACCCCAAGCCTTGATCCTATACAATTATTTGTATTACATAAATCACAAAGCGCTGCGCTGCCAGCAGCTTTTAGTAACATTGATGACGTCGGAGGTACTGAGATAAGTCCTGGGGTCACAGAACAAGAGATTAATGGAGCCGTTGATAGTATCGTTCAAAATATGACCACCCATGCACAAGATTTGGCCTCGTACAATGCTATGATTGACGATCTTAAGAAAGATCCGAGCACTCAATACATTATTGGTAAAAATTCATACAAAATATTTGCCATTAAAGGTAATACAATTAATGATCCACAAACGATATGTATTAACCGATGCCCAAAAGATACGCTTGAAGAAGAAACTATCTACCATAACCTCGATTCTGCCTATCATGGCGTATTACCAAAATATTATCTTAGACTTGTCATTAACGAAGCTCAACCTCAAAACAATGGCGATCTGATAACATTTGATATCGCCAATATTTCGTATGAAACAGTATTTGAAAGCTAAACCGAATAAAGGGTAAATCTATGATGCTTAAATCACAGTACACCATATGGTTCGTAGCATACCTGGTATGCGTTTGCCAGCAAAACACATTAAGCATGACCATACCTGTAGCAGGACAACTGTATTCCTATCTTAAAAATCATAAAGCCCCCCTCAATATCGTAGGCATTAATGGATTGATGCCACACAAATATAGTCTCGTATACACGACCATTTCTATCAAACCTGAAGATTATGGTCATACAGCACAAAAACTCGGACCAAGCCCAATAATAACGAGATCACAGATAAGTTCGGTAGGCCCTGAACAGCCAGCATCCCAATTTCAGGTACAACTTGATGTACCTGATACCCAAATTGATCTATTGAAATCAACCCATAATATTCCCGAACTTGTGACTAAAATAGCAGGTGCTGTAAACCCACTAGCAGGTGCTGTTTCCGGTGCAGTTTCAGCGGTACTTGATATTGGTCTTCGGATGGCAAGTGACCAGATCAATACAGCCCTTGGCATACAAGAAACCAGCCTAGGACTTGTTGAAATACTACCGACCAAATATTATCGTATTAACAGTAATACCAACGAAATTGAACTAACATCAGATTTTAAGACTGATCTTGTAGCTTATGAAGCATTGCATGCACAGGCAGTACCGGCAATACAAGCATTTTCAGCAGCTAACGAACAGTATGAACTTCAGCGGATGGCATATTACAAAAAATATGGCACTTATGACGCCATAGAAGATGATCAAGCGTCTCAAACCGACTATAATGCTCTCACGGAACTCTATACAAATCAACTGGTCCCTTTGTTAAAAACAGCTGTCACTAATTTAAAAAAATTAGAAACATTTAGCCTTCATCGCATATCAATTATGGCTCTCAATACTAAACCTGGAAATTCTTGTGGCAATGACTGGAAGGGTCCTTTTAGGCTATGTGTTTTCTTTTTTTTAGGGGCAAAAACTACTAATACATTCAATCTTGATTTTTGTGTCAAAAATTCTGGCACAATACAGAATGTTCTTATCAAATTATCACCTGATATCTTAAGCACAAACCCATTGAGATGGAATAAAGGGGGCATAAAGTTTGTAGCGGTTGATCAACATAATCAACCATGCACCCAATCATATCAAATAGGTTTCCAAACATTGCGAGCTGGTCAACCCATTATGGCTACAGAATCTGCACTACTCAGTTGGTGGGATTCAATGGTTGTCTCAGGTGATGATAAAACCAAAGGCCTTGCTCAATACCTATTTCCATTCGATCTATTAAAACTTCAAAAAGAGGTACAGGCTAAAAATCAAACTCAGGGAAGCTCCTTGTTACAGGCAGCAGGATCGGCATTGGGAACACTGGCAACCTTTTTTGGCAAAAAAGAGACTGAGCAAAAATTGCTCGATCCTACAACTACTGGCGCTTGCACATCGGGCAGTAATAGCACGGGTGATATGTTTTCTGTGCTTTCAAGCATTAGCCCATCGGCAAGCAATCAAGAAACCTCTCAGGCTAGTGCGAATTCATCACGACCAGACCCAAATTCAAGCACAGTTATTAACCCACATGAGATTCCTGCTTTATAATCCCAGGAACTCATACATGGTCCAAAGGGCATACATTGTTAAAAAATATCTGATCATAGTGATATTATTCGAGCTGTCAAGTTTTTGCCCTAACGGTTATACTTTTGGCCTCATGTTATACCATTCTTGAAAAATGAAGTTCCAATTTGCTAAAAAGAACATTCTCTGGTAAAAAGAAAGAAGGAAAGTTTGAAGCAGTTATCGGGAGAATAACAAATGAATATCACGGTAGTGTTTGAAGC
>JAKASV010000047.1 GCA_021818945.1 bacterium | reverse complement strand
AATAGAGATTCGATAAAAATTATTTTATTACCACAAAATACGTACTAGACGTAACAAATATGGCATATGACTTATTTTTGAGTTCTGAGGTTGAAGAAAAACGCCAATTAATCAAGCTGATTCTATCGAACCTGAAAGTAGAAGACGGAAACGTCGTCTACGACGTACAAAAGCCATTTGATTTGATAGTAAAATGTTCGTAAGGTCTACTATGGCGTCCCTAAGGGGATTCGAACCCCTGTTTTCGCCGTGAAAGGGCGATGTCCTAGACCCCTAGACGATAGGGACGCGTAATTTTTCAATAACCATAGCTTTTGGAAAGCTTGGCCTGCCAGGCGTAGCTCCGTAGGAGCCAAGACTGGTGAGCCGCGTTGGGCTCGAACCAACGACCCTCAGCTTAAAAGGCTGATGCTCTACCGACTGAGCTAGCGGCTCATTTTTTTATGCATATAAAAGATGAAACTTACTATAAAAAGGTACCTATCATGGTCAAATTTGTCAAGGAAAATACAAATTTTAATCAAACATTTATGTAGTAAAGCCCTAGAATGAATATTTTTGTTAATGTCAGAAGAAGAACTTTAAGTCAGGATAAACTTAGCTACCATACAAAAAATGAGAATTCCAACAACATCCATGAGGGTTGCTAACATCGGCCCAGCTGCAAAAGCAGGGTCAATATTAAGACGCTTAAGTATTGCAGGAACACAGCTACCTATACTTACCGATACAAAAACTATTAATGCCTGGGACATAGCTATTGCGAAGCTTTCTAGAGCCTGCGAATTAGACCCACTATTGCGTATGAACATATAACTGCGTATAAAGGCAGCCACACCAAAAATGCCCGCTAAGGCCAACGCCATAAGCATCTCTCGTCGAATAAAGCGCCTGATATTTGATGAATTTATATCTCCGGTGAGCATTCCCTGTATTGCAACAGCTGATGTTTGATTACTTGCATTACCTCCTGTACTTATGAGCATAGTCGTAAAATATAACAGCAGCCCATATTGCAAGGTCGCTGAATAGGCCTGCTGGATTGTGGCAGAAAATGACTGCGCAATAAATAAGGCAAGTAAAATATAGCCTCGCTGATATAAAATCTTGAAAAATGGGGTCTCAAAATAGGGGTATTTAAGGGGCTGTAAGGCAGACATCTTTTGGACGTCTTCACTAGCCTCTTCGACCAAAACTTCCGCCAAGGTATCACTTTGGATAATGCCTAGTAGATGGTCCTCCTCATCGATTACTGGCACACTCATAAGGCCATAATGGACCATTTTTTTAGCAACGTCTTCTCGGTCCTCATCAGGAGTCGAAGACATCTCTACCTTGTGCATAAACGATTCTATTCGATTATGGGGCCTCTGTAATACCAGGTCCTCAAGGTTGATGTACCCTTTAAGTTGATGTTCCCGATTTGTCACATAAATTTGCTGGTATATCTCTCGATGGGGACTTAGGCGTTGCAAAATAGAAATACTTTTTTCTACCGTAAAGTCCCACTGGAGAGTTAACACCTCGGTATCCATGATACCCCCAGCCGATTCTGGGTGAAATTGGAGCAAAGAAAGCACCTTTTCGCGAGCCTTTTTATGTAAAATCTCAAGATATCTTTTAAGTTGCTCGTCAGACAAAAGCTCAAAAAGATCAGTCAATTCGTCGGCAGGCAATCTATTAAGAGCATCAGCTTTTCCCTGTTCATCCATGGCGTCAAGTGCTTCAATCTGGCTAGGCCCAGAAAGTTCATCAAAGACCTCCAACTGCAAAGTCTTAGGAAACTGTAAAAACAAGGCCTTAAAATTCTCTTCTTCTATATCGGTTAAAAACCGGCCAATATCAGCCGGATGGAGCTTGATAAGAGCATTCCACAAATAGACTCCTAGTGACGAATCACGTGAAATGACCGTTTCAATATGCTCACGTATCTCTTGTAAAATAGTTATTTCATCCATACTATCTCCATGAGCCCCTTTGGCAATAATTGAATGTTTTTTATGACGATTCTGAGCATACAGCCCTAGGCTTCCAGATGGAAGAACTTATATGGCAAGTATAGCATAAAAGATACCATTGTCCATTTGACTTTAACGTAAAATATTTTATTCTAAGTATCAAATGGATTTAATATAATTTTTCTCAATTAAAAAAGTTGCGGGAGTGCAAAAAAAATGGAGATCCCACCCATTATCGTCCCAAATAGCGTTATCACTGTTCATGTCCCAGAAGGATCTGCATCCTCGCGTTTTGACTCGGCCTTGGCAACTCTTTTACCCGCATATTCACGAAGCTTTTTTCAGCATATCATTAAAGAGGGCTATGCCTGCTTAAATGGCAAACAAATCACAAAGTCAAGCTGCCCGGTCAAAGCACTGGACACTATCATGATAAATTTCCCTCCAAAACGGGCTCTGGAACACACAGCGATAGTCGAAATGGTCAAAAACAAAAATCTAGACATCGAGGTATTACATGAGAATGACCATTTTTTGATTATCTATAAACCAGCAAACATCATGGTCCATGCCCCGTCAGAACGTAGTCTGGCTGTCACTCTTGTCGATTGGCTTTTGGTCAACTACCCTGGGATATCGCAAGTCGGATACAGCGACCGCCCGGGCATTGTGCACAGAATCGATAAAGATACATCTGGCCTCTTGATAGTACCAAGAACACCATATGCCCATGCTGCATTCAGCAGACTTTTTAAAGATCGATCCATCCATAAGACCTATCTTGCTGTCGTTGAAGGTCATCCAGACCCATCAGGAACTATTGATATTCCCATAGGCAGAAGCCCTCAGGGCAACAAAATGGCCGCATTCCCAGAATATAAGGTGGCTCCTGATTTTGGAGCTCCAACCACATGTAAGTTCGCACGTGGATCTCGGCGAATTCGCCATGCAATTACCCATTATGCTGTGAAACAATATTTTGAACATAATGCTCTTATCCAAGCCACTATAATCACTGGCCGCACACATCAAATTAGAGTCCATTGTGCAGCTATCGGTCATTCGATCGTTGGCGACCCCGTTTATGGGAAAAAATCTAAGTTCATAAAACGACAGGCTCTTCATGCCTACAGCTTGTCATTCCAGTTTGATGGGAAAGAACATAGATTTTGCAAGGAAGCACCTGAGGATTTTCAGGGATTACTAACAGTACTGAAGAATGGGCGCTAATTAAGCATTTTTTTTAATAAATATATTCTTCAGCACATACAAGTAACATCAAAGTATTCGCTTGTTATTGTGCCTTAAATTTATGTGAATAATTAGTCCATGATCCATGCCAATAATGAATAGCAAACGATTCAGGTTTTATCCATTTTTTTACGTTGTCATCACTTGAATTAGCTTCTATAAATCGAGCACTCCAAGGGAACGGAACAAAATAAGTTGCCGGAAAAATTACACATGGACCGTGCCATTCGCTTGAAGTCTCAAAAAAACATTCTGTAAGTAGTCCAGGCCCAGTAGCTGCAATAACTTGCTCAGCACCACGTATAGGGCCAACTGGCAACTTTTTGATTTTTTCAATACACAATTTCATAATTGAGTGCCTCGGCTTGATGCCTATAAGTGCATTGGTAATGCGAATTATTCTCCCTTTTTCTGCATTATCACATGAAGCATAAAAATCACAACTATGATGAAAAATATCTAACGGTTGTAAACATTCAACATCAGTGTCTACGTACATCCCACCAAATCGATATAAAATTTCATAGCGAGCGATATCTGATTTTGCACCGTATGATTTGCAGGCATCGTAAAGAGATTTATTCTCTAAATCAAGTTTTTCTATTTCTGCATCAGTCCACAATATATATTGCCAATCCGGATGATATTTAATCCATGTTTGCTGCCATTGATAATATTGTTGTGGAAGCTTGCTACCAAGCCAAATTTGATGAATTATTTTAGGGATTCTAGGTTCTTGTCGATAATCAAAATCCTTTATAAAAAATTGATCATAGAGAGCTTTGAATGCAAGGGCTACTGGACTTTTTCCGGCATATTCCAAATCAAACTGACGAGAATGAGCTCTCATAGACTCAAAAAAGTCTACTGCATTAAAGTCTGATTTTTTCAAAGCACTACTTTCGATTGAAATGCTAAAGACGCTCACCAGAGAGATAATGACAAAATATTTGCATGTTCGTCCGTCGCCTTGCACAGATTTTAATAAAATCATTAAGAACTCCCTATAAAAAAAGCAGTTTTTTCTTTTTATCACAAAGACAAAAGTCTCTACTTTTTTCTACCTGATTTTTTTAGAAATTAAAAGCTACTCGTGACAAAGTCACTACTTGCTTAATACACTATCAAGCATTATGGTGTAATCTAGAGAAAATACTAATGAAAAGGGTTGGTCATGAACTTTAGAAACAGCATATTGATATTAGGTTTGATTCTTCCGTATTGCCTGCTGAGTAATGAGAAATTATTAATAATAACTCATAATTATAGTCAGCCAGCATTTATTGATTTGCAATATCGCTCATTTAAAAAATTCTTAATCGATGATTTTGAATATGTCGTATTTAATGACGCCACAGATCATAATATCGCTCGTACTATCGATTCAATGTGCATATCAATAGGAATACAATGCTACAAAGTCCCACAAAAAAATAGGACCCGTGCAAATTTGAAATTAGATTTAAATCGGGGTATTTTTTGGGCTGCTGCTCGCCATGCTGAGGCAATACACTATTCCATGGACATAGTAGCATTCAAGCATCCTGGATTAGTGATGATGATTGATTCAGACATGTTATTAATAAAACAATTCAGCGTTGCAACATTCATGCAAGATTATGATATTGCTGGCTTGCGCCAAGTGCGTGATGAAAAAATACGCTATCTTTGGGCAGGACTTATGTTCTTTAGAATGGATAAACTTCCACATAAAAACTCTATGCAGTTTAAGAATGGATTGATTGATGGTACCTATGTAGATTCAGGCGGATTTCTCCATTATTATTTTCAAGAAAATCCACAACTAAAGATACTCTGTTTTGATCAAGAATACCGACATTTTATCGATGAAAACTGGTCAAATTATATCTTCCCTTCCCATTTTAATGGCAATAATTTTCAAACATGGCCACAGTACCTGCAATGCAAAAATTGTAAATCAACAAAAAAAACTTGCCCTCATAATACCCGGATCTTAAAAGAACTCAATTTCGATGCCACCATCATTCAAGCTATAAGAGCTAAAAAATTTCCACCAAAAGTTGAATTTATTTTAAAAGACACCTTTTTGCATTATCAAGACGGATCAAATTATGCTAATCAATCACCAAAGTTTATCAAACAAAAAAAAGAGCTATTGTTTAATTTCATGACAGATATTTTGAATTGTCATGACAAAAAATAAGCTTTACTAATTCGATACAGCAAAATCAAAATCACGATCTAGAAATAACTCTTGATATCTTTTGTAAAAATTATTTTTTTAAATCTTGCCTTGAGCCTTTAATTATAGTTAACATTTGAGTTAGGATAAAAAAAGATGATTAATAGTAGTTAGAGGTTGAATTCGTAAAAAAATTGGGAGGAAAGAATACTTTGACAAAACTGTAATTTAGTGGAAATGTTCTAATATTAAGGAGAATAGTATGCTTAAAAGATTACTCACGGCATCATTAATCTTATCAGTTTGTCTTGTTCAATGTAACCCTAGTGAAACAGCCAAGTCTTCTGACTCTAAAACAGTTTTATTGACAGGCGCAGCAGGATTTATTGGCAGCAACTTCTTGAGATACATGTTTGACAAATATCCTCACTATAAATTTATAGTTCTGGATGCTATGACATATGCAGGTAACATGGAAAATATCCCTGATTACATAAAAAATTCAGAACGATTTGAATTTGTATACGATAGTGTTACTAATCAAGAGGTCGTTGATGTCTGTATGAACAAGTCTGATCTTGTCGTACATTTTGCCGCAGAAAGTCATGTCACCAGAAGCTTACTAAATCCCAGAACATTTGTGGATACTGATGTCATGGGTACATTGACCATGCTCCATTCTTTGGTCAAGCATAAAAATGTACAAAGATTTATTCATATCTCAACTTCAGAAGTGTATGGTACTGCTGAAACAGAGCCTATTACAGAAGATCATCCTTTAAAGCCACGTTCTCCTTATGCTGCAGCAAAAGCAGGGGCAGATCGACTTGTTTGGTCCTATTGTTGTACCTATAATATACCAGCTGTTATCATTCGACCTTTTAATAACTATGGTCCTAATCAGCATTTAGAAAAGGTTATCCCACGATTTATCACACATGCTATAAAAGGATTGCCACTAACCGTTCATGGTGACGGCAGTGCAAAACGTGATTGGCTGCATGTTTCTGATACATGCGAAGCATTAGATAAAGTACTTCACGTTGACAACTTTGATGCAATAAAAAGCCAGGTTATCAATCTAGGCACGGGAGTTTCAACATCTGTGCACGAAATCGCTCAGATGATAATCAAGGAGTTTGGATTGAGCGAAAACGGACTTACGCATCAAGAAGATAGGCCTGGGCAAGTAGCTTGTCACATTTCTTCGACTGATAAGGCTGAAAGACTTTTGGGCTGGAAAGCGAAACGAAATTTTAAAGAATCTCTCCAAGGAGTAATTGAATGGTACAAAAAGAACGAAGGATGGTGGAAACGACTTGAAATGATGCAGTGGGTTCCTGTACAAGTAGACAACAATAAAGTTGCAAAGCAATAAATATCTTTTCTTAATGTTTTTAGGGGGCATGGGAACAGGATTAACAACTTTATAGCAGGAGAAAAAATGTATAGCAAATTAGCGACAGCATTTATCCTATCAATCGTTATTACCACCTATTGCCATGCCCACACCTATCTTATTTTTGGGGCAGAGGGTTGGATTGGAGGAAAATTAGCAGCAATGTTGGAAAAGCAAGGTCACACCGTAATAAAAGCTCAGTCCCGTCTTGAAAATCGCGAAGCAGTTGAAACTGAAATTATAGCTGCCAAACCTGATTTTGTACTCAATGCAGCAGGCAAAACTGGACGCCCCAATGTTGATTGGTGCGAAGATCACAAACAAGAAGTGATTCGTGCAAATATTATTGGAGCATTGACTCTTGCAGACCTCTGCTTCAAGCATGGTATTCATATGACCAATTTCGGAACTGGCTGCATCTATGAATATGATGATCAACATCCTATGTACAGCGGCAAGGGATTTACAGAAGAAGAAAAGCCAAATTTTGCAGGTTCTTATTATTCAAAAACAAAAATAATGCTTGATACATTATTACAAGACTATCCTAATGTCCTTAACTTGCGTTTACGCATGCCTATTTCAGATGATTTACACCCAAGAAGCTTTATCACAAAAATAATTGGGTATAAAAAAATTGTTAACATACCAAACTCGATGACAATTTTAACTGATCTGCTACCCGTCGCATTAAAAATGTCAGAGCGCAAACTTACAGGTGTCTACAACTTTGTCAACCCAGGCGCCATATCACATAATGAGATCTTGGATCTTTATAAAAAATTTGTTGATCCTAATTTCACATATCATAATTTCAGTGTAGAAGAACAAAGTAAAATTTTAAAGGCAGGCCGATCCAATAATGAACTTGACCCAAGCAAATTATTAAAAGAATTTCCTGGCGTACCGCATATTAAAGAATCTATAATCGAAGTGTTTAAGAGGATGTCAGATTTAATCACAGAGTGTAAAAAATGAATATAAAAACAGCATTACTTGTTTGTTTTTCTGCAAGCAATTTGCTTTGTAATAACAATAAAGT
>JAKASV010000046.1 GCA_021818945.1 bacterium | reverse complement strand
TTATGCAGATATTATGAATGCAGTGACTCTTGCTTGGAAAGCATTTACTGGTATTAGCGGTGCAATTGAGAAACTCTGTTCTAGGTCTTGGGCAACATTGGCAGATTAATTATGTTGAATGGTATTATACTGATATAACCATAAGATTGTGGGCAGCAAGAGAACTATTATTATCTCTCTTTGTAATACAAGACAAGTTGTAATATTTCAGTTTATTGCTATACTGATATTACTATGAAAAAAACTTTAATGGCAGGCCATGCTGCCACATTCAAACTTCATTGTCCTTTTATGCCATCTGGCAGCCAGCCAAAAGCTATTGAGCAGCTTGTGCAAGGACGGCCTAGCAGATCTACTCTTGTGGGAGTTACCGGATCAGGCAAGACATTCACACTCGCTAATGTGATAGCGCAACAACATAAGCCGGTACTTATTATTTCTCCTAACAAAACCTTAGCTGCGCAGTTGTATGAAGAGTTTTCGCTTTTTTTCCCTCAAAACAAGATCTGTTATTTTGTCAGTTACTATGACTATTATCAGCCAGAATCATACTTGCCAGCCCAGGATATCTATATTCCTAAAGAGACAAAAATAAATGCCGAAATTGAGCGACTGCGCATTGAAGCAACAGCATCACTTATCAATAGACCTGACACCATAGTTATCGCCTCGGTTTCTAGCATCTATTCACTTGGCAACCCCTCTGATTATCGAAATTTGGCTTTAAAAATTCATGTTGGACAAAAACTTTCACGCCATGACTTTCTCCATCAATTGATTTTTATTCAATACAACCGCAATGAAATAGATAAAGGGGCACCCGGTACCATCCAAGTGTATGGTAATACGGTCGAAGTAAATTTGCCCTATCAAAAAGAAAAGTTGCGCGTAGAGTTTTTTGGCGATTCTGTTGATCGTATTCAGTGGGTCACTAAATTAAACAATACACCGGTCATGGATCTTGATAACACCCTTGTGCTACCTGCCAAACACTTTGTCACCACAGAAGATAAAAAAATCGCTGCAATAAGCAGTATTAAGACAGAACTTGATGCATACTTACCAACATTCACCAAAGAAATATACAAAGAACGTTTGCAAGCACGCGTAACTCATGATCTTGAAATGCTTAAAGAGATTGGTTATTGTTCTGGCATTGAAAATTATTCATTCCATTTTGATGGACGACTTCCCGGCCAACCACCATTTTGTCTGTTTGACTTCTTTGGCGACGATTTTTTACTTATTCTCGATGAGTCCCATATCGCTCTTCCTCAACTACGTGGCATGCATGCCGGTGATAAGGCTCGTAAAAAGAACTTAATAGAATTTGGCTTCAGGTTACCTTCAGCATATGACAATAGACCATTAAAATTTGACGAAATTGAACGATATTTCAAAGATGTGATATTTGTCTCGGCAACACCTGGTGATTACGAAATGACCAATTCTGATCAAATTGTTGAACAGTTTATCCGACCTACCGGGCTGCTCGACCCGCGCATCGAGGTACATAAGCGTGAAGGACAACTTGATCATCTTATTAAAGCAATTAACGAAACAGCCGAAAAAGGGTTTAGAACTCTTGTTACGGTACTGACAAAAAAATTAGCAGAGGATTTGGCACGCTATCTACAAGAACGGCATATCAAAGTCTGTTACTTACATAGCGAACTCAAGACTCCTCAACGAACTGAACTGCTACAAAAATTGCGGTTGGGCATCTTTGACTGTCTTGTGGGGGTTAATTTATTGCGTGAAGGCCTAGATCTTCCAGAAGTAGCACTCGTTGCCATCATGGATGCTGATGTTGAAAGTTTCTTACGTGATAAACGATCATTGATACAGACGATAGGACGTGCTGCACGTAATACCGAATCGCGCGTATTAATGTATGCTGATAAAATCACGGGATCAATGAAGGCTGCCATTGATGAAACCAACCGTCGACGCCAAGCCCAACAAAAGTTTAATGAAGAACACGGCATTATACCACAAACGGTCCAACGGGAAGTCACAAAAAGTATTGCTAATATTCAACAAGCTATTGCACAGGCATCGCAACAAAACAAGGCTAAGAAAAAGCTGCAAACAAAAATACCCGAAATTAACCTCGAAACTATTCTTGCAATCGAGCGTGAAATGCAAGAGGCTGCCGATAGACTTGATTTTGAAAAGGCTATTCAATTGCGAGAAAAGCTGCGTGCTATAAAAGAAAATAATAGTAAACCCATCATAACAATCGAGAAGCAATAAAGTTTACTAAAAAAGTCGTTTTGAAGCTTTGAAAACAAAGAGCTGCAAGAACTTTATTTCTTATTTTCTTGCAGCCCAAAAAAGATGCTTAAACTAAATCAACATTCTTTTTTTGCTATTTTTTTAAAACAGCCCAATAACTAGCTAACAAAATGACGGTCATCAGCATAAAGTGATTTCTCAATTATTATCAGCATCAATACTGACAATATGCTATAGAGTCCACAATCAATCACAGACACCGTATGGAACTTCCAATAATGACCGTATATACCTCCAGCTGCCAGAAGTACCATTAAGTAGCCTTCTTTCTTGAAAGCATTCAACAAAGTAAATTCTCCTACGGTTACGCTTATTTTTTGGCAAAACCATAGACAGCAATATACTAAAGGAATCAATGAGAAAAATTTCGACCATATAATCCTGCCATCAAGACTCCAATTAAATATGGTACCCATCAATACAAGTAATAGTACATATGGCAGATTATGTATTAGTTTTAAATTCATTGTTTTATCTTATGGTGTTGGAGTTGCTGTTGTTGCAATTGCAACATAAACTGCAGCTGCACATGTCGCTTTTGCTGTTAGTACTCCAGCCGCTGCTGCCCCCGCTGGGCCACCCACTACAAAACCTCCAGCTGCAGCACCTATTGTTGCTACTCCACCTGCAACTAAAGTTCCAGCTACAGCAAAGAACCCTAAAATGGGGCCACCGCCTTTAAGCCCACCTTCAGGTTGCACCGCATAATCATAACCTTGACCATTCCGTAACTTTATAGCCCTATAGCGATTACCTACCGCCTCATATTGTTCCAGCTTTTCTTGTGATAAATTGCGCAAAAATGGATGCACATCATAATATTTTATCTGATGTTCTTCTCGGCCATCTAATACTGTAAATCCAGTATCACTACGTCGAACCTTCATTGACATACCAACACATGAAGCCGAAGCTAGTACTGTAAAGCTAAAAAAAAGTTTGCATGAATAATTCATGTAAAAACCCTCTGTTTAATTGAGCTATTAAAACAACAAAACTAAATGGGATAATAGTATGACTTAGTAACTAAGTCAAGATCGGATTGTACATATTTTTTTATTAAGAAGCTTGTGCTGTTTATTGGGATCAGATCGCGAGCACAGAAATTAAAGAACATAGGGTTACTGATGGTTAAATAGCAGGTTACTCACAGGGAATGATAAATTCAAGTATCACCTTCAATATCAATCTTTCTGTACAAGAAAAAATCTTTTTTCAAAACCACCATTTTCATCCTTTTTCTTTAATTTTTTATCAAAGATATTTTCTTTGCTGAATTTTCTTGCAACACAAATTGCGTCTATGACTTCCAAAATGTCAGCAAGCTCATACTGTGCATTTTCATCGTTATCTCGTGCTGACAAAAATTCATGCACCTCTTCTAATAGCTTTTTTTCTAGTGCATCCACATATTCTTTATCATCTTCTACAGGACTTTATCTAATTGTTAAAACAATGGCTCAATAAGCCATAAGAAAAAATTGACACCGTTTTTTTGAAGCGATTTTGCGATCAAAAGCTGTTCTTGGAAGCCGCTCTTATTTTTAAGGTTGTTCATTTTGTTGACAGAACCAATTAATAATGGCTTAAAAAAAGAGGCAAGTTGCTTGCTGACCTAGTATGCCAGTGATTTATTTATCTTCTGATTGATTCGGCGAGAATTGCCAGTGCAGATCTTTCTCTTTAACTATCGCGTAAAAAATCGATCTTTTTTAAACTACCGCATTAATTAAACGCAGTACTTTTTTTGGAAAAGACACGAGCGGCATCCAAGGCTTTTCCCTTATAATAAAGTACTAATTTCCTGAAAATTTCTAATTCTATATTTCGTTTAAAATACGTGTAGAAAAACTTTTTGAATTTTAAAATATTTACAATCCATTGTTGACTCATAAACCAAGTCATACTAGAATCTCTTCTAACTTTTATTCTTAAACCATCCGAACAGAAGAGGTCTGACATGGTATAGGGCTATTATTGCCTAAAAACATAACATTCTTTTTTTCCGATGTCACCAGAATATTTTTTTGTCGTTTGTATAACGTATATAAAGGTTATTACATGAATTATTCTTACAAGCTATGTCTTAGCATTGCAATGCTTATCTCATTGTCATCTTTCGGTATGATGCGCCAATTAATCCGCGATGAGAATGGATTTAGGATATTTGATGGTCAAAAGGAACAGATAGTAAAATCGCATTTTGTCGATCCTTTATTGAAGCGCATGAGTCCAGATAAACTAAAGACTTTTGTTGAGCAGGGCAATCGCATTAAAGCAATCAGATTAAGCGACGGCGAGTACCGCTTAGAGGCAAAGGTTCCTGGATTGGGCGGTGGTCCTGTAACAGCAATGGCTTTATATTGGATAACTAAATCTTTATGTTGGGGCGCAGTAGGAACAGCAGCGGCAGCCGGTACGGCAGCAGCAGTTACCGCAGTAGTTGCAACAGGTGGGACAGCTGGTGTCGCTGTAGGAGCAGCAATTAATGCGGGATCTGCAGCACTTGTTGCTTCGACGGCAGCTGGAACAGGCGCCGCAGGAGCAGTAGCGGCCGCCATAGGAACTTCAGCAGCCGCAACCACAGCGACAACGACAGCGGTAGGTGGTGTAGTTGCTGCTACGGGAACAGTGGCAGGGTTTATTGCAGCGATCGAAGGAGTGTCAGCAGCTGCATGCGCATTCGGTCTAGCATTGCCTTTGCCATAAGGGTAACATGAATCCAAAGTTACTCACCATAATTAAAGAGCAAGCACGCAATACTATGACAACCATTGGCTTAGCTGTCAGCGTTGTTTATATTATGAGGCACTTAGGATTCGATGGAGAATTCTTTATACCGTATAAATCCTATTGGTCGATTGCTTTAGGTTGGTTTATTGGCTTAGTATTAAAGGCATATTACAGCGAACAAGACTAAACACTGCTTTATTCTGATGCCCCTGGGTAACTGGGGCCATCAACAATACCTGGCAGGTGACAGTGGATTTTGTCGACATCAAATGTTTGATTGGTGCGAAAGAAATAACGTTTATTATATTACTGGCATTGCAGGTAATAGCTGCCTAGAAGAAATATTAAAACCAACTATAAATGAGGCTGGGAGGCTTTTTTGCAGAGACTCAGAAAAAGCAGCACCTTTTTGTCGAATTTATGTACAAAGCTAAAAGTTAGTCAACCGAGAGAAAGGTTATTGGAAAAGCAGAACATACCAAAGATGGCGCCAATCCAAGATATATTATTGATAAAAAGCGGACATTTCTATTTTGCTTTGATAGCACTAAAGGCAAAGTGTATACGATACAAAAATAGGCTATACTGAATAAGCTGGTTAAAAATTTTTATTAAAAGGGTCGCCATGGATGTATCCTTACATATGCTCGCAGTTGTGTTATCTGTTGTTCTTTTAGTCTTTATTTCTTTCATATGCATAATAAACTATGCACGGAAAAGACCCATTCATGTACCTATAGCAATAAAAACACTAAAAGACATTACAGGCTTATTCCCCAAAGACAAACAAGAAATTGAGGATCGTATTCAAAAATCTATTCAAGAAGCACAAAAGATAGTTGATACAATTATTGATATTCCTCGTGAACATCGAACCTTTGAAAATACAGCACGGGCACTCGATGAGTTAGAAACCCTATCTTCTCTAGCAATAACTGGTAACATCATTTCAGCACTCAGACACGTAAGCCCTGATGAATCGATTCGTAATGCATGCCAGGATTCGATAGTAAAAATCTCGCAATTTGCGCTCGAAAATATAACCAACAATAAAGCACTCTATAATGCATTAAAAGATTATGCACAAACCAATGCTTCTCGAGAAGCCCTATCCGATGAAGAGTGCTATTATTTACAAAAAACTCTTGAAGATTATAAACGAAGAGGGTTAGAACTCCCTGACAAAGATCTACAAAAAGTCCGCGATCTTGAAAATCAACTCACAGAACTTTCATTAAAATATGAAACCACTATAGCAACTGATAATAGGACAATTTCTGTAAAAAGAGCAGAACTAGAAGGCCTTGATGATGATTTTATCAACAATTTAAAAAAAGATACAAATGGCCAGTATATTCTTGGAATAGATTATCCTACTTATACCGCCATAATGAAACATTGTGCTATCGGATCTACACGTAAAGCTTTGTATAAAGCGCACATTAATCGCGCCTATCCGGCCAATGGTTCTATCCTATGCCAGATCATAAATAAACGTGATGAACTTGCACGGCTTCTTGGTTTTGATTCATATGCTCATCTGAATTTAGATACAACAATGGTTAAAAAGCCGGAAAATGCTACTGAATTTATTAATAAGCTTTTAGAAAAAGCTGCTTTAAAAGAAGCTAAAGATTACTCAACATTAACTGAGGAGCTCCCTTCCTCTGTTCGCCTGGCGTCAGATGGCAAGATCAAGCCTTGGGATCTGGCATTTTTAAAAGCCTGGTACGAAAAAAAGCATTACAATCTCGATGATCGTATCATTGCTGAATATTTTCCTATGGAACGTACCATAGATGGCCTCATGAATATCTATGCACAATTTTTTAACTTATCATTTGAAACAAAACCTATGGCAGGCTTATGGGACAAACATGTGATGGTCATGAGTGTAAAAGATCGTGAAATGGGAACTCTGCTTGGCTACCTATTATTAGATCTCTACCCACGTGCAAACAAATATAATCATGCCTGCCAAACGAGTATCATTCCTTCCTTACTTAATGGGGGGCCCTCTCTTGGCATGATAATAGCTAACTTTCCACCTTCGACACCCATTAAACCTTCATTGCTAAAACGCGATGATGTTGAATGTTTCTTCCATGAATTTGGTCATGCACTTCATTCTCTACTCAGCAAAACTAAAATGGGGTCATTTGCATCCCTTAATGTTAAGATCGATTTTGTAGAGGTTCCTTCGCAGATGTTTGAACAATGGATGCTTGATAAAGATATTTTACGTATGATTAGTCATCACTACAAAACAGGGCAACCTTTGCCCGATGAGGTAATAAACACCATAATTTCGATAAAAAACTTAGCCTCTGGCAGTTATGTCTTAACGCAGGGTTTTTATGCTCTGTTGTCTCTTGGTTATTATGGAGCTCCTTGCAATAATCTCTATGAATTTATGCAAAAAACTTTTAAAAACATCCCTTTACACATAGAATTTGACCAAGATAATCATATGTATTGCTCTTTTGGTCATCTGACTGGTTATGGAGCCTGCTATTATAGCTATTTATATTCAAAAGTATTAGCTCTTGATATCTTTGCTCAAATCAAAGCGCAAGGGCTCCTCAATCAAGAAATTGGTAAGTATTTTAGCAATACAATTTTACGCCCAGGAGGCAGCAAAGAACCTGCTCTTATGGTTAAAGAATTCTTGGGCCGTGAACCTAACCAAGACGCATTTTTAAAAGATATGGGGCTATAGTCACTTTTTCTTGAAGATTATGTCGTACCAAAAAAATAATGGCATCATGCAAAAATGCACTATGCCATTATTTTTAACTATATTTTATTAGTTAGCTGGTTTTAATAATGTTAAAAGCGAATCAATAACTGAAGTTATTTGAGATAGTGCTTCAGTAACTACTCAAAAAGTGTAGGGGACCTGACTACGCTAGGTCTTGAATAAGCAATTTATAATGATTAATTAGATCCGTTCGTGCTGAGGCAGGCATGCATCATGCCGACTCGAAGCATGAACTCA
>JAKASV010000008.1 GCA_021818945.1 bacterium | reverse complement strand
CTTCAAACACTACCGTGATATTCATTTGTCATTCTCCCGATAACTGCTTCAAACTTTCCTTCTTTCTTTTTACCAGAGAATGTTCTTTTTAGCAAATTGGAACTTCATTTTTCAAGAATGGTATAACATGTCATTCGTCATTTGAAAAGACTTATTTTATACGTTAAAAATTTTGCATAAGATCTATTGCAAAAAAAGATGCAAAATTAAGAGCTTATCACGTTGCCCTAACACAGAGCAAAAAGATCAGTTGACACAATAAGCAATATAAAATATAATATTTTTATAAAATCAAAAAATATGTAAAAATAAACAAAAAAAATTTATTTATTCAATTTGCATTTTAATTTATAAATGAGAGGTGTTATTATGGCTACGATACGTGCTTGCTTTCTTGTATGTCTTTTCGTCTGTTCATCCGGCATTATACACTCCTGTAACACTCCCCAAAGCAGCCCCTTTGATGATGAAACGTTAACCCTCATCATGAATGCACTACGTAAAAATGATGTCAATGGAGTACTCCGATCTGCAGAATTGATGTACAGTATCGATGAGACACAAGCTATACGAATACTGAACAAACTATTGGGCGATACAGCAGGTCAAACTAATGCTACCAAGGCACTTTATTCATGGATTGCTAGTTTTCAAAGATCAGAAGCCCCTGTAATGTCAAAAAGAATATTACCGCCTGACCCCGGGCTCATGTATGCTCAACGAATTTTTGATGCTATAGAGGTTGATAACTCTAACGAATTAGTCGAAGCTATTGAATCAATGATCTGTCAGATTGGCCTTGTACCTTCCTTACATATTATGAATATTATGATTGCGAACCTGGCATCAGAAGCATTATCCCATCAGCATGCATACAGAACTCTTAAATCTTCCTTTGAAATGCTGAGTCCAAAAATATCCGTAAAATTACCGACACCGACAGCTCAAGAACGCAAAAAAATTATAAAAAAGAAGCCTGAAGATCATGCTCCGACAGTGATTATCCGAACGGTAAAAGTCGGCAGTGCCGCAGCTGCCTGCCCTGTCTCACAAGACCTTCTGCAGACAAAGAAACATGCTCTAAAAGCTCCAACACCCTTAAGCATGCAAACACCGGTACACAAATCTAAACCAACTCCAGCACCAGCTACTACTAAGACGTGTAGACAACAAGCCGCTCAAAAAGAAAAGCCCGTTGTACCTGTGCATATACAACAACATACTCAAAATCAAGCTGCACCCTATTGCGTAAAAACGCAAGGAAGCATAGGAACTTGTCCAAAAAAAACAGCCGCACCAGCAGCCATAGCACTCCAAAAACGTATTGCTCAACATGTTCAAGACCCTAAGAAAAAAACTTCACCTGATTCCCCTCAAATGCGCCCTGATAGCGAATGGGACAGCAGATCCCCATATGAAGCCCCTCAATCAAGCACAACTGACTCAACAGCAGAATTATTTAACCCACCACCACGCTCAACCAGATCACTGACACAACAAGAACAGGAACGCATGAGGAATGCCGATGCCTATATAACACCCTTTATCCAGGAAAGGTTATCGGTATTGAGAGCACAGGCAACCGGTGGTGATTTAGACGATGAATCAGGCAGTGAATCAGAGTCTGGATTTTAACAATCAGCTTTATTGATCGGTTCTATTGACATACTTGATAGTATATCATTGAGTGTCTTTAGGCCATGATCGTCTTGCTGTAAATCACGCTTTTTGTGTTGATCAAACCCTAACTGCACAATAATATCTATAAAGTCCATAGGTTTGATGCCGATTTCAGCTGCCTGGTGAAATATACACGTTGCAGGGGTTAACCCTGGCAATGTATTTATTTCAAGAATGACGACGCGATCATTTCCCGTTGGACTTTGTGTTGCATCTTGATAGAAGCAATCTATACGGGCATATCCTTTACAACCGATGATTGTATAAACTCGTTCCATTATTGATTGAATAAATTGCATGATCTCTGGCCGCAATGGAGCAGGAGTCTGATTTTCACCTGCACCTGGCAAAAATTTCTCTTCTATTGAAAGAATTTCTCCACTCACCACTGCTTGACTTGCCGGCAATGCTTTTGGATTATCATTGCCAATAACACCAACGGTCAATTCCATACCAAGGATGCATTCTTCAACCAATGCGTGCGACTTGCCATCAAGAAAAATCGCTTCGATAGCAGACACCAAATCTTCTTCGTGTTTAACTTTTTGCACCAAAACACTACACCCATCATCATGAGGCTTTACTATGATAGGAAATCCTATTGATTCTGTTATGCGCTGTATGACAAGTTGCTTTTCCAGACACCAATCATCTTTATGAACAAGCACAGATTTGGGTACCTCAAATCCGTTTGCCCGTAGAAATTCATTGGTCTTATATTTGTTCATACACAGTGCACTCGCAAGTACCCCTGAACCATTATAAGGTAAATCAAGCATCTCGAGAGTCCCTTGAACGGCACCATTTTCACCCAATCCACCATGAAGCCCAATAAATACAAAATCCGCAATAGAAGGCAAGTCAGACCAACCTATTTTACTTGCCTGCTCTACAATATTTTCTATTTCAGCTGTCGAATTTCGAACAAGTTGTGTCTGAGTAAGTGTATACAATTCCATGGCACTGCTGACAAAAACTGGACAAGCCTCGTATGTATGAGGTGACAATTTATAGATAACATTTCGGCCAGATTCAAGTGAAATTTCTTTTTCATGCGACTGCCCACCAAGAAGGACAGCAACGCGAATCTTTTTCGTATTCATTGATTTTTTTAACTCGGTTATTGATTGTTCTTCTTCATGATTGAGCATTCCATAGTCATACAGTTCCGTTTTTATTAAATGATTAATAAGCTGTGTATGACTCATACCAAGTTCTGCTGCTTCACGAAACAAAAAGCTTGTTGGCGACATACCGGTCAACGTATTTGCTTCAAAAACAACAACTGAACCGTCTGGTCTTAAAAATCCATCTATGCGCGACACTGTTTTTACATCAAGAACTTTTGTAACGGCAGCACATGCCTCTTGAATTTTTTTTATCTGTTCTTGAGAACAACGTGGTGGCGTATGCTCTAATGCTCGCCCAGGCATATATTTTTGTTCATAATCAAATATGCGATTATCATTATTTTGCGCGATCTCTGTCGGTGGCATTGGTATGAGAGAATTACTCAAGTAATCATAGATAACGATACAAGAAAATTCCATACCGCAAATTTTTTCTTCTACTAGCACAGGTTGAACATGAATCCCGCTAATTTTTGCAGAGACACGTATTGCTTCATAAAGATCTTTTTCATCCTGAACTATAGAAACTCCCAAACTTGATCCTTCACCACTGGGCTTGACAATATAGGGCGCTTTCACCTGTGCCATAGCAAGCATCTGTGAGAGTTCCTGGGTATTTTCAGAAAGTTTGGCCAACTGATGTGGATAGACTACTATGCCATGCGGCACCGAAAGCCCGGCATGTTGGAGTATATTTTTTTGTACAACCTTATCCATACATAGAGCACTGGCAAATATTCCTGAACCAAGGTAAGGAATACCGAGGACTTCAAGCATCCCTTGTACTGTACCATCTTCTGCATAACGGCCATGAACTGCTAAAAACATAAAATCAACCAAATCTTTTAAAGCATCCCATGAAATAAGCTTTGCTTGGCTATCAAGACGATGCGCAAAATCAGTTGTTTTACCACGGTGCAAAAAGTGCCAAGGTAAAATATATAAAAATCCCTTTTTTGTTTGATAGACAGGGATAATTGTATAGCGGGCAGTATCCAAATGATCACATACTGTGCGCCCTGAGTTAAATGAAACTTCATGTTCAATTGATTTTCCACCCATCAACACACCGATACGTAGCTTATGCATGAGAAATACTCCAACATCTACTGTAATACAAAGTACAAGAGCCATTACATAAAGATATTTTTTTGCGGCTCGATGTCAAGAAAAAGCGTGTTGCAAAAGTCTCATAGTTTGCTAGCATAAATACGCTTTTTAAAATTGATCTTCAAGTTGAGAAAATATTTTACAAGGAGTTTTTGTATGTCCGGCGAAAAAGAACAACGTTTGGTCTGGATTGATCTAGAAATGACCGGCTTACACCCTGAAATAGATGTCATATTAGAAATTGCAACTATTGTGACAGATAACCAATTGAATATTCTTGCCAAAGGACCTTCTTTAATAATTCATCAACCTGAAGATAAGATGTCACCTATGAGCGACTGGGTTTTTAATCAACATTCAAAATCTGGGCTTCTTGATGCAGTTCGTCATTCTTTAATAAGTATGCATGATGCAGAGCAACAGACTCTCACTTTTTTGAACCAGTATTGCGCTCCGGGAATAGCACCTTTATGCGGAAATTCTGTATGGCAAGATAGAGCTTTTTTGCGTATGCATATGCCGCGCATAGTAGATTTTTTACATTATCGCATGATTGACGTAACAACAGTAAAAGAACTGGTCAAACGTTGGTATCCACATAATCCACATACCATGTTTAAAAAACAGGATCATCATCGGGCACTTGACGATATCCAAGAATCAATCCATGAACTTGCTTTTTATCGTCAACATTTTTTTCTACCCAATGTATAGGTTGATCAAAACTCGCTCACTCATTTATTTATTTATATCTATTATTTATATCAATAATAAAAAAATATATTGTTATTGATAGTATTGCATTGTCGTAAAAAATTTTTGTATATTAGTGATAGAAATAGAAATCATATCAATAGTGGTCATTGAAGGATATAAGCGATGCCAGCACCAGTCATGCACATTGTTCTTGGGCTCTTGATTTTACCTTTTTTACCAGATAAAAACCCTCAAGAGTTTATTGTGGGCACAAGTTTCCCTGATATACGGTACTTGGGCGTAATTGAACGAGACAAAACCCACAATCCTCACCCATCATGGGATCAGATAGTCGGAGAAAAATCTTCATTTAAGGCAGGCATGGAGTTTCATGCCCTTGTTGATATTATGCATGATCGGTACATGACGACTCATAATGTGTACAGTCTTTTACCCTCTGCAATTAAAGATAGTCCCAATTATTTGAAATTTTTTGAAGATATACTTATCTATGCAAAAGTATCAGAATGGAAAAAGCTTGCAAGTTATTTTGATACTGTACTCGCTGAAGAACTTGCCTTAGTTAACGATAAAAAAAGCATCGAATTATGGCATAATAATATCAAACACTATATCTTGAAACAGCCATCGCCAAACACAATACAAGAATTTATAGATACTAGACTACCCACCTGGTATGGCGCTCTATTAAGGCTTCCTATAAAGTTACGCGCCCACAAAATTGGATCAGTATTATCAAATAACCTTAAAAAACTTTTTGCACTCAAAACACTGTGCTTATATATTTTTGATTTTTATGATCAGTTTCCCACTTTGATTATGGCAAGATCTAGTCATGCTCATATGGGAACTAAAACTTTTGAGCCTCTTGTCTCGTGAGCAGTGGATAACTCTTAAATCCAACGAGTTCACACTCTGGTTGAGGTAACAATCCGAACGCTTTAAAGACTTTTTCTTGCATCGCACGAGCAACAGCGATAACATCAGAACTTGTCGCATTCTGTAAGGTAACAATCATATTTGCATGTTGATGGCTCACGGTCGCATTGCCAATAGCAAGGTTCCCTTTAACACCTACATTATCAAGATAATAGGCAACAAAGGTAAGTTTTTTCCCATTGATAGGTGTTTGAACTTCATGTTCATGAAAGTTTCTAAAGAACGATCCGCAAGTATTGGTCATTGGATACCGCTTCGCTCTATGTCGTATGATTTCTACACGACGCCCTTTAGCATAGGAAGCCTCCAGGGCAGCAACAGACCTCAGTTTGAATGTTGCACTTGTTAAGAACTGAGTTTTTTCATGAAGTCTTGAATTATCGTAGCTTAATGAGAGCCATTCTTTGTCAACAATTGTTATTGTGCCTGTTATGCGATCAATGACTTGTGCACAGGTTAAAAAATCTGCCAGGCAGTACTCAAAATAATGCAGATTATTGTATACCGAGCCACCAACCGTACCTGGAATGCCTGAAAATTCTTCTAGCCCCACAATAGCATGTTCAAGACACCAGAGAATAAGGTTATGAATAGATACGCCCGCCCCTACTGTGACAAAACAGTGATCAGAACCTTGTCCAATAACCTGAATATCATTGAGCATCGGCTGTATTATCAACCCGTCAAAGCCTTCATCACTGATAAGTGTATTAGCACCTTGCCCAAGGACATGTATGGGCAATCCTTGAGTATTGGCCCACGAAAGAGCCTGCTGAAATTCAGATACTGCTCTTGGAGAGCAATAATATTGCGCTTTACCCCCCGTACAGAACCAATTCTTGTCCTGTAACGGTACATTCCGTGCAATAATGGAAGGGCAACTAGATATCTTCTGGTTGTTGATCATGAATTTGTTCATCTGTCTTAATGCCTTTTTTCCGTTGTTCGGCAATCGCTTGACGAATGACCTGTATCGCAGCAACGTATTTATGTTTTATAGCAAAATCTAATGCAGTACGCTGTCTAAACCAATCATGGGGTATTTGTGATAAAATTTGCTTTTCTTTAGTTGGATCTTTTTGAAATTCTTCCCGCATTTTTTGAAATATTTCTTTTTCATGCTCGGTGAGCATAATACAATTACGTGAGGGATCAGCGCCATACTCTAAAAGCACCTTAACTGTTTCAAAAACGCGTTCAGGCGAAAGGTTTTCAGAAGCGCATACCGCAATCAACGTTGATGGGTAACTACTAAGCCCAGTTCCTTGCATTTGACTGTTTACATCTGCACCCAATTTTAGTAACTGTTTCACCGACTCAACATGGGCTTTTTTTGCAGCCCAAATAATAGGTAATATGGGAAGATTTCCCTGTTGTAATGGTTGATTAGGGCTAAGCCCTCTTCGTCGGATAATATGCTCGATCTGGTCTGTACAATTATTTTCGATTGCCAACTGAAATTTGTTAACCTGACGGCTACTGTCAAAGCAATAGGGACAGAAGATCCAATGAAGACAGCAAATCATCGTATCATAGATAGCACTGGACGTAGAGGAATCTTGCGAGCAATAACCCCCAGTAGACAAGGCCAAGCAGACTAGAAGAGTCAAAGGATTTAATACATTGTCCTGCATAACATTCCTTTTAAAGGTTTGTTTGTTTTGCTTATTCTTGCTCCAAACGTGCCAATCCTTTTTCTTTGCTTTTCTTGAACATAAGATTAAAAAAGAGTACTGCAAAAATAGCATAGATACAAGTAAGTACAAAACTCATAATTACATAAGAAACTTGCAAACAACCCCCATACACCCATTGACGTATCCCTTCAAAAATGTACGTCGTAGGGAGACAATAGGAAATAAACTGTGCCCAAACAGGAAGCACCTGAACAGGATAAAAAGGAGCACTTAATGGTAGAATTAAATACGGCATTGCCCAGACTAAAAAAGTAGCCCGCTGTCCAAAGATCAGAAAAAGCCCTGCCGTAAAAACTGCAATTATCCACCCTGAAAGTACAAAAAGAAACACCAAACATGGCAAGAGCCAACCTAGGCTTAAGATATTAATACCAAAAGCACAGTAAGCAATTATACTGCAAATGGTTGTACTAGCTGCCGCTTCCATTACACATAAGATGGCACTGGCAATAAGCCATTCAGTATGTTCCAACATGGTTGCAAATAAGTTCAATAGGTTGCGTGATTGAAACTCTTCAAGAAAGTTAAAACAGGTCTCAAACTGCGCAGCATTGGCTACAATCCAAAAAATAAGACTAAAAAGATACTCGGTACAGGCATTACCTAAATTTGGGTTACTTTGTTCTCGCCATAACCAGATCAGCCCTCCAATAAGAATATCGATGGTAGGAAAATAGAGCAAGTTTGCAATACGATGCAAGTCACGAGTTTTGATTAATAAATAACGTTTAATTAAACCCGATATACGCCGTACCTTAAGGACCAAGTCTGATGGTTTTTGAGTGTCGCAATCTTTAACAGCTGGACTACCATATACATAATCCCGGTAAATCATGGGATCATAACTCAATGGTCGGGCTGTAGTACTGCGGTAAAGGGTTCCGTTATATTTTTGATCGATAGCCTTTGGCATGTTCCCATGCCGCATAGTCGGTAGAGGATCTTCGTCAGGCCCTCCCAAGTCAGTAGATATCGTCAATGATAGATCGGTTTGATTAATGGTAGCTTGTTGACGAGAGTACGAATATTGTAAATTTGACCGTGTCGAAAAGATGCCAATGGTGTTAGATAGCCAAGACATCCATTTTTTCTTTTTTCTTATACTAGACATTCTTTATATATGCTCCATATTAGGTTTTTAACGCTAGAACTAACTGTAAGCCTGTATTATACATTGCTTATATGTTTAGGTCTGTTGTTCGAAAAAGCCTCCCATTATTTTTTGGTTAACATCATGAATTTTGTTAATGATCATTACTATAGTCAATAGTTACTTAATCTTTGTCAATGTTTTTATGTAAGATGAGTCAAAAAATGAAAAATTACGTACTATACTTTTAATATAAATTATATTGCATATATTGCAAGAGGCTTTTCTTAAATAGCCTATATAACTCTGTTCTTTAAGCTTTTTTGGTCTCTTTTTATATATTAAAGTACTCTATACACGTGAATTTTAATAAAAAAAGCTTTTATTGATTGCCAATCTATTGACCTTTGCTATTTCAATTTTTTAGATTATTACATGAATTTAGCGGAAGATAGACTTTAATAGAGGAGGCAAAAACAAACTGTACTGTTGTTACATGGGCAAGTTACTAATAGGGAATATCATGAAAAAGAGTATAGCGTTGGGACTATTTGCTGTAATTGGCAGCCCGATTTTTGCAGATGATCAGGATGTCTTGAGATCACAACCGGATGTCATGGCAATAACTACTGCCATGATGGGTATAGCAAGCCAGTTGCTAACTACATTGCCAAATTTAATTAAAGATATATCACAATTTCCCGCTTTAGCACAGGCGGATGCCATTTTGTTAGAAAATGAAATGAAAGTTGCTGCACAACTTGTTGGGGATGCCAAACAAAAAAAGATTGAACAGCTTTTTGTAGATGGTGTTAACCTCACAATTCTTGTCGCAAATATTCTTAACAAACTTATAGTTCTTATTTCTTCAATAGGCCCATTGGCAGAGGCGATTGATCCTGACAATGGGGCAAAGATCGATAGTGCTTTACAATTGACGGCCATTATCATGCAAATGATCAGTAAAATTAACGTTGCAATGAAGAATTCAATTATTGCGGGAGGCCAGGTCGCTATATCAGATCAGGCTAAGGTAACGCCAAAAATTGACCCTATCCCAGATCTCTAAAAATCGTATAGATTATAAGCAGACGGAAGATAAATCGCACTTGATTTCTATTTCCGTCTGTTATTTTTTTACTTAACACACAAACTAATAATTTTCAAGTTGGGAAATGCCCTGCTCACGACTTTTATCGAACATCCTTGTAAAGAGACTAATTGCGCCGACTAAGTATATGATGTTTAGGACAAAACTTATCAGTAATGGAGTCCAAGAAAATACACCCGTGGTAACTGCGGCCCTAAGAGTTTCAAATATATAACATATTGGCATCAATCTGCCAATCATTTGCGCCCAACAAGGAAGCAGATTAAGGGGATAAAATACCGCACTAAAAGAAAGAACGAGATAAGGGATCGACCATATAAAGGTAGATATTCGGCGCCCCCAGCGCATCATAAGAGCACTAATACCCAACCCTAAAGCTATACCTGACATCATGAGTAATGGCACCATGACAAGTAATAAGAGCCCAAGATCAAGGATATTTATACACCGCAAAACCCAGATAACAATGGAACAAAAAAGCAACACCAAAGAGGCTCTTATAATAGCTAACATAACCACCGATACAAGCCATTCTTTTAATTTAAGCGGAGTGACTAGGATATTTACTAAATTGTGTGCATACAGTTCTTCTGTCAGGTTAAATGCTATTTCGCGATTAGCATTTTCCACTATCATCCATAGAACGAGTGAAAGCAGAATAAGCGGTCCCATGATTGCTGCTTGCTTACTACCACCTGTCTGAATCCATAAACTCATGAAACCCCACAAAATTATATCCATAAGAGGATAAAAAGTAAGATCGAAAACCCGAAAAAAATCCCTAGGTATTTCATAAATGTAGCGCAAGATAAGGGCTACTATGCGATATAGATACATAGATGATCTCCTTTTTTAGAGCATTATTGTTTAGCAAGTCGTATAAAATAATCCTCGAGTGTCGGCTTATTAATCGAAATTTGGGTATAGTGGACCCCAACATTTGCAAGGCAAGCAAGAAGCTCCGATACTTTATGTTCATCAATTTCGATGAGGATCGAATTTTTCTCTTTTGCATGAATCAACTGGTGTGTATTTAAATAGGTAATTGCAGCCTCGAGCCCTTGACTAATCATAAGTTCAACCCGAGTTACTGAAATACTAGCGGCAAGACGCGCTGGAGTATCAGCTGCTACTATGTTTCCATTTTTCATGACTACTACTCGATCACATACTTCAGCAACTTCATCCATATTATGAGATGTGAAAACGATTGAAATATTACGTTCGCGTTGTTGTTGTAAAATGAACTGCCGAATATCATGAGCAATATCAGGATCCAGGGATGCAGTTGGCTCATCAAGTAATACTATCTCAGGATTGGGTAAAAATGCCTTTGCCAAAATCGCTCGTGTTGTCTGCCCGGCTGATAAATTACGCGTTAACTTATTGCTCAAATCCACAATACTAAATACTTCAAGCAATCGAGCAATACGATGCTGCCGTTCGCGATGAGGCAATCCGTACAACCTGCCAAAAACA
Source organism: bacterium (assembly GCA_021818945.1). Taxonomy (GTDB): domain Bacteria; phylum Babelota; class Babeliae; order Babelales; family Vermiphilaceae; genus JAKASV01. The sequence continues at coordinate 33,171 of JAKASV010000008.1, read as the reverse complement.
TCAAGATTTTCATAGACAGTTAATTTACCGGGTAATTTTGAATAGGCACTCGCAAAGCCAACCTGTTGCAAAATCTCCGAACGGCGATGAGCAAAATCTTTGCCAAAGTAAAATATTGAACCTCCAGATGGCGTCAATGTGCCCAAAAGCATTTGTATTGTGGTTGTTTTTCCCGCTCCATTTGGACCAAGCAAGCCTAAAATTTCTCCTTTTTTGAGTTCGAATGATATTTTGTTGACGGCAATGAACTCTTTCTTTATTTTGCGAGTTAGCCAACTGCGTGTCGTAAAAATCTTTCCGAGTCTATCGACCATTAATACAGGACTGTGTGATTCCATAATCTTGCCTTATTGAAATGAAGCCATATGAATAGATCTGATTAATGATAGTGCTTGTAGTTATTTCTAATACGTTCTCAATTACTATACACAACAAGAAAGAACGTAAGCAACTTTCTTTACGATTCTGTACCAAAATAACGGTCTCCAAAATCTCCCAGTCCCGGAATAATGAATTTATCTTTTGTAAGTCCCTTATCATAGCCAGCGCACATAATCTTAATAGCGGGAAATTCTTTTTTTAATTCTGCTAATCCTTCTGGCGCACTTACAATAGAGGCATAGATAATATGGTCAGGGTGCGCTCCTTTTTGGCATAAAAATCTGAGCGTTTCAAGGCCCGTTCCACCAGTAGCAATCATGGGGTCGATAATAATAATGAAAGTTTCAGAATCAAATCGAGGCATGTTTTGATAATACCAATGTGCAATAGCGGTCGTTTCATCTCTTTTTAAACCCAGAACGCCAACGCATGCATCTGGGAATAATTCTAAAAATGCTGGCAACATAGCCATTCCCGAACGTAAAATCGGCACAAGAAGGGGCGAATGTGTAAATTGTATACCTGTTGTGGGGGCTATGGGTGTCTCTATGTTCGATTTTTTTGTGGGTAACTGTTGAACAACTTCGAGCGCAATAATGCGCGAAATCTGATGAGCAGCACTCCTAAAAGTAGCGCGATCTGTTTTTTTTTCACGCAAAATTGTCATCCAGTATTCCAGGGCTTTATCCATGGACTCCTTTCTAAACTATGGTATGTTCTCTGGGCTTATGCTAAATTGGGATGCACATATCTGTCAATAGTTCTGCAAGGAGAGAGGATGGTGTTCAAAGATCGCATTGATGCTGGCAAATTATTAGCTCAACAACTACTTGAATATAAAGACAAACCAGAGGTTATTGTTCTTGGTTTGCCACGCGGTGGAGTTGTAACAGCCTTTGAAATTGCAAAAATTCTTGATGTCCCCTTAGATATTGTGGTGCCCCGAAAGATTGGAGCCCCCTTCAATCCAGAACTTGCAGTTGCTGCTATTGCCGAAGATGGAAGCATCATCATTAATGATCAACTGATGAATAACCTTGGTTTACAGCTTGACGACTTACAAGACCTTATAACGACAGAAAAACAAGAAGCAGCTCGCCGCATGAAGCTCTATCGTAGAGGTAGACCACCACTCGAACTGGCAGGTAAAACTGTGATATTGGTTGATGATGGTATTGCAACTGGCGCAACCATGCGTGCAGCCATTTCATCAGTACGATCACGAGGAGTGAAATCTATCGTTGTTGCAGTACCCGTAGCCCCTCCTGATGCTATCGAAGAAATACGTTCTGAAGTAGAAGATCTAGTGTGCTTGTTTATGACAGAAAATTTTCTTGGCATTGGTGATTTTTATGATGAATTTCCACAGACAGAAGATCAAGAAGTTATTGATCTGATGGCAAAAGCAAAAAAACCTTAGTGGAAATGCCAATCACCCCTACAAAGGCTGATTGGCATTTAAAATTTTACTATAGGTGTCCCAAAATGCTTGCAAATATACCAGGCTTTCTTCTAAGGAAGGATGGTCGACTACATTCCAAACGGCTCTGCCTTCAGAAATCCACGACGAAAGTGTCTGAATATGCACTTGAACGGTTGCCTGGTATCCGTTGACACACAACATCTGAGCTGCCATTAAATCTGCCTCAATTTCATATTTTCTTGCTTTATTATTTAATAGCAGAGAACCTGTAGCTTGAAAATCTATGGCATACATACCTCCAATTAACCCCATAGACGCCCCATTGAGCATATTTTGCCATAGAGCTTTTGTCCGCAGCTCATCATCATGGTTGATACGCCACACTAAATATGCACCCATCAGAGCTGCTGGAATAGATGAAACAATTTTTACAGTTAAGCCAAGCCCTATTTTCTTCCATACATGATGATATGCATAATGTGCAGTTTCGTGGGCTATAACCCACAGACGTTCTTGTTCATCAAATTTTTCAAGAACTGCTTCATTGATCCAAATTCCAGACTTGCCGGTCATGCCTGGTATAAGTCTATATTCGGGATGCATATGCCAAGAAAGCTTCAAAATTTCTATAGCATCAGCATCTTTAACATCAAAGTATTTCAAAAATTCATGTGCTTTGTCTTGGTACCACTGAGTTGCCTGGTCTGATCCTAAATGAACTCGTTCAGAGGGCCCAAAAAGTTTCGTAATAAGAGATGCTTCTAGGGCTTGAACTGTAAGAGAGGCAGCTAAAAAAATATTAGTGAGAAATTTTTTAGAAAAGAACATAAAACCTCTTCAAATATACATAGCATTAATGACTATACATTCAGGGCTCCATTAGGCTATTATGGTAACAGAAAACATCGCCGATGCAAGCTGAATTTTAATTTTATCTATACTTTCAGGTTAACCTATCAAAAATTTTTGGGCCGTTACATAAAAATAATTAAGTCATGGTTCCCATTGAAGGTTTCAAGAATTCCGTTATGCTACATACAGTATGCACAGTTGCATAGAGATTTTTTGATTAGGAAAGGTTCGGATCATCATGAAATTATCGCTCGCCTGGATATTTGAGCATATTCAAGGGGATTGGACTAACATTGATGTACCCCAATTGGTAGATTCTTTTAATAAAACAACAGCAGAAATTGCTGGTTTTAGCAAAGTTTCACTTGATCTGGAACCATTTACGCTTGGGATTGTTACTAAAATTGGCCATAGTAACATAACCATACATAGTCCTGAATTGAAAAAAGATATTGAATTGCAGGCTCGTGCTGATATCCGTGATGATGATTGTTACCTAATAAAAAAAGACGGTACACACTATCGATGGGCATCAATGCGCGACCTTGGTTCAGATAAAGAAGCATTTCTTCCTTCACTCTATTGCGATAAAGAGCTTCAGGCTGGCGCTTGGAAAAAGACTATCCAAACTGATGATTTTATTCTCGATGTTGATAATAAGTCAATTACAAACAGACCTGACATGTGGGGCCATCGCGGCGTTGCACGAGAAATAGCAGCATTACTGCAACTTCATTTAAAGCCGATTACCGAATTACTTTCTGCAAAACCTATAAAGCAATATGATCTCAGATCAGCCAATATTCCATGTACTGTGGTCGTAGAAGATCAAGAAATTGTAAAAAAATACTGCAGTTTATATTGTGAAGATGTTGAACCACGATCATCGATGCTTGCCATGACATTCATGTTAGCACGTGTTGATTGCAGGCCAATAAGTTCAATAGTTGATGGAACTAATTATGTGATGCTCGATCTTGGGCAGCCATTGCATGCATTTGATGCGCTAAAAATACACACAAACACTGTTGCGCTCAGAAAAGCACGAGATCTGGAGACGCTTGCATTACTTGATGGTCAACGTATTCAGCTGATTGCAGATGATTATGTTATTACTGATGGGCAAAATCCCATAGCTTTAGCCGGCATCATGGGAGGTCAATCAACTGCAATTGACAATAATACAAAATCACTTTTTATAGAATCTGCTGTCTTTGATGCGGGAACGATTCGCAAAACAGCAGCTAGGCTCCATATTCGTACTGATAGTTCAGCTCGTTTTGAAAAAAGTTTAGATCCAAATCAAAGTGTTATTGCACTTATGCGATTAATGAAAATTTGGCATGATATGGACTTGCCAATAAAAATCACCGGCGAAATAAACTGCTTTGGTAAGGATATTGAACCTCGTGACATTGTTATTACCCATGAATGTATCGAAAAACGTCTTGGAGTTTCTCTTGATACAACCTTTGTCACGCAAACGTTGCAACGACTTGAATTTAAGGTCAAAGAAGATCCCTATGCTGCTATCACGACCTACATCATTACAGTCCCCACTTTTAGAGGAACAAAAGATATTACCATCAAAGAAGATATTATAGAGGAAGTTGGACGATATTATGGTTACAGTACCATTGTCTGTGTATTGCCAAGCCGCGAAATGAAACCCTTTGATACAAGTAGCATGATGCGTATTGCCGACATTAAAGAGTGCGTGGCATATGGATTGTCTATGCATGAAGTATGCAATTACGCGATGTTTGATGAATCTTTTTTACGTGAATTGAAATGGGAACCTACACATGCGGTAACGATAAAAAATCCTGTTTCAGAAAATTGGCGTCGCATGGTAACAACACTCATGCCGGGTCTTATTAAAAACATTGAAACAAATAAAAATGAAGCTGAGCGATTACAATTCTTTGAATATGGACGCACCTGGCATCTTGGTACACAAATAACTGAACATAGAATTCTTGCAGGTATTTTTTTTGATCAAAAAAATATCATTGATTTTTATGAAGCAAAAGCTCAGTTAAGTCGTCTATTTACAAAGCTTGAACTTGATGTACAATGGAAAAAAATTGATAAACCTGAATATCCTTGGGCTTCTCCCTATCAGACTGCTCATATACTGTACAATGGATCCATTATCGGTTATGCAGGCAAAGCACATTGCACATTGCTCAAAAAATTTGTTGAGGGTGATGCATTTGTATTCGAGCTTGATGCTGATTTTTTGCAAAACTATAAGCCAACACTTCGCAGATTTATGCAATCTTCACGATATCCTAGTGTCAAACGAGATGTAAGTGTTATTGTACCTTCAAACCTAACTGTAGATGAGATACTATCTGCGCTAAAACAGGTGAGCGACAAGATAGTTTCGGTAGATCTTGTAGATTTCTTTATAAAACAAGACTGGTTCGATAAAAGATCTTTGACGTTCCGTTGTACATTACAAGATCCAGAAAAAACTATGATTACTGAGGAAGTCGATCTACTAGGGACAAAAATTATCCAAAAATTAACTGCAATGGGTGCACAGATTCGATGAAAAAAATATTGAGTTTTCTTGGCTATTTTTTCTTAAGCAACATAGTATTTATTTTTGATCGAATTACCAAGAATCTTGCTCTGATACTTAATCATTCAGATGTTCCTATTGTACCAGGAGTTTCTCTGGTGTATGTCAAAAATAGAGGAATATCGTGGGGAATGTTCTATGCCCATAATGCGGGCTCATTTGTGATTATGTCATTATTTGTTGGAATCATTATAGGAATTTTAGGAGTATATACCTATAAACGATGGCTCCTCAATCAGTCTATTCTAGGAGAAATTCTGGTATTGACTGGCGCCATTTCTAATTTGCTCGATCGGATAGTCTATGCGGGAATTATAGATTTTATCAAACTTTCCTATCACGATTGGGATTTTCCTGTATTCAACATAGCAGATATTGCCATAGTCATTGGTGTGGCTATTATGCTTATACAATTTTGGCGTAAAGCATAAATTTGTTCCAGTAGGCGCGGTCGGTCATGCAACAACATTAAAGCAGGTTAGATATAGTATGAATATGAAAATGCCATTATGTGTACAGATCGCGACGTTAGGACCCGTAGGATATCTACCGGCTTCAGGTACAGCTGCAACGCTGTTGACTTTGCCTATTGCGTATCTTTTGCGCGTATGGCTAAACGCTGAGTTCTATTTGATTTTGTTAATCACAAGTCTATTATTAGCATTTCAGATAATTAACTGTGCCCTTGAATATTTCAAGGAAGATCAAGATCCTTCCCAGATTGTTCTTGATGAATTTGTCGGCTGTTTAGTCACTTTTTATGCAATACCACTGTGTTGGCCAACAATAATTGCTGGTTTTGCTTTCTTTCGATTTTTTGATATTACTAAATGGTTCGGCATAAAAAAGGCTGAATCTCTCATCGGAGCTTGGGGGGTATTGCTTGATGATATTTTAGCAGCGTTACTTGCGAATATAATCATAAAGCTTGGGTATTATCTTATTGTCGGAACTTAATGGAAAAAAGTTTTATCCCCTTTATAAAACAGACAATTGCATCTTTGCTTAAAGCCGCATCTCACCTAGTATTGCCCTGTTGTTGTACCTATTGTAAACAATTGCTTTATCAGCGCACAATATTGTGTGATGCTTGTCTTGCAATGATTAGGCCTATTGTCTCAGGCTCGATTCAGCTTACAACAACTCGATCAATTAAGGTCATTGCTCTATCTGCCTACAAAGATCCTGTGAGGCGCCTGATATTGGCAAAACGTTGGTCAGACATACAAGCTGGTGCACAGCTAGGTCAATTGATCTGGGATTTAACACATTTTGCCACCATACAAGCTGATTATATTGTACCTATTCCACTACATTGGTCACGCTATGCAAAGCGTGGGTTCAATCAAGCAGAACAAATGTCACGAGTTCTTGCAAAAAAACGGACAATTCCGATGGCTAAAATTATTAAGCGTGTCAGAAAAACAAAATTTCAAGCAGGTCTTTCTGCTACAGAACGACAATCTAATGTCCAGCAAGCCTTTGAACTTGTCGGAGGCAATCTTGAACGCTATAAACATAAGCATATCATTTTAGTTGATGATCTCATGACAACTGGTTCAACTATAAAGGCTGCAGCTCGAACCTTACTTGCTGTCCAACCTGCTTCCATCACGGTAGTTGTTGCTGCGCGCGTCGTTTAGTTTGTCGATTCACACTAGTTGAGAGAACGGGCACCTACAAAATCGATAATTGATAAATTTATAATAGACATTACAGCAGGCCATGGCATAATGCTCTAGAATAACAAAGCATCCTATGGTACCTTTATAGGGTACGCAAAAAATATATTAAAATTATAGGACGAGGGTCATAGAGTTATGATTCGGCATTTGGGATGTATTATGGATGGTAATCGCAGGTGGGCAAAAAAGAACGGAGTGTCCTTGTCCGATGGCGTTTTGGAGGGACTTTCTCGAGCTCAAACTGCAGTTGATTTTTGTTTGGAAAAACAGATCCCATATTTATCTCTTTATGCCTTTGCAATCGAAAATTTCAAGCGCTCAATTATAGAGAGAGAGTGTATTTTTGGATTATTAATAAGTCATGGTCGTACGTATGCTACCAATCTGGCAAATCAAGGGGTTCGGGTACATATTATAGGTGATCGATCACTATTTCCAAGTCATGTACAAGATACGTGTGATGAGATTGAGCAGATTACCTCATCCGGCAAAAAATTAACCGTTCAACTTCTTTTTTGTTACGGAGGACGTCAAGAAATCATTGCAGGGGTCAAAGAAGTTTGTATGCAAGTATCCGCCGGTAAGCTTGATTTGGATAACCTAACTACAGAATCATTCAAACGTTATTTGTGGATGGGAGATATTCCAGATCCTGATTTGATTATTCGTACAGGCTTTGCCAATAGGCTGAGTGGTTTTTTACTTTTTGCTAGTGCTTATAGTGAATTATATTTTCCTCAGTGTTTATGGCCCGATATGACTCATGAGCAATTTGAGAAAGCTGTTGAATATTTTGTCTCATGTAAAAGGAATTTTGGCGTATGAAAAAAGTGGGAATGCTGGGTGGTGGAGCATGGGGAACAGCCATGGCAAGTCTACTGGCTGAAAATGGGCATTCGGTTGTTTTATGGTGTTATGAACAGGATGTTACCGACTGTATTGCTCGCAGGAATATTAATGAACGGTATCTTCCTGATATCAAACTTTCTCCATTAATTAGTTCAACAAATGCTATTGGAGATATATTTTCTCATGCCACTATAATTTTTGAAGCTATACCTGTATCACATATGCGTTCTGTGTTTGAACTTTCTCAGCCTTATGTACAATCAGATCATCGATTTGTGGTGCTTAGTAAAGGGCTTGAACAGGACACCTTGTTATTACCAAGTCAAATTATTGCTGATGTTCTTGGTAATGCGACAGAAATAGCCGCTGTTGCAGGTCCAAGTTTTGCACATGATGTTGCATTAAAGTTTGTAACTGCGCTGACAGTAGCAAGCACTAATCTTAGTTTTGTACATACGCTCCAGAAGCTGATTGAAAATCATTATTGTCGCACCTATAGTTGCCAAGATCTTCTGGGCGTGCAGTGTGGAGGAGCTTTTAAGAATGTACTAGCGCTGGGACTAGGTATCCTTGATGGGGCCAAGTGTGCTGATAATACAAAAGCCTTTGTCTTTACGCGGGGACTTGCCGAGATAGCTTTATGCGCACAGTCTCTAGGGGGGAAAAAAGAGACCCTTTATGGTCTTTCAGGCATAGGGGACTTAGTATTAACTTCGATGGGACATTTGAGTCGTAATACTTATCTCGGGCAATGCCTTGGTCAAGGCAAACCTCTCGAGATGATAACACAAGAATTAGGAACAGTACCTGAAGGTATCAACACCATCCAATCCGTCTATCAACTAGCAAAACGAAATAATCTTGATCTTCCTGTATTTGCAGGCATCCATGCTATGCTCGAAGGTTCCATGGATGTAAAAGAATTTTTAGACAGTCTTATAACCCATCATTTCAAGACAGATTGTTTATAAAAATCTATAGACCTATAAGATACCCAATTGCTTTAAAGACTTGCAAAGTTGATTGGCTGATGTAAAACGTATACCAATAATACCAAAACCAGATGCAGCTTTAATGTTATGCTTATTATCATCGATAAATATAATCTGTTTATTTTCTGGATTATTGTCACGTATATAATCTCTGAAAAATTCGGGGCTCGGTTTTTTAATAAGATGATGAACATCGCCATTATTTATTTTAACCCTATCAAAAAGATTAATAACTTGTGGCAAATGTTTTTTGAGTGCCTTGAACCGGCGTGGCCCTACATTAGAAACTATATGCAGCTCATAACCTTTTGTCTTCAGCTCTTTTAGAATGCAGACCATATCATTCATTGGTTTGAATGAGTTAAATAGATCAATAATAAGGGGTAAAAGCGTGGGGCAATATTCTTGAAACAATGCAAAATATTCTTCATCTGTAGGCTCTTGAAATAGCAAAGTAAGACATTTCCAGATAAATTTCATCCTGAAGGCACATGAAAGTAGATAAAACTTATGTGGCCATTTCCATAAGATCCTGCCTATTTCCTTCCAATCAGGTTTAAGAATTACACTATGCAAATCAAATGCTACAATCGTATCTGATGAATTCATATTTTCTCATATAATTACTTAATTTTATACTTTTCGATATAAGTTTACGCATTTATTATTTAATCCACAATTATTGAAAGATATTCAGTAAATAAGTATGTAGGTTAGCTCAGATTGTTGGTAATTCAAGCTCATTGGAACTACTGTCAACAACTGGGGTTGCTATAAGTTGGACGTGAATAGGTTTTTGTTTATCAAGTTGCACAACTGTTCCAGGACGTGGTCTTTGATCTGAGACAATACATTGGCTACATGAATGATCTTCTGGTTGTTCCACTACATGAGACACTTGCAGAACTACAGGCGCAGCTGCCAGACATGCTTGAACTTCATCTACACTCTTTTGCCGGAAATCGGGAAAAAGAAACTGTTGGGTATTGCCCTGCGACACATATAATATCATTCTTTTTGAAGGCATTGGCACACCTGGAGATGGATCTTGGGCTAGACATATATCGTATGGACTAGTGCTTGATAGGTAATGAATTTTATAGCTTATCCCACGCTCTTCGAGATTTTTTTTGATTACGTCCAAATTTTTACCGATAAGTTGCGGCGCTAAGGACTCGGTTTTTTTTGAAATTATACAATGGATCGACTGATGAGCCTTTATATGAGTATTAGGTAAAGGATTTTGCGATAGTACCGTACCGACAGGCAATTCAGAATCATCTTGCTCATGTACAAGGCGCAAGCTCAAGCCTTGTTTTGCAGCGATACGCAGCGCCTCTTGTATTGATTTACCAATAAGCGCTGGAGCTTGGGTGGACTTTGACTGGTATATAAAGCTCATAGCAAGGTAGCCACTCAAAAAACTTGCAAATGGAACAATCCAAAGGTATTTGTTCACCAGCTAACCCTTAATGTATTATATGAATTGACCTAGGAGGGCAGTCAATAAGCCGGATTCTGTACCTAAGCAAAAAAGCTTGGCGGCAACCATCTATCTTTGCGACATACCCGTACGTTTAAATCGGAACAAGCGACCGAACGTACCTATTTTGTCTTGCTCCAGGTAGGGTTTACCCACTGTATACATTACTGTATACAACCGTGCGCTCTTACCGCACATTTTCACCCTTACTCTCATCCAAAAGATAAGAGCGGTTATTTTCTGTGGCACTATCCATGGGCTTTCGCCCTCCTTGATTGATCATAATGATCTTCCAAGGTACCCTGCTTGCTGGGAGTCCGGACTTTCCTCTGTATAGTTACATACAGCGATTGCCTCGACCACCCTCCATAATCATTCATATATCAATGAAAGACTTATTGTCAATATTATATTAATAAAAAATTTAAGCATTGTAAATATAGAACATGGATTTGTACCTAAAAGAAAATCAACAATAAGTTGAGCTGTGAGGCAGATAATAACAATAAAAAGAGCATGATATAGGGATGAAACGAGTTTATCCCATGTTTTACGCGCAAGAAAGGCAAAGGGTAACAGATAGATGAGTTGGATCACCCAGAGACCATAAAAGAAAAATGATTCAATCCCCAATAACCCAAGTAACAATATAAGTCGAACCATGCTAATAGGATACGAAACAGCAATAGAATACAGACATACCATACTGCATATAATCGGTCTACCCAGACCAAAACTAGAGTAAATATCAATGCACATTAATAAAAAAAGCAATGGGTAAAAAACATATGCTCTGCCTATGATGCGCACAAACTATCCTTAATTTATTACTAAAAACTAAAGGTTTCTCGTTAAAACTATTATTGCCCTGGGCCATGAACAGTATTTAGTTATATCAATTCACAATAATTATACAAGACTTTCGAGATTGAACATGTACAGAATCTTTTTGTATATTGACTTTATGCCATATTGAAGTAACTTATGGGGTGCTGTATAGTCATGTTAGTCTTGTAAAAAGAAGGTATAGAAATGAACAAGACAGTCTATCCATTTGTTATAGGAATGCTCATAATTAGTGTACATGCAGGTGCCATGGAAAGTGGAAGTGCTACAGTTGCCAAAGAAATAGGCAGTACATCAACATCCATCGTTGCCCCTGTAACCCCTGCGCAACCAACTTGTCGCTTATGTCCTATAAAAAGATCATTCCAAAATGTATTAGGTTTTTGTAAAAGACATCCAGTGTTAATAGCAGTAGGAGCAATTGCTGCGGCAGTTGTCATCACCTACAGTACTGTTCCATCCGTCAAGGAACAGATCAATACATTACTTGGGTTTAAGACAATAAAGCAAGCGGATAATGCTGATATCGACACCCATTCTCTCCCTATAGAGAAGATTGAAGAACCTAAAGCAGCATAATTAATCAGGTAATAATTGAAACGAATATAATGCACTTGGCTAAAAAATTTTAACCAAGTGCATTTCTCATGTTAACTTAATTTTATCATAATCTCTGCTCATACCCAGAATACAGGTTTTTTCAGAAAGAATTAAAATTGCCTAAAACCTATTATTCTGATATAGTATATATAAAGATCCTAGCAGGGAAAAAATGGAAAAAAAATTACCAAAAAAACCGGGGGTGTATCTCTTTAAGGCTGCACTCAATGACATCATATATATAGGCAAAGCGACTTGTTTGCATAGCCGAGTACAATCTTATTTCCAAAATCAGGGCAAAGATTGGAAGATTGATTCTCTGTTGGCAGAACATAGATCTATTGAACATATAGTCACAGGGACAGAAACAGAGGCATCACTTCTTGAAGCTCATCTTATAAAGATGTATCAACCAAAATACAATGTTTTGCTCAAAAATGGTCAACCATTTGTGTATATCATGTTTACCGATGGTGCACTGCCTACGATAGCCCTTGTCCGCAATAAAAAGAAAAAAGGGATCTATTTCGGGCCTTTTTTACAAAAAAGACCGGCACGGGCAGTCTTTAATTATTTGGTAACGACTTTTAGACTCAAGTTATGTAACAAAAAAATTGAACATGGATGCCTTGATTATCATATAGGAACCTGTGCTGGTAATTGTCGAACTGACTTTGATCTTGAAGATTATAAAATCAGGTTAAAGTTAGCCATCAATACCCTTAAAAAAGACCATGAAACATTCAAAAATACACTGTTAGAAAATATCAAATACTACAGTAACGAGCAGGCCTATGAGAAGGCACAGGCTCTCCATGAATATCTACTTAACTTAGATACGATTTTTTATACGCTTGAACTGCGTTTTTCACCACAAAAGTATGCTGCTCAATTATCTGCTGCCACTATGCCATCCTTAACCGCACAGGGTGATGAGTTGGCAAAACAAGTTCAACATTTTTTAGGACTCGATAAATCAGTTGTAACTATAGACTGTTTTGACATATCACACTTTCAATCCGATTCACTTGTTGGATCTTGTATTCGCTTTTCTTATGGGATGCCGGATCCACACAATTTCAGGCACTTTAAAATCAAAACATTAACTGAACAAAATGATTATGCAGCACTAGCAGAAATCGTATCCCGACGATACAGAAACCCCGAGAATCTTCCTGACCTTATTTTGATCGATGGAGGTAAGGGACAACTTCACACGATTGAAAATATAATCAAAACAACGACAGTCATAAGTCTTGCAAAAAAAGAAGAATTACTATTTTGTTCACGATACCCCGAAGGTGTACACTTAGATATACAAAGCTCTGTTGGTAAACTTATGATTGCGCTCCGCGATTATGCACATCATTTTGCCATCGAGTACCACAGGAAAAAGAAACGGCACTTATTCTAGGAGGCAAAGAAAAACCATGAAGGACCAAAACGTTGAAAATCAGTATCAAGTATTAGAAAAATATTGCCAAGATATTACAAAACAGGCTAAGATAGGCAAACTTGATCCAGTTATCGGTCGTCATGAAGAAATCAGACGTGTCATACAAATTCTCTCACGTCGGATAAAAAATAACCCTGTTTTAATCGGAGAACCTGGTGTGGGCAAAACTGCGATCATTGATGGCATTGCCCAGCGAATTGTTAATAATGATGTACCCGAAAGCTTAAAAAATAACAGAATTTTATCTCTCGATCTTGGACTATTAATTGCGGGTGCTAAATTTCAGGGCGAATTTGAAGAACGCTTAAAAAATGTACTGAAAGCCGTCGAAGAAAGTCCTAATAAGATAATCTTGTTTATAGACGAGCTTCATATGCTTGTTGGCGCAGGTTCTTCTGGTGGCGGCATGGACGCCTCTAACCTACTCAAACCGGCTTTAGCTCGGGGAACATTGCACTGCATCGGAGCAACTACGTTAAAAGAATATAAGAAATATATTGAAAAAGATGCTGCTCTTGAACGTAGATTTCAACAAGTTCTCATTGAGGAACCATCAATCGAAGATGCGATCTCAATTTTGCGGGGACTTAAGGACAGGTATGAACTGCACCATGGGATCAGAATTACCGATCAGGCACTTGTAGACGCCGTACTTTTATCTTCAAAATATATCCCCGATAGGTTTTTACCGGATAAAGCTATTGATCTTGTCGACGAAGCTGCAGCTATGGTAAAGATGTCGATCGACTCACATCCTGAAGCTATCGATAAACTTGATCGTAAAATCAGGCAACTTGAGATCGAAAAGGTCGCGTTGACAAAAGAAAAAGAGCATCCAGCCTCGCAAACCCGTATGACTGACCTAGAAAAAGAACTTACACAATTAAAAGAACAGCACCGTACCCTCATGCAGCAATGGCAGTCAGAAAAGGCTCCTTTAGAAAAAATAAATAAGATCAAAGAACAAATTGAGAGTGCAACTATAAAATTTCAGTCATATGAGCGTGAAGGTGATTTTGCTAAGGCATCTGAAATCAAATATGGCACCATCGCCAAACTCGAAAAAGAACTTAATGCTGAACATCAAAAAATCAAAGAACTCAAAACCAACCTCATCAAACAATATGTCGATGAGCATGATATCGAGGCTGTAGTTTCACGTTGGACAAAGATTCCTGTGCAAAAACTTCAGCAGTCTGAGACTCAAAAACTTCTAATAATGGAAGATACACTTAAAAATCGCGTCATTGGCCAAGATGAAGCGCTTTCAACTATAAGTCATGCAATTCAGATGCATCGCACCGGGCTTTCTGATCCTAATAAACCGATTGGTTCATTTCTATTCTTAGGACCTACCGGTGTTGGCAAAACTGAAGTTGCCCGTACACTTGCAGACTTTTTGTTTAACGACCCCCATGCGATGATACGAATAGACATGTCAGAATACATGGAAAAACATGCAGTGGCAAGATTGATTGGTGCTCCTCCAGGATATGTCGGTTTTGAAGAAGGTGGCCAATTAACAGAAGCTGTACGCCGTCACCCATATAGTATCATTCTGTTTGATGAAATCGAAAAAGCCCATCCAGATGTTTTTAATATTTTTTTACAGATCCTCGATGAAGGACGCCTGACTGATAGTCAAGGACGTACTGTATCATTCAAAAATACCATAATCATTATGACTTCAAACATTGGATCTGATCAAATTCTTGAGGCTCACACGATAACCGATCAACTGCGCCGCTCAATAGAAGAAAAGCTCTACAAAACTTTTCGACCGGAATTTTTAAATCGTATTGACGCGGTAGTATTTTTCAAGATGTTGAGCCCTGATGATGTTAAAAAGATTGCACAGATTCAATTACATGAACTTGAAGAACGTTTGAAAAAACAGCAAGTTACCATTACCTTTGACAAAGCTGTCATAGAACAGATGGCAGAACGTGGCTATATCCCTGAACTTGGAGCCAGACCATTAAAACGCGCTATACAGCAAAATATTATTGTACCTGTATCGCAATTTTTATTACGATACCCCGAGATAAAAAAAATCAGTGTAACTTTTGACAAAGATAAGGGGATCCTGCTCAATTAAAAATATAAGCTGAATAAGTAAATTTTCTAAGGTGTCGTACATGGGCTAGGCTGAATAAGTTCATCAAGTTTTGCGAGAATACGGTCATAATAAGGTTTTTCTTTAAATGCTGGAAGAAAATTTTCTAAAAATCGGCCATCCGGAATCTTTTCTTGTTGTTGGTGTGCATGTCTCACATCATTGATATACCGCTCATATGCTTCTTTCATGAAATAATAAATCATCGTTTGCAAATCGATTGCATAGCGGTCATGCATGAGTAAAAGAGGTAACAGTTCTGCACTCTCTTTCTCTACAAGACACAGCAATTTTTCAGTCACAATTTTTTGACGCATATAGGCTACGGCAAGTTTATTCAATAATGGGTTGTGCATCAACGATTCAATAGCACGCCTTACCATTTCCACCTGCGCAAAACACTTAGATCTTAATGCTGGATCTTTTATGTGAAACTCTAAACCCATAACACCTAAAAATTTAAATTTAAACCGATCAACACCGGCGAGTTTCAGTGTAGTGTCAGCAAACTGAGCATAATTATATGTCATATCAAAACCAAGGAGATCATCTGTATAATACTGAAAGATAGATTTAAAGAAAATATTCGTTAAAAATCTTGCGTCAATTATATGTCCGCAGTCATGTAATTTTCCAAAATCCTCTTGGCTAACGCTGTAGAGAGCACTCCCTAGCCCAGCTTCCATTTGACTATCAGACAGTCTAGGCAAACTTGGCTTACTATCAGTTTTTTCAGCTTCTTTTATCGCTATTTCATGTCTTTCTAATTCTTTGCGTCGTTCAATCTCTGTTTTTTCTTGGCACTCACGACGCTTATGTTCTTCAGCCAAAGAGTCAAGAGACAGTCTTTCTGCTTCCCTGAGTTCGCGCTCTTCTTGCTGACGAGCAAGCTCATCTTGTCTTGCACTTTCAGCTACAGACGCCCATTCTTGGGGCGTGAGGTCATCCATAGCCATACACAGGCAACAATGACTTAAGATCAAAAAAACTATGCTCGAGACAAGTAAGATTTTGGAACTTATTTGGTGAGTAGCCCTTCGTAACTTACCCATGAGTTCCTCGCAGAACCAGACTGAACACGTGTAAAAAAGCTTATTTCTCATTCTAAAATCCATAATAATAATCCTTTATTATAACAGCTCGGGGAGCTGAGTTTTACCACTTGTACAAAATGAAAAGACAATTGCATCAAATAACCTTTATCTTAAACCCTGGCATGATTCTCTTGGCCGCTCGTGGTGAGGATCCGTAGGACGTCTCGAACCATGCGGCAATTTAGGCTTGACCATTCTAAACACTCGCTATGCTAGTCCTCAAAACGAACGAATTAGAAACTAAGCAACTATAAAACCGTTATCTATAAGCAATTTTCTTGCGTTTGCCAGCCACATGAAAACTTGATATTAAATTCTATAGGTCTATTTAACTCTAAAAAATTTAAAAATACAATAGCTACATATAGGTAAGTATACATATTTATAGACTAAATGCAATATTTTTTTTACTCAATTTTTACATAGATCAACAGAACAAAGTTTTACGACATACTCAACAATTTTTATGATATACTTTCATTATCATTAATCTTAGCGTAGGTATTGTATGAGTACACCAGAAAAAATTGCAAACCTTATCCCTCTTGTTTTTCAGCAAGAACAGCAATGGAAATACCAGTTATTATGTAACTGGCAGACTATTTTTGGCAAAATGAGCGATAAAGTTTATCTGGAGCGTATCTACCAGGAGACGCTTATTTTGGCTGTCTATGATGCCTGTTGGATGCAGGAATTATATACCCTATCTCCTTTATTACTGACCTCAATCAATAATACCCTCGATAAGCCTTATGTTAAGCAACTAAGGTTCAAACGTGCGGGAATTCGCCAACAAAAAACTTGCCCAGTCAAAGAACATATCCCCACTATAAACAAAAAATCGATCATGATCAGTGCAACTGAACAAAAAGCTTTGTCTGCCATAAAAGATGCACAATTAGCGGCTGTTTTGAAAGACTTTCTTGTCCGTTGTTATTGCGAGCGAGAAATGTATAAAAAACACAACACATCTTTAAAGAAAAACGGCAACGTATAATTCATTTTAAACCGTACCAACTACAAATTTCTAGGGTTATTATTGCATAATAATATGAGCTAGGTGTAGCTTTAAAGGGTATCATGAGCCAATTCAAAAAAGGGACTCTTATGAAAATAACCCTTTCAGCAATCAAAGCAGACGTGGGATCAATAGGCGGACATACTAAACCAACTACCAAGATGCTTAATGAGGCAAGAAACTGTATCAACAAAGCCATACAAGAAGGATTGATTGCCGATGGGCTTGTTACCCATACTGGCGATGATATAGCATTACTGATGTCTCATACCCATGGATCTGACAATCATGACATTCATCAGTTCGCTTGGAAAACTTTTTTGCGAGCCTCCGATTTTGCCCAAGAATGTGGTTGTTACGGAGCCGGTCAAGATCTTTTGGTTTCTGCCCCATCCGGAAATGTTCGTGGTGCAGGACCTGGTGTAGCCGAAATTACTTTTGAATATAACCAAAAAGAGCCTCGGCCAGCTGAATCATTTATGGTTTTTGCTGCCGATAAATGCGACCCGGGTGCTTATAATTTACCTATCTATTTAGCTTTTGCAGACCCTATGTATTGCGCCGGACTTATGTTACCAAACATGATCAGGGGTTTTTCATTTGAAATTATTGATATGAGCTATAGGGGTGAAGAACAAGATAAAATCATAGTTTTAGATGCTCCTGAAGACAATTATAAAATAGCAGCACTTTTACGTGATAACGAAAGATTTGGCATAAAAAATATATATTCTCGTACCTATGGTCAGCAGGCTGTTGCTATTTCAACCGATCGTCTTCATCTCATTGCCGGCAAATATACAGGCAAAGACGATCCTATTGCACTCGTTCGCAACCAAGGCATGTTTCCTGCACCTGAAGAAATTATAAGCCCCTTTGCAAAAGCGCATTTTGTTGGTGGCAATGCACGTGGCTCACATACAATGCCCCTCATGCCTGTACCTATTAATACTGCTGCTAGCGGCATCTACTGCATTCCAATAGTTTCTGCACTTGGCTTTTCACTCAACAAAGAGCTTAAATTTTCAGATTTTTATGTAGACTTTTTTGATAATCCGGCATGGGATCTGGTCAGACTTAAGGCGCAAGAAAAGGCTCTAGAAATGCGCAGTCAAGGCTGGTCAGGACCTGCTATGCTACCCTACTCTGAACTGGAATATAGCGGCTTTAAAGAAACAATAACCGACCTTATAAGCAAATTTAGCATTAAAGACCGATCATACACAAAACCCTAGATTAGCAAACAGTGAACAGGCTACTCTGTTTTTTAGAGACAGATCGAATAATCAGCGGTATTAAAGACATTCCAATGTTAAAAACGGAGTACCATGAAGATACGTATAGTAGCAGTAGTTTTTGCTGGTTTAATCATACGTCTTACATCGGGCAACCAATTACCTGAAACTGAAGGTCGAACCTTACATCTTTATTTATTGGCACAGTACAAAACTGCTGAGGGTTCGCTTGAAGAGGCAAGTAAATATTTCGATCAACTTCTGTCATATACCCCTATATCTACAGCTGTCTATAAGGGTTATACACAATTTCTCGTGCTCAACAATCAATATCAAAAGATTGTTGAATTGAAAAAAAAACTTGATGAATCCTTCTCTGACGATCCGACTGTTCAACTTGCCATTGTAGAAGCTTTGGACCATACCCATGATCATAAAGAGGCAATTGATCGCCTTATCAATCTTTCACATAAAAATCCGTCAAATCAAGAAATAGCTTTTAAAACTGCACAGGTCTATTTAGCACAGCATGAACCTGAAAATGCTATACGCGTCATTGATAGTTTTTTAGACAATGCCACACAAAAACCAAATATATTCATTTTTTATTTTTTTAAAGCACAGATTTTGATTCAACTCAATAAAAAAACAGCTGCACTTGAAGCAATAAAAAAATGTCTAAAAACACACTCTCATTTTGATAAAGGCTGGTTATTATGCGCCATGCTCGAAGAACAAGCCGGTAATTTGGAGGGGGCAATCAAAGGTTTTTCGACATTTTTAGATTTAGTAGGCCAAGATAATGCTGTCCAGAACCACCTTATGCACCTCATATTTAAACAAAAGATGCTTGCAGAAAAAACAAGTACCCTACAGGTCTCTGCTCCATGCTTGCAAAAGGCTATACTTCTTTTTAATCAAAAAAAACCTAAGGCTGCCCTTGAACAACTTGAAGAGTGTCTTAAAAAAATACCCAAAGATACTGATACCAGGTTGCTCAAAATTCAGGTGCTTGGGTCACTTAACCAACAAGAGACTGCTCTTGTATGCTTGACCGATTGGATTCATGAAGATCCATCAAACGAATTGTGGTTCAAAACATTATTATTAATGACCAATCATGGCATCATGTATTCAGATGCTATTCATACACTTCACCTGATCGAAAAAAAACATCCTGCAAATTTGCTACCCATACAATATTTGGCAGACTTATATCTCCGCAGCGACCAAACACCCCAAGCAATGGCATATCTTAAAAAGGTCACAATCATGAGCAAAGATCCAATTTTGGCAACTAAAGCATATTATCAGATGGGCCTCATCTATTTTGAACAACAACATTATACTGCCATGAAATCTGTTCTTGAAAAAGGATTGAGCCTCAAACCTGACTTTGCACCTCTCTGTAATTTGCTTGCCTATCAGTATGCAAAAGATCATGAACTTGTCAAAGCGCAGGAGCTTATATCAATATCATTACATAGCGATCCTAAAAATCCACATTATCTTGATACACAAGCTTATATATATTACAAAGCACAAGATTTTAAAAAAGCCGCTTCTATCATAGAACATATTTCATTACAACTTGCCAATGATCAATACGTAACACAACATAAGGCAAAAATTCATGCAAAACTTGCACAAAACAAAAAGTAAGATGATATCTATAATCCAGTTGAAACATTATCAACTCATGATACATTTAAGATATCTTTGTTGTGAAGATCAATCGTCATAGGATAGAAATTTTAAAAATCATGAAAAAACAATCCTACATAGCCATTGCAGCAGCTCGATCTGGTGGACATATTATTCCTGGCATAACACTCGCGCATGCACATATCAAGAACAACCCAGAAACCAAGGTTTTGTTTTTTTCAACAAATCATGTCTTTGATCAAAAAATTATGGCTGAGCATCAACATTCTGTGCATCATATTGCATTGACTCTCGATAGTGTTCCTCAAAAATGGTATCAATATCCGCTTTTTTTAGTTCAATTTATTGGTTCCTTGGTTACAAGCATGTACCATCTTGCACGATACCGGCCATCATGCGTTATTCTTATGGGAGGGTACGTATCTATTCCGGTTTGCATTGCTGCCCTGATCTTTCGCATACCACGTGAGCTTTATGAGCTGAATGCAGTACCTGGTCAGGCGACTAAACTGTTAGCACCTATCGCAACAAAGATACATGTGTGCTTTGAAGAAGCACGTGCATCTTTTAAAGCTCATAAAACACACCTATCTGAATATCCCTTGCGCTTTGAAAAACCATCTCATTCAAAAAATGCTGTCCTCAATAATCTACAATTAGATAGTACGAGAACTACTATACTCATTTTAGGTGGATCGCAAGGTTCAATGTCACTCAATAAGGTAATCTACAGATGTTTTCAAGAAGAGCCTGCTTTACAATCTGCTTTTAATGTTATTCATCAAACTGGGGCTCAAGACTCTACCCATTGGGGCCATGTCTATCACTCTCTGGGAGTTCCGGCAATAGTCTTTGATTACCATTATGATCTTTCATTTTATTACCAAGCCACTGATATTGTTATAGCAAGAGCAGGGGCCGGCACAATTTTTGAAACCCTATTTTTTTCAAAATCCTGTATTTTGATACCACTCGAGCTCAAGGGCAATGATCACCAGTTGCATAATGCCCGTGCAATAGCCAAAGAACACCCAACAATGTTTACGGTAATTCGCACTCAGGAATTATCAGAAAACACAGAAGTTTTAAGACGCATATTAACCTCGCATCAAACCATACAAGCAATAAGCATCGGACATTCTCATGAAGCTACGCTGTGATCTTATCGCCAGCTTGCAGCCCAATGATGGATTGCCATTGATTCTTTTTGTGGTTCACCTACCTTTGGATAAAAAAAACTAGGCGGCAACACCACATTTGCGCCTGCAAAGAGTTTATCATAGTGTGCTATTGTTGTTGTAAGATGTAGTGGACCGGAGGTGGTAGAGGTTTCGAGCCACCAGATCTGCGTTCCCTTGATTACATGCTTGCCAAGATCTTGAATACATGTTCGGATTATGTCATTTTGCTGAGTGCAAGCGATAATGGCGTTACAAATGTATAGCACTACCGGATCTGCGACCAGGCCGGCATAAAAATCATACCTATAATGTAACATATCAAAACAGGTCAAACATTCGACATCTGTATCTACATAGACACCACCAAACTGATAGAGAATCTCATAACGAAGAATGTCTGACTTAATGCCAAGATTTTTAGCTTTGCCATAGGCATCTTTGTTAATCAAAGGCAATAGAGACACATCAATAATAAACATTTTTCCCTTGTGATCCTGTGATCGCATATAAGTATGTAATTGATCAAGATCAATCTGTTGCCCTTCTTCAGGATCTTGTGCTTTATCAACCCAAAGTATATGCAACCAATGGGGATGCTTCTCTATCCAGCTACGTCTCATTTGTTTCCATTTTTCCGGTAATTTGCCACCCAACCAAATCATATGTACTACCAGTGGAATACGCGGAGACTTGTCCGATTGCATGTTCGCTATACTGTTTTGTTCATATAAAGCTTTCAGGTATTTCATCAATGGGGCAGATGAAGTCGGAATAATACCATGACAATAGTGAATCTCCTTTGCCATATAACTATCATAAAGCTTTTTGCCGAATGATTGTATGAAGGGTACATCAAACTCTTGCATACTATTGCAGAAATAATCTTGGCCGGAAAGATCACTGACCCTATCTATACAATCTTGTATACCCGACAAAGCCATGCCAACACTGAGAAATAATGTAATATACACCCTATGCTCCTTCTCATGACTACTTTTGCCTATCTCAACAATAAATCAGCCACAGCATTACACAAAATAGAAGTACTGTCTATATCGTTGTGTCATACACAAATAGCAACCACACCATCAGCATTAGGATCAGATACGGGCTCACCCGTGAGTTCATTAATAAAGATATGTTTAAGCCGAGGATCATAAACAAAAGATTTTTGTACATCCGGCAGTGCTTCATGAATATCTTTCCAGATAGGAAAAGCAGTTCGAATTGGATAGACCTCACACATAGGACGTCCATCATCACACCCTACATACACTGCAGTCGTCATAGTTGGTGTTGCTCCTACAAACCAGCACGTGCGTGAACCATTTGTCGTACCGGTTTTACTTATTGCCTCAGACGCCAACCAATTACCTTTATAGGTAATTTTTCTAATACGTTCGATACCAATACCAAGAACTTTTGCAACTTTACCGCTAACCATTGTCGGCAATACATACTCAACGACAGGATTATACCGCCATATTTTAGCACCCCAATGATCTTTGATCCACTCAACATAATGAGGTTCAACATAGACACCATTATTTGCAAATACATTAAAAGCACCCAGTGCTTCCTTAAGGGTTACATCAACACACCCTAGTGCCAACGAAGGATAGGGATACAGTGGCCCCTCGATATGACATTTTTTTGCCAAGGCAACTATCGGTTCAGCTCCCACACGTAAAAACGTCTTGATGGCAACTATGTTATTTGACCTAGCCAATGCATAGGCAAGAGTCATAGGGCCAACAAATTTTTGATCCCAGTTATGGGGACTCCATAATTGCTGACCATACATAATCTCCATTGGTTCATCAATCTCAGTATCTGCAAAGCTCATTCCTGCTTGCATAGCACAAGCATAGATTATAGGTTTAAAAACCGAACCCATTTGGCGCTTGGCTTGGATAGCTCGATTCCACTTTGATAGTTGATAATCAAAGCCACCGACCATAGCTTTGATTGCTCCGGTTTTTACATCCATGCTCATAGCAGCACCATCTATGTCCTTACAAATTGACGAACGCATCTGAGCGCATTTTTCTTTAAACACCCGCTCAGCAACACTTTGAGCCTGACGGCACATAGTGGATTGAATAACAAGGCCGCCACAATACAGTGCTTCTTTACCAACCAGCTGTTCAAGAAACACTCTGAGTGCCTCCTTAAAATGTGGGGCCTGTACTTCATTATCAGTCTTTTTTATGGTTACTGGGACCTTTTTTGCGGATTGCAATTCAGATGGCGAAATAAATCCAAGTTTATGCATATTACCAAGAACTATATCCCGCCTTTTTTGCGCAGATAAAGGATATACCAAAGGGCAATATCCTTCCGGAAGTTGAACAATTCCTGCTAAAGTAGCGGCCTGATCAATACTTAACTCTCTCGCATGAATGAGCCAAAAGCGCTGGCTTGCAGCTTCTACACCGTAAATTCCACACCCAAAATAGGCATGATTCAAATAGGCTTCAAGTATCTGTTCTTTCGTAAACTGTTGTTCAATGAGTAATGCATAGACCTGTTCTTTAAGTTTGCGGGTAAATGTCTTTTTTGCATCAAAAAAGATAAGTCTGACAAGTTGCTGGGTAATGGTACTGGCACCTTGAACTTTGCGTCCATAATAGAGATTTACTAAGAGTGAGCGAATAATACCTTTTATAGATAGACCATGATGGCTAAAAAACTTCCAATCCTCAGCTGCTATAAATGCCTGAACAAGATGCTTTGGCATCTGATCGTAGCTAATCGGTTCTCGACGATCAAGTTGAAATCTTGTCCATTCAATGCCATCTGCATCCAATACGATTGATGGCTTGTTAGTCTGATAACGCTCAAGGGCAGAAAAATCTACACATTTATTATGTACAGCAAAAAAGAATGCTCCCAGCAAAAAAGCAAAGACCATAAAGCATATAATTATTAAATAATAGAAATAACTTACGAGAGGCATCGCATCACCTAACGATTAAAAAAAAGTATTATATCAGCATACTCTCGACTATAGAAAATCCAAGAAAAATTATAAAGACTTTTCTTCGTAAGATAACTCAAAGCTTGATGATAAAAGTAGCAAAAATTTTTAAAAGTTTTACAATAAAAAAGGTCATTATTGATAACCATTTTACCGTAGGGTTGCAATGAAAAAATCTTTGGTATGCTTATGTTCTCTCATTATAGTAACAAGCGGTTGCTCTTGGAGTTCCACTAAAAAAGATAATGTTTCAAAAACTACAACAGCAAGAGAGGCTCAATTGAATACTTTAGTAAATGGTCTTAAGTATATAATCTTAAAAGAAGCTCCGGAAAATGCTCAAAAACCGCAAAAAGGTACTCTTGTCAAAGTACATTATACCGGCTGGTTAGACAACAACGGCAAAGAAGGCAAAAAATTCGATAGCAGCGTTGACAGAGGACAACCTTTTGAATTCAATGTTGGCAATGGTCAAGTTATTAAAGGGTGGGATCTTGGAGTTGCAGATATGAAGGTCGGCGAAAAACGTCGTCTTATTATTTCACCGGAACTTGGTTATGGAACACGTGGCGCCGGAAGCGTCATTCCTGGCAATGCCACACTCATTTTTGATATAGAATTATTAGCTATCAAGTAATCCCACCAATAGCTATTATCAATCTAAGTACACTTTAAGAGGGGAAAGTGTTTAATGAACATTAAACACTTTCCCCTCTTAAAGTATTTAGACTTCTAAGGTCTAAAATAAGCTAAATAAGGTTATTCGTCTTGAACTTCTAGCTCTTTTTCCTCTTTCACTTCTTTCACTTCTTTCACCGCAGGAAATGCAGATTTTTTGAATGCTTCGAGTTCTTTTTTGTGAGCCCGAACAATACCTTGGCCTTTATTATGCATAGATTCACACAGCTCTTTCCATTCACCTGCTTGTTCTTCATGCATTTTGACCAACGTTTTTAGTTTTTCACCAAAAAATGCCTGTATGTCTTTGCCGGTTGCCAATTCATCGATGTATTCCTTTTTTAAATCAAACATTTGATTTAAATGCTTTTCCAACATGTCAATTTTGGCATCATACTGCATCTTTTTATGGTCTAACCAATCTTGCTTATGTCCTTGCTCCATAGTTATAAATTTAATCAATTGATCGGATGCTTTTCGCTTATCCATAGCAAAAATAGTGCATGGTAGACATGCTAACAATAATAACTTCTTCATAGAACCTCCTTTTTGGGGACATAATTAGGGTTTTACCCTAACGTTATAACAAAACTAACTATAAACTCCCTATAACTAACCACAATTCTACTCTCTAATATCACAATAGAAAATTTTTATATCAAAAGTCAATAGTTTTGAGTATTTTTTTCAGGACGATTGCATCAAAAAAACTTTATCTTAAAGCAGATTTATCAGTATGATGAATAGATCGAAAGATTAAGGTTTTTTTTAAAAAAATCTGAGAAAATAGAAATTTTTTGAAAAAATTTATAGGCTACTCATAGTTTTTATTAACCCCTTAAAAAATGAGCTAAAAATGAGTAGCCTACTTCTTAAAATTATTACAAACGAAAATTTTGTAAATCTCGAATCTTGTATTGCAGAAATACCGGATCCACGCGTTAATGGAAGAGTCACGTATCCTATGACTATGTCGTTATTTTGAGGTGACTTCAGCAAACCGATATCTACACCTATCTGACACAGTAGTAGACAAAATAATCTTTCAACAAATACAAAAATGTTGCTACAAAAAGAAGACTATCAAAGCGATCAAGAAATCCGCCATGACCGGGTAATAGCGAGCCTGAATCTTTTATGCCCGCCTTACGCTTGAGCCAGGATTCAAAAAGATCTCCTAAGAATGCTATTGTAGAAAAACTAATGGTCCCACCAATAAACAGATACAGTGTAATCGGCAGATGACAATACAAAATAAGAGACATAATAGCGATCATATTCATGATTAGTCCGCCAAAAAACCCTTCCCAGGTTTTACCTGGACTTATGTATGGTGCAATTGGATGACGTCCGCATAACTTGCCAACGAAATATGATCCTGAATCGTGAACTGCAACAACTAATAGAGAAAGCCCTAATAGAGGTCTATATATAGGATCCTGATTAAGAACGATAAGAATAATACTGGGTAACACAGGATAGATGGGAATCAATAACCAAAAGGCCGGTCTATTTTTTGCAATTTTCGGCCATTCAGTTGCCAAAACTATAAGCAAAAGCGATGCTATGCACAATGAACTATAGATAATAGGCAAATAATAAAGACCGACTCCTATAACAATCATGAAAAATGCTGTAACAATCCTATAGATAAAGCTCGTCATAGGCCCCCAAAAAGTTGCTCAGTAAAAGCATCGGGAATATACATAATCGCTTGAGAATCTAGATCTTCAATTAATGCAACATCAAAACGTATGCTCTTATCGTAAACCGAGTGCTCCATGATGTATCTTTTGGCACAGGCTATGATACGCCTTTGTTTCGGTTTGCTGATTACTTCTGTTAGATCAAAAAAACTATGACTGCGTGCCTTGACTTCTACAAATGCCAAGAGATCACCGCGCTCAGCAATAAGGTCAACTTCACCGATTCGATGTCTATAGTTACGTGTTACAATCGTGAACCCCTCCTTTTCAAGGTAGTCAGCTACAATGCGCTCTCCAAGATCTCCACGTTGACGTTTTACGTTGACATTAACCATCAATTACGACCTCGTTAAAATCGATCAACTAATGATTGCTTGGCCTGTTCTTGTATGTCTTTTTTATCCTGCACAGCAACAACAGTTTTTTGATTTGTCTGAATATTTATCGTTGCAGCAACATAATTGGTTTCTAAAGCGGCAACTCGCATCTGAATATCTGGAATAGCTTTTGCAAGGTAGGTCTCCTTTATGTTTGATAGCCTCGTTTTTGCAGCTACATAATTGCCACGTTTTATATAGAAATTGAAAATATTAACTTCACTTTCAAATAAACGCGCATCACACTTATGTGCTATCTCTTCAACCTCTTTTTTATGGTTTACAAATGAGGACCGGTCTAAAAATGCCTGTGCTAGTTCCCTCGTTTCGACAGTTTTTGATTGATCATGCTCAGCATCAAGCGTTAGTTTGAACGAACTAATAATCGCCTGAAACATAGCATATTCAACTTCATCACAGCCAGGATACAAAAGAGTAAATTCATGATACATCTTTGAAGCTTTCGTATAGTCTTCTGTATCAAATAACAGCTGCGCCAATTCAAGCATTATCGTCTTTAATTCCTCAAGATCATTGCAAATAGGAACCATACGTTCAAGATACTTAATAGCATTCTTTTTATCAGTTTTTATTAGTTCTTGCTTTCGTTCCTTAAGCTCATCAAATGTCATGGTACTTATTGTCTTTTTGGCAAATATCGATGAAGTAACCGAAGTTTGTTTTGACGATGGGGAAACTTTTTTAATTGGTTTCTCTTTTTTTGTCTGCGACTTAGATGCATCGCCCATCACAAGGTCTGCCTTGCCACTTGTCTTAATTTTTTGGTCAACCTGCTTTACCTCTTTATCAGACATTGGTGTGTTTGCTGCCTGCATGAGAGTCGCCATGATTAATGACATGAAAAGTAAAAAACGTATCATCGTGTATCCTTATGTTTGTTTTTGGCCTAAAACAAACATATTTTAGCATATTTGGCTCATAGCGACAATGTAATAATCCTTTTTTTTATATAAGCCAAATACACGTTGGCACTCTATTTAAAAATTTTCAAAAAATAAATATGGCCTATTTTTTGCTTTGACAAACACGGTCTTCTGTGTTACTTTTTATCGCGAATATTTATATAAATCTTCTATTAATGGGGTCAAGATGAAAAAATTTCTGTTATCTGTAGTATTAATTGCTATTTTTTCATGCTCTGTACATGTACAGACTAGTCCACCATATCTTGATTTTCGACCTCAACCCCATTCATCAATCTGGCGAAGCATTACATGTGCACCACAAAAATTCGTCCGTTGGATATCTTACAGCTTTCATACGTCTGTATCACATTTACGACAAATTAATTGGTCAGCAAAAAATGTAGCTAAAGCCTCTCTTTATGCAGGTCTGGCAGCTGGCACCTTCTATTGTTTAGTCAAAAGTATTACCTGGTTGTTTAGTTCGTCAGATAAGGCTGTGCTAGAATCTGCTGAGACAGCGCTAAAACAAACTACTGCCTTTCAACCACTTATAGACATCTTGATCCGAAAATATAGTGAACGCTTCAGAACCTCCGCTTGTCTTGAAGTTGTCGAAGAAGAGATTTTAGAGGAACTTGCAAATGCAAAAAATGTTCCATTTAACACCTACATGGCAGATATGGAAAAAGTTATTAACCTTTTAGTTCAACGCGTAGCTCAATTGGGAGGGCGAATGACAAAACTAAGATCCCACATTGGCAGCTCATTTGAAATGACAGATCTTTATGATAGAATGCACAGAGCCGAGCAACGGATAATAGAATTACTACCAAATCTACGTGCTCTCAAAAACTACATGACCCATTATAAGAACTATTTGCAGTTACATGATACTGTCATGAAAGCACAAAGAACATTGGAACAAGCTCAAATGTATATTCCCATGATTGAGAATCTCGAAAATGCGCTAGGCGTACACTTTGGTGATTATGATCTAGATGGCACACCCAATGAACGATTACTTACCACTCTGGCAGAGATAATGCATACGCAATGGACGACTGGATATTATTATTATATAAGCACACTACGTAAGACAGTTATAAGCTTACAAGAAGACCTTCATGTCCTTAATACCGGCATGAGTGACCCCGTCGCACTTGCACAACCTTACGCAAGAATTCATACCACGGCACAAGCAATTGAACTTCAACTAGTCAAACTTAAAGGGTTGGCTCGTTATATAGAATATCATCTCAACTACTTTATTCTTTATGGCAAACAAAAACAGGTCTTAGATGATCACAATAGAGGACTCTTGCCATTGAACATCCCAATAGGGTCTGCATATCCACAGTTTGAGTATGCTATAAAATTATACGACGATCTAAAATCACTCACTGAAGTTCATAATCATGCACGAAAGTATACACAGCTCTTTGGTAAGTCTCATGAAATAATTTTGAGACTTACGCAGGGTTATACCCAACTGATTTCAAGCAATACCTATGCCCAAGAATCACGATTGCACAATGCTGCTTGTGATGAAGAATTAAGAGCTCGCACAGAATATTATCAAAGACAACAACTTATTGCCGCACAACAGAGACAAGCAGAAGAGACTCAACGTCAACGTATACTACAAGAACAAGCACTCTCTATAGAGCAGGAAAAACTTGCCCTCCAAAAGCTTCAACTTGAGGAACAGCGAAGAATGCATACATATTTACAAGGTCATCACTAAATGCAAGATTTTGTATTACGTACTCAAAATAGTTCAAAAGCTCTTCTGAAACATGTCGGTTTATTATCAAAAGAGGCAGAAAGCTTTGTTAGATGAACTTTAATGCCCAACTCTATTATCAATCACCATGATCTGCTATCTTGTTAATATGTATTTTTCTGATGGTTACCCACCGACTGGAGTTACGCCATGATTAAGAATGATCTAGGAACTTTCCTGATAAATTCTGGCTTTATTAATACACAACAATTACAAGAATGCCAGCAAGAGCCTCATAAGGGCATTTCTCTTGAGCGATGTCTCATTGAGAAGCAGTTCATTACTCCCGAAAATTTGACCAAAGCACTCGCACAATTTATGAACATACCCTCTATCACAAGCATCAGTGAACGAGAGGCTGATTTAACCCTACTTGCCAAAGTACCGTTAAATTTTTTGCGCGACAATTCAATCATTCCAATCATGTACAATGAACAAATCACGTTAGTAACTGCTAATCCGCTACAGTTTCAACCTCTTGATGAACTTGACATGCTTTTAGGCGGTGGAACAAAAACAGCTGTCGCAACACCTAAGATTATTCTTGATGCAATCAATAGATACTATCCTATTGAAGGCACCAAGGAGATGATAGCTGAACTTGAAGAAGAACAAGAAGGGCTTGAAGAATCAGTAGAATTTGGTGATATCGAAGAAAAAGATATTATGGCCGCTGCAAGCGAGGCGCCCATAATTAAACTTGTTAATCATATACTTTTTCAAGCTGTCAAACGGGGTGCTTCTGATATCCACATAGAACCTTTTGAAAAAGAACTCGTCGTTCGGTATCGAATCGATGGTGTCCTTTACCAGATCATGACGCCTCCAAAACGAATTCAGGGGGCATTAATATCACGTATCAAAATTATGGCCAATCTCAATATCGCCGAAAAGCGTATTCCTCAAGATGGTCGAATAGATCTTAAAGTTGCTGGAAAGGCCGTAGATATTCGTGTTTCTATTTTACCAGTATCATTTGGTGAACGAATAGTTATGCGTCTTTTAGACAAAACTGGCACCGTTGGCAAAATTAAAGGGTTAGGATTAAGTGAAC
The DNA here is from genome assembly GCA_021818945.1 of bacterium. Lineage (GTDB taxonomy): Bacteria > Babelota > Babeliae > Babelales > Vermiphilaceae > JAKASV01. Next base: position 2,201 of record JAKASV010000008.1, on the reverse strand, counting down.
ATAACTTTTCCCTTTTAATGGAATCTATCGAAAAGCCTAACGGTATTATCTATATAACCGGTCCTACTGGGTCTGGTAAAACTTCGACTCTCTATGTCATCTTGGCTCATCTTAATAAGCCTGATGTAAACATTATTACCGTAGAAGACCCTGTAGAAAAACAGGTTACCGGCATTGGTCAAGTCCAGGTTAAAGAAAAAATTGGGCTTACTTTTGCGGCAGCCTTACGCTCGATCTTACGTCAAGACCCTGATATTGTTATGATCGGTGAGACTCGTGATCCCGAAACTGCACAGATTGCCATTCAAGCAGCCTTGACTGGTCATTTGGTACTCAGCACATTGCACACAAATAGTGCCCCTGCCAGTATTACCAGATTACTTGATATGGGCGTTGAGCCATACTTAATTGCATCATCCGTTGTTCTTATAGTTGCACAACGATTGGTACGACGTCTGTGTGAAAACTGTAAAAAACCGTTCAAACCAACTGAAGCACTCCTTAAAAGCATTGGGCTTACCCCTAAAGAGGCTGAAAAGATCGTATTTTTTCAGGCTATCGGATGTGAACAATGCAATAATACAGGATACAAGGGCCGTATGGCTATTTTTGAGATGATGCGCATGACACCTGATATTGGAAAATTGACTATGGAACGGGCCGATACCTCACGTATCCGCAAACAAGCGATACATGATGGCATGGTACTTCTTATCCAAGATGGTTTGAGAAAAATCAAAGAAGGGGTTACCACTATAGACGAGGTACTTTCTGTGGCTACCATAGAACAGGAAGCCACGAACGTATTTTGATTGCACTAGTTTGTAATGAGTGAGTTTTGTGATTTTTGGTTTTTTAAGAGCATGCCCGCTAAACTCATAGGCACATTAAAAAGCAAAGAAGCTTGATTAAACTTTGGTGCATCAGCCAAAAAGTCTATAAAAGAGAATTTCTTCATGTTAAAGACATCCAAAAAAGGTATAGTCTCAAAAGAGCGTTGGCTTTGTGCGTCTATGGACTCGTTTAATTGTACCGCGATCAGATCAAAATAATGATCCATATCGAGAGCACTTTGACCTGCAACATTGCTCGCATCACAGACTTTTTCCAGTACAAACCCCATTGCTTGCAAAACAGGCAATACTGAGTGGACATGCATAGCCCCACAATAGATAAATATAATTGGCTCTTGCCCATGAATAGCAATTTCATGAATAACAGCTGAATCAATGAGAAAATTATAAAGATACATTAAAAAAGCTTTATAGAGATCCTGTCCTTCTTCTAACTCGACCGTAATTTTTGATGCAAGTATTTCAGCTTTAGCCTGACTTACCCCCTGGATCATGTAATCATTAACATAATTTTCGAATTCAATCTTTTTATAGGCATTCAAGACTTCAGCTTCAAATGAGCTACGCAGTGCTTGTTTAAGATTTTTTGAACTTGCCCTAAGATGTCTAAAAAAATTGGGGCAATATGCAATTCTAGTCTTGTATCTTTCTAATTGGTGGCGGTAGAAGGCATTACATATCTCTCCGTCATTATAGCCTGCTAAACGGACAATAAGAGCATCATATGCGGCGCAGACCTGCGAGGCTGAAATTGGTCCATTACGATACGATATTTTTTCAGGCTGACGACATTCGACCGTATGCCCTTTAATGTTTTGTGCTCGCGCCATATGGGTCAACAAGAGTAATGGTGTCATTTCGTTGTCAGCTTCAGGATCAAACACAGACAAGTCCAATTGACGATCTTTATTAGGATCAAAATTAATCGGGTCGGCCACCAAATCGTCAAGAACAGGCTGCAAACAAGCAGGATAGGCCGTTACGCCATCAGGCCCTACATAGTCACACATATAACCATTATCTTCTGCCACAAGATAGGCATCAAATTTTTTTGCCGCATTCAAAATTGCTATTCTTTGAGGAATACTGGCTTTAGTATCTTCATGATAATCAGACATAAGAACAATTCGCTGCTTATTCGCCTTATCGACCAACAAATGAGTAGCAAACACAAATGATCTTAAGACTGGTACATAGAGAAATAGTACTAAAGAAAATAGTAATAGACCTCTTCTGAAACTACAACTCATGGTTATAAATCCCCGCAATGAGATTGAACCTTAGGCCAAAACGTTTTCTGCGATTGCGATATTTATCAGAGATAATTTTAAAACGCTTAACTTTGCC
>JAKASV010000045.1 GCA_021818945.1 bacterium | reverse complement strand
GAGCGTATAAAAAACAATTTTTTTAGATCAATAACTAGCGCCAAGGCGTTAAAGGGGTGTATTCCTCTTTAAAATCAGCTTTTTGAAATCAATAATCCCAGTCTTTTTACCCCAAATTAGCGGGAGCTGCTGAAATAGGTTGGCATACTTTATAAAAAGCATGTTAAAATTGTGGTATGTTAAGCATGCAAAAATGTGCGCTTAACATAATACGATTACCTCGATTATCTAATTGTAACATTTTAGCAAAAGAAAGGATTTATGGAACGAGCTCCTGAAAAGCAAAATCTTATTGCTTTGTTTTTTAAAATAGTGTGTACATTCGGTATCTACTATTTTTTTTGGGTATATCATACCAAAGAGGATATTAATGGCATTGGCGGAAAAATACCAACCTTTTTCCTTTTTTGGATTCCGTTGGTTAACATATATTTTTATTATTGCTTTGCCTATGAGTTTGTTCGTTTAATAAACAAAAAAGAGGATATGGTAGTTGTTATATTGCATCTTTTGACTGCCTTCTTTTTCCCTTTTATTTTCCCCTTTATTGTGCAATATCAAATTAATGGATATGTATGCGCTCAAACGGGAGATTGTTAGTCCGAAAACTCGCTGGCTGGTCGATTAACCTTTTGATCAAGGAGTTAACATGATGAAAAAAATCGTTTTGGGTGTACCGCTATTGGTGTTTGTGTGTGATAATGTTGCCCTTGGGCAATTAGAAGTTGATAAAGGAATTAAGGTTTCGGGAGTTGGTTGCATAATTGGTAGGCCAGATGTAGCGACTACGAACATAGGTGTTGAATCTATGGGATCTTCTCTTGAACAGGTTAAAAATAAATCAAACAGTTCTGTGGATATTATCATTAAAAAACTTAAAAGTATGGGAGTGGCAGATAAAGATATACAAACGAGAGCCTATACTATTTCTACTTTAACCGATACGTCCCTAATTAGTAGAGCGCAAAAAATAACAGGGTATCGTATTAATAACCGTCTACAGGTAAAAATACGTAATCTTGCGGACCTAGGAATAATTTTGGAGTCTGTAGTTGCTTCAGGGGCGAATGATATTGCCGGCATATCTTTTGAAATTGACAATCCAAAAAATTGCCAGATTCAAGCACGTCAGTTGGCTGTCAAAGACGCACGAGAAAAAGCAGAACAACTTGCCCGGGATGCCGGCATACAGCTTGGCAAAATCTTGTCAATTATTGAAACTGGTGATTCTGGTAAGCCAGCTGTTTATCGATCAATGAGTATGAAAGATATGGCGAATGCTCCTGTGCCGATCGAAGCGGGAGAAATGGAAATAGTTGTCCATGTCGACATGCGGTTTGATATTCAAGATTGAAGGGTACTACGAGCTCGAGCCCTTTATCTATTAATTGGTCCTCAGAAGCTATGGATAGGACGTAAAATTGTTTCTATTATGAATTTATCAAGAAAGCTTTACAATAGGCCTTTTTTTTAGGATAATTAATAAAAAGCAAACGGCTAGACAAAATTTCAAGCTGGATGCACTATAGATGTTATTATTTTAATATTTGAAGGATTTGTATGAAAAAGAATATCCATCCGGAGTTACACGAAATCATTGCTCATTGTGCCTGTGGTGCTCAATTTAAGACAAGATCGACCAAAAATGAACTTAAGGTTACCCTCTGCTCACAATGTCATCCATTCTTTACGGGTGCTCAAAAATTTGTAGATACTGCTGGACGAATTGAAAAGTTTCAAAAAAGGTATGAAAAAAGTGCCGAAAAAGTTGCCGCTGCCAAGGCTAAAAGTACTGCTGCAAGTGCTGTAAAAGCTACAGGCAAGAAAAAGAAATAAGCGTTATATTTATGGCTCTAGATATTGCATGGCATGAAATTCAAGAGCAGCATGATGCTCTTGCCGCTACGTTAGTTAACCCGGCTCTTGATAGTGCAAAACGGCGTACCTTACAAAAGGAAATGTCTCGGTTGGCAACATTATTGAGTCGCCATCAAGAAATTCAAGCTTTAGACCAGAAAATTCAAGAGACAAGAGTGCAAGCCCAGGCGAATAATGATCCTGAGCTTGCGGCACTCTTTCAGGATGAAATCAGTTCATTATCCGCTGAACGAGTCAAGACTGAGCTTTCTTTGGAAGAACTCATGTTTCCAGCAGACCCTATGGATGACCGCTCGGTCTATCTTGAAATCAGGGCAGGCACGGGAGGGCAAGAGGCGGCTTTATTTGCTGGCGATCTTTTACGGATGTATTCAAATTATGCGCTCAAAAGAGGCTGGAAAGTTTCGATTGAAGATGCCAGTCCGACAGACCTTGGTGGGTACAAAGAGGTGATTGTTCATATAGCTGGACCTGGGGTATATGGAGACCTGAAGCATGAATCAGGGGTCCATCGAGTTCAGCGAGTCCCTGCTACGGAAGGATCAGGAAGAATTCATACCTCTACAGCCACTGTAGCAGTATTGCCTGAGGCTGATGATATTGATATTTCAATTAATCCAAATGATTTGCGTATTGATACGTACCGGTCTGGTGGAGCGGGCGGTCAACATGTTAATAGAACTGATTCTGCCGTACGTATTACCCATCTGCCAACAGGGTTAGTCGTAGCTTGTCAAGATGAAAGATCACAACATAAAAACCGTGCCAAAGCGCTCAAAGTTCTACAATCACGTTTATTAGCTGCTCAAATGAAACAGCAAAACCAGCAGATGAGCGAAAAAAGGCGCGAACAGGTAGGAACTGGTGAACGTGCAGAAAAAGTTCGTACCTACAATTTCCCTCAAAATCGCATTACTGATCATCAAGTAGATTTGACACTCAAAAACCTCGATGTGGTTATTGAAGGTGATCTTGATACGATCATACAGGCTTTGCGAGAAAAAGAGCGGGCTGATCGGCGTAAAAAACCGTTAGTATAATCAATATGTCGAGAGTATAAACCCGGCCTATTCTCCCTATGTCTGCTATAAGACTATTATGTTGACCTTTACTTATTGTATAATTGTTAATTAGCGTTAACTGCAGCTTTACTGGCCTATAAGATCTCTTTTTAGTCAATTGCGTTTAGACATGTTGATCGCAACTATTGTTTTTTATGTTCAGATGCTTATCCTAGTCACATATAGTTTTTATGTATGTCTATAATTTTAATGTACAGGAGTTCGGCATGAACATTGTAGCTTATCTTATTGAATACAATCGCTATCTCAATGTAGTCGGTATCTTTGTTGTACTGGCAATTGCATGGGCTTTTTCGCGCAAACGATCGGCGATTGATTATAGATTAGTTGTTATTGCAATGGCTATGCAGATAGCCATTGCGCTCGCTGTTCTTAAAACTGGGTTAGGTAATAGGATAGTTTCAGTAGTGGCAGTTGGCGTTAACAAAATCTACCAATTTGCTGATGCAGGTTCCTCATTCATGTTTGGTAATCTGGTAAATCCTACTGGATCATGGGGCTTTATTTTTGCGTGCAAAGTTCTGCCTGTCATGATATTTTTTGGTGCCATGATGGCGTTACTTTTTCACTTTCGTGTGGTACAAGGTGTCGTAGGGGCAGTTAATTGGTTATTGCAGCCTTTATTGAGAACTTCGGGGGCAGAAACATTAGTTGCTATAGCCAATAGTTTTTTGGGACAAACTGAAGCTCCCTTATTGATTCGCAATTATCTGAAAGGTGTGACCAATTCAGAGATGTTGACCATTATGGTCACCGGCATGGCAACAATCAGCGGTGCTGTCCTGGTAGTCTATACTGCCATGGGTGTTCCTGCTTTGCATTTGCTTGCGGCTAGTGTTATGGCTATTCCCTCTGCACTGTTGATTGCAAAAATATTGTATCCAGAGACAGGACACCCTGAAACAAGGGGAGCAGTTAAGGCAACCTTTGAGCCAACGTCGAAGAACATGTTTGATGCTATAGCCTCAGGAACCTCCGATGGGTTATGGTTGGCGTTAATGGTAGGGGCCATGCTTATCGCATTTATAGCATTAATAGCATTATTGAATGCTCTGCTGTTAGGTTGTTCAGATGGCATTAATGGGTTGCTCGCCTATATTGGCTCCTCCTGGCAGATGCCTATCTTAAGCCTTAACATGATATTTGCTTACCTTTTTTCTCCATTTGCTTATCTACTAGGCTTTACGGGAAATGATGCGCTTATTGCTGGTCAATTATTAGGTACTAAACTTGCAGTTAATGAAATGGTAGCATATGGTCAAATGGGTACTATGATGCTTTCAGAACGAACTATAGCAATATTAACCTACGCTCTCTGTGGCTTTGCAAATTTTTCATCGATCGGTATCCAGCTTGGCGGTATCGGTCAACTGGTACCCGAAAAGCGTGCACTATTGAGTGAATTAGGACTTTTGGCCGTACTAGGTGGTACCTTGTCGAATCTTCTTTCGGCTATGATTGCAGGACTGTTATTGTAACGATAGTATTTTTTTAAGGAGTTTGTAATGAACAAGTTCATGCTGGCATTAGCGTCTATGAGTTTGATTGTTTTTGTTGAACATGCTGTTTCGAGAAAAGCATCATGTCATGAATCTTGCCGTTATATAAATTCGGGCCATGCCAGAATAGCAGTTATAGGGGTTGGAGCTGTTGGTGCAACTACAGCATTTTGTATCATGATGCGTAATATCACATCGGAGCTTATTCTTGTAGATGTTTCTCAAGAACGAACAATGGGGCAAGTGTATGATTTGTCTGATGCTATTCCTGCGTGCTCAACATCTCGTGTGACAGTGGGAACATTCAAAGATGCCTCGCTTGCTGATATTATCATTATTACTGCTGGAGCGGGCCGAAAACCCGGCCAAAGTCGACTTGAATTAATCAACATTAATCAAAAGATTATTGCCGATATCATCAATCAGATGGTACCTATCAATCCTAAAGCAGTGATCATTATGATAAGTAATCCCGTAGATATTATGACATTGTGTGCTCAAAAACTTGCTAATTTGCCATTAAATCAGGTCTTTGGTTCTGGAACCTATTTAGACACTCAGCGACTGCGCGGACTCATTTCGGAAAAATTGGGCATTTCTCAACACTCTATTGATGCTTATATTCTCGGTGAACATGGTGATTCACAATTTGCAGTCTGGTCCTCGGCTCAAATAGCCGGGACTCCATTAAAAGATTTTTGTGGAATGTGCCCTGAAGAACTCGACCGCCTGGCGTATGCTGCAAAACAAAAAGGACTAGATATTATAACGCTCAAAACTGCTACCTGCTATGGCATTGCCTCGTGTGTTGCAGATTTGTGTGAAAGTATACTATTCAATCAAAAGCGGGTATTTCCAATCTCTTGCTTTCATGAAGAACTGGGAGTTTGTTTGAGTATGCCTGCGGTCATTGGCGAGAATGGCATCGAGCAGGTATTATCAGTTCCTCTTGATGAAAAAGAGAAAGCGAAACTTGAAAATTCTGCAAAGCAACTCCGTGATGTGCTTGCTGAGTGCTTATCATCGCCAGTAATGTGAATAGTACCAATAATACCGCCATGAGAATTGTTTATTGTACTTATCCAAATATTTGTTGAGTGATACCAATTGATGGTATATTGTTGGCTTTAAATCATATGGATATATAAAGAGAATGTCTAATACCTTAATAAAAGACATCAATTATTGACAATTTGCATTACATTGATTTATATTATAATTTGAAAGGTGAAGAATTAAAAATAAATAGGGAGAGAAGGAGGTGATTAAAAAATATTGAATCAAAAAAAGAACCCATTGGATAGTTCGTTAGCTCTCAATGGTGTTTAGGTTTCATTTTAATAATAGAGGATAGGACGTTAAAATGATGCTGATAGTGTGATAGAAACAGGCTTCTTCACATGAAAAAAAATTATACGAATAAGCGATGTATTGTAAGAGATATTGTAAGAAAGGACTGAAAAATGAAAAATATATTAAAATTGTTTCTGTTTGCGTCAGCAATATTGGCTAGTGGCACTGGTATCTTAGCGGTAGAACTCAAGAATGATACGGGATTTACATTCAATTCCGGCACTATTGAGTCAGATGATCCGATGGCAACTGTGAATCCTCCTTTTATCCGGCCAGAACATCAACTCCTTCCAGGAGGAACAACCAGTCTGGGTGTTTTTAAGGAAGGTCTGCCAAATAATATAAAATTAAGGAGAAGTGATAACAAAGAAATAACCATACATAATGTTGTCGTAGGAAAGAATTCGAAGCCATTAACCTTGGATGAATGGGGTAGTGATAGTCTAACCCTCACTGTTGATACACCGAAAGTAGGCGTACAAAAGTATACTGATCGTTGGCTTCCTTAATCATCATAAACAAAAGAAGAGGATTTTCAAAAGAAGAGGATTATTAAAAACCCTCTTCTTTTGTTGTAACAGTTATTTATGTCTTTCTTATTTTTTTATCAATCGTTCAAGGATTGCCGTCGAAGAGTCGTAATCATCTGTAACGAATTTGAATGATCTGCTTTGTAGTAATTGTTCAAGATTTTGTTGGAAGTGTCCGCGATAACTTGACATATCTATTATCATAAGTTTTTTTAATCTATCCAAGATTTCTATATCGAGATTTGCGACTCTATTTCCTATTACATAGAGTTTCTCGAGAGACCTAAGGCTTTTAAGGGGTGCATATGCAAGGTGGGTTATGTCATTAGAACAGAGATTCAGCTTAGATAATCGATCTAATCCCTCAAATATATCTGGTATAACTGATAATCTGTTTTCTGAAAGGTCCAAGGTTCTGAGTTGCTCCATACCTTTAAACATTCCCTGTTTGTATGTAAGAGGACTATGCCATAATCTGAGGCCTTGCAATAATGGCATGCGTGCGAGATCAGCGGGTATACGTGTTAACTGGTTGCCAGAGAGATCGAGTTTGACTATCGGATTTTCTGTTTGTTTAAAGACAATAAGGAGATAGTTTAATATTTTGCTGATTGCTTCTTGCCCTATATTTCTACAGGAAAAATCTACATCAATGCCATAATTGGGTTGTGGTCTATTAGTACGAAGATATTCATCTACTTTTCTTTTAAAAATCTCAATATTTTGAAATGTCTCAAGATTAAGATAATCATATTCTATTTTTGTAGAATCAAATGTCCATACATGAGTTAATGCAAACTGTTCACGGTCATATATTTTTTTGCGTTCTGCCAATTGATCCTTGAGGGCAGCTAATACATCTTTACTTGTCTGAGCAAAATGAGCAAAATCTTTGTCACATAAAAATTCTGCCACCATATTCATTTCGATTTGGGAGAGTTTATAGAGAGAGGATTGTTCAGTTGCTTCCCCTGAAAAAAGGGGTATGCATATACAGCAGCAACATAGTAACGAGATTCGCTCAAAAGCGATCATCTTAATGCCCTTTGATTCAAAAGATGAAAAAATTTAATCGCGTTCATTTTAACCTGTTCCCCAATAAAGATCAAATAAATTCTCTTTGTTGTTCTTAGTTTTTTTATATACAGTAATACCAGCTTTTTTTAATCTTAAATTATGAACAGACAAGGTCGCATGACGAATGGCATATGGATTGTGAAAAAACGTAACTACCAAGGTGCCCCATATAATGTGATATTACTCTTCCAATTTCAACGTATTTCTTGTGCTTAGTCTAATATGAAATGCAACACGTTTTAGGTAGAATATAAAAATGAAACAAATCTACCAATGAAAGGGCAAAGTCAATATCGAAGTGCAACGTTTAATTGTTTCCCATAGTCAATTCTAAACGACTCCGCGGCCGTCGTGGCCGACTTCATCCTACTCTCACTTTTTATTACGGTCAGATCGATGTTTTCATGTACTTCTCTAGGTGTTCTAAACCCAAGAATAGACCGAGGGGTATTGTTCAGAATCTCAGCCACCATGTCAACGCTTTTCTGAGTAATAATGTTAGCCGACAGCTTAAACGGCAAGAACCTTCTGATCATCTTATTCATATTCTCAACCGAGCCCTTTTCCCATGGAGCACCAGGTCTACAGAAATATGTTTTGATACCATGTAACTCAGTTAATTTTTTGTGTCCGGTAAACTCAGAGCCATTATCGAAAGTCATTGTTTTGGCCTTTAATAATCGAGCCCCATCTTCTACAGATTTCATAACAACATTGGTTTTTTTAGAGTCATTTTTAACAAGCACAACCATGCGACTCCTTCGATCTACAATAGTCAGGACATTGCTTGATTGACTGCCGCTATGGAAGATAAGGTCACCTTCAAGATGTCCTAATTCTGACCTGGCATTAGCATTATCTGAGCGAGCCTCTAACGGAACTCGATCGGGCATGTGGTTCTTGCTCTTCTTTGCTCTCACAAGGCCTCTTTTCGGCTTGGCTCTGGGCAGTAGTTTAGGCATTCCCAATGCTTTGCCTTCAGGCCCATAAATCCAAGCGTAGATTGCTTCTTTTGTTA
>JAKASV010000044.1 GCA_021818945.1 bacterium | reverse complement strand
CACTGCTTTTTAATTCATCCATACTACTTCCGATCGGGTTTGTTAATGCCTTCATTCCATTACTTCGGGAATAGGTTACCCATATTTCCAACTCAAATCAATCAGCAATCACTTTTGTTTGCACCCATCCAATTAATTCATTCGAACATATAATCGCTGCAAGATACGTTGCCAAATTTGCAAATTGATTTAAAACACGCCTGAATCAGTTGTAATGTAAAGTCATATTCTATATTCTTGTTCCTGAATGTGTCAATCCGTCTTCGCAAAATGCTACGCCGGACAGGCTGAGCTGCTGCCAGTCTTCGCTCTTACCAGCTACACCTGGCTGACGCCAGTAAATGATCTATAATTATGGCGAATAACTGGGTCCTTAAGTGCCTGGTCAAACGCAAGAAGCGACGGTGATTTTAAACTAAACATCGCTAACGCCGACATCAACGAATCTGCCACACTTATGTTGCGCTCTCTTCCTCGTGCATTTGTTCGAATAGATGGTATCTTTTCAAATACTTTTCTCACTTCCCTCAATAAGCCAGCCGCAGATAATAACTTTTTCTCTTTGTTTTGTGGTCCACGCTTCAGCATTGTCATAACTCCTAGAAAATTTTCTTTGAGTTATGTTACCATTTATTGCGAAAAACTTTTAGCGGGAGTTGCTGATTATCCTTCTGCTGTATACATCGATTAAGCAAACCAAATAAACAAACCCAGTTTTGATCTTGATGTACGTTGTATCAACCTGACCTGGTTGAGCCGATCTATAACGAGATCCTTTAACAGGTATGGATGTATCGCTTGTTTATGGTCTCGTACCGTTGTCTTCTTGCCGGGCCACACAGCCTTGAGCCCAATAAGTTGCATGATCCGTTGTACCTTCTTGCGATTAGCTTTATGTTCACGCTTTCGCAATACTGCATGAATTTTACGGTATCCATAGAAAGGCCATTCGCTATAGATATCGTGAATCTCATTCATAAGTACAACATCATTCTCTGTTACAGGTTTCTTCTCATAGTACAAGCCACTGCGATTCATGCCCAGCAACTCACACTTGCGCTTGATCGATAACTGTTCCTTTTGGTTGATCAGAACGAGTTTTTTGTTCCTATCTAAAGATCGAGCGCCTTGGCTAAAAAATCATTTTCAACTTTCAGCTTCCCTATGGTTGCATGCAGCTGTTCTACAGTCGGCTCTGAGTCTTTTTTCTTCTTCTTGTTCGCAAAGACTTCCGTCCCAGCATCTTCGAGTTGTTTCTTCCACGCGTAAATCTGACTTGAAGATAACCCAAACTCCTGGCTTAACTCGGCCGAAGTCTTAGTACCTTTTATGGCTTCTAGTGCTACTTTAAACTTAAACTGTGATGAATGGCTCGCATATTTTTTTGACATAGTTTGTCCCTCTGAAAGTAGGTTGGGCTTTCTTATTTTTCTTCTTCAAGTTTACCCCCCACTTTGTCTCCTAATTTGAACTGTCTAGTTCACAGGGGTCAGTATATTTGGATGATCTTCAAGATCATAAAATTCCGTAGACAATTTAGCATAGGTGGTCAACTTCTTCTTTCCCACAAAAACCCTTCAATAAAAAGAGCCCAAATTATTCCACAATCCTAAAAACTCCTCGGTAATCTTTTTCCTTAAAAAAAGGCTCAACCTCGATATCTTTCATAATGACATCTCCAGGACGTTTGTGAAGAAAATCCAAAAAAGAATCTACATGATCCTTATGCCCATTCACAAAAATACGAATAATGTTGTCGGCCTTCACTAATTGCGCAGTACCCTCAAGTTCAAGCTGCAAGGCCTTTTTCTGGATAAATTTTTTCAGAAACTGAGTCGGCACCTTTGACACAGAAAGGGTTATTCGCAAGCTTTTGTTCATCGCTACTCCTTCTTTTGACTGTCACTTTTTTTTATAAACTTGCACACAAAGTAGCAAAAACTTCTTCATTCTGTCAAAGTATATAAAAAGTGCAATGATAAAAAAAGAACAGATAACCACTTGAATAATACAAGGGCTACACTACCTGCTTTGGATCAGACAATCGATTCTGATAGGCACACAACCCCTCTACAACCCCTTGATCGATGAGAACCGCCATGACAGCTAAAAACCGATCTTCCATATCGACAGGAACAAAAAATTCGAAGATACTTGTCTGCGGATCGAACGTCCGATCGAACATCATATGCTCATAACTTCGAACAACGGCTACAAAAAACCATGCTTGTTCTCGAATCACATGAGCCTGATAATAAGAACAAAATTTCTGTACATTTTCATGTTGCATTGCTTTTAATTTCAACATAACCCCTATACGTAGCACTAAATTTATTTCATCTTTAATTATAGCGAATATAATGCAAAAATAGGAAAAAACCAATAAACATTATTTCAGCCAGAGGTTGACGTTTTAACAATAATGATGTTATACCTAATCACAAAGTCGAACTAAGGAAGGGAAGAGAATGATAGGTACTATGCATAGACAAATTTTAACCGTGTCTTTTCTTTTATTATTAGGATCATCTGAAAGCTTCTGTCAACTTTCACAGTATTCACGCCAAGATCCATTTCCCATGTACACTGCTATAGACCCCCACACCTTTTTATACACGAGAGTCAAACAAGAAATGAAAGGAGAAGACCCAATTTATGAATGGGCTGAACTCTTTGCAGTTCACCTTTCACCTTTCGGTCAAAATGCCAAATGTGCTCGCGATGAAAATAAATGTATCATTGGTTGTGGGGATATCGATGGCCGCTGGAGCCTTATTCCACTACTTTTTGGTGAATTTCCCCAAGGTGTTCAGAATTACTCTTCACCAACATTAATAACTGCTCAGCAACATTTATTTCCCAATCCGCCCAATATTCCCGGGCATATTAGCATACCACAAGATATAGCTGAACCATGTGTCTGTTGTAATCTTTCAGAAAGTGAAACTTTACAACCTGTTTTACAAGTCAATTGCGAAGATATTGCAACTACCTGCATGGATTTTGGCAACCAGGGCAACGGTGCAAAAGCCGGACTTGGATTTCTTAACTTTCCCGTCAAATACACTAAGCGAGGGATGCGGGCAGAATTTGATTTTCAAATTACTGACGGACTCGGCCTCATGCTCCAAACAGGCGTAGCAGATATTTGTCAGACTGGAGCATTTCAAATATGCGAGACAGGAACTGCTTGTTGTGCAATAGATAATGTCACACAAGGAAATGTTCAAACCTATTTAGTATGCAAATATAAACAGATTGCTGAAGACCTTTGTTACGACTTATGCAGGTTCCACCAAGTTGGCATCGAAGATTTTAGGGCTATTGCATGGTGGCGCAGAGCCTATCCTGTTAATAAGGATCGCGAAGGCTGGCCAGAATTTTTAGCCATACCTTTTGTTGAGCTGGGAGGACAATTTGCCTGCGGAAAAGAAAAATGTCCAAATAAGGTTTTTAGTGTTCCTTTTGGTAATAATGGCCACCATTCTGTTGGCGGTGTACTGGGCATCGATATTGATTTTATCGACACTATAGCGATTGGTGGCGAATTCGGACTTACTCACTTCTTTTCCAGGGAATATTGTAAACAACCGATACCTAATAACCTCTATCAAAATGGCATCTTCCCATTCAAAACTGATGTAACTATCTACCCAGGTCTCAATTGGCATTTTGGATTAAAACTTCAGGCATACCACTTTTTAGATCGCCTTTCATGCTATTTCCAATACATGATTGTAACTCATCGGCACGATGAGATCAAACTCAAAAAATGTGACCCGGCATTCAAACCTGAAGCTCTCGAATGCAGATCAAGCTGGCAAAGTCAATTTGGCAATATCGGATTCTATTATGATATTTCACCTGCTATTTCGTTAGGCATTCTGTGGCAGGCACCGTTTGTTCAAAAGGGCGTTTATCGAAGCTCGACCTTGCTGTTCTCATTCACCGCATTCTTTTAAGCATGATTATAGCAACAAAATTCAATTGGACAAACTCTAAAAAAATATCTATACTAATTACAGGTCAAGTAAAATATTATTAGATAATTTAAGAAAGGCTGTTGAGAATACTATGCCAAAAAAATCAAATATCGAGGTACGCGTTAATGTCAACCTTGAAAAAGCACTCCGTCAATTAAAGAAAAAGATTGAACGGGAGGGTGTAGTAAGAGACATGAAACGTACCGTTTACTTTGAATCACCAACACAAAAACGCCGCAAACGTTTAGTTCGTGCCATCAAACAAAACATGTTGCGCATGGCGAATCAAGGACTTCTTAAAAAGTAAGCATGGTATACCATCAGCCAAGTGCCATCAAAAGAGCACAAAAAGAATCGCTCATTCAGCAAGAATTCTCAAAATTATTACTTCAGCTTATGCTTGATGATAGCCGACTTCAAGGTCTTTTTGTAAGTCGCATCAAGCTTTCTGCAGACAAAAGTGTCTGCACTATTTTTTTGTATGCCTCAACAGGAGAAGATGAATTCCATGAAAAATTAGGCACACTTCTTCTTTACAAACCATCGCTCCGCAAAGCTATGGCGCAAATTATACCCTCTCGCTATGTACCCGAGCTTGTCTTTAAATTCGATGATCTTTTTGAAAAACAAAAGCACATGGACGAATTATTAGACAAAATAAAAGAGACTTAGCAGACCAGCATCTTTTTATTATCAACAAGGGATAGAGATGATACATATACTGCTTTTAGTCCCGGTTTGGCTTTGTTGGGGCTCATTTTTAAATGTACTGGCTTATCGACTCGTACGCGAGCAAAATATAGCTAAACCTCGTTCCCGTTGTCCATTTTGCAACCAGCAGTTACGTTGGTATGACAATATCCCTATTATTTCTTGGCTCATACTCAAAGGCAGATGTCGTTCTTGTCATCATCCTATTTCGATTTTGTATCCAATCATCGAAATTCTTACCGCGATAATCATGACTTTTCTGATAATTTTAGTCCCGCCACGATACATTTCAGCTTATTTTATTCTTTTTTCAGCGCTCATAGTAACCATTCGTTCAGACATTGAAACGATGCTTATCAGCCAGTATATGACGCTATTTATTATACCGACCGGATTAGTCTGTAGTTATTTTGGCTTATTGCCTGTCTCTTTATGGCAAAGTATAACTGGTTCAATTTTTGCTTATCTGTTTCTTTGGACAATAGCCAATCTTTTTTTATGGCTAACAGGCAAAAGAGGCATGGGGGATGGTGATTTTGAACTTTTGGCACTTATAGGTGCATTTTTAGGAGTTAAGGGAGCTTGGTACACCTTGATGCTCGCCTCAACAGCCGGGTCATTCATTGGTATTAGCCTGATTCTTTTTGGTCATGCCAGTCGTAATACTAAAATTCCATTCGGGCCAATGTTGGCCTGTGCTGCAATCATATACACCTTGCTCAAGTATGTGCCTATATGCCTTGTTTGCTTTGCCCATTGATTATTGCCATAATATGTATTCTCTGCATTTTAACTAGGCCAATGTGCGAAGAAACAGGTCTTTTCATGATTTCTCGTACAATGCTAACATATTCATAATGAATAAGTAGAACGTAAAAATGATTTAAACTAAAGGTTTTTATGTCGAAGACAATCTTAATATTATTTGCCGTAAGCATTGTTATTATAGCAGGTTTGGCATATCACTGGACCAGATGTACGCCAACCATTTGTGTAGTGCCAGAAAAAGCATTGGTTGATGAGCCTATTGCGATTTTTATCTCAAATCTTGCGCCCAATGCACAAATTACTCTTGAGGCTTCATGCAAAAATAAAGATAATGATGTATGGAAGTCGTTTGCAACGTTTCAGGCAGATGATAAGGGCGTGGTACATGTAGCTAAGCAAGCACCCATTTCAGGGTCGTACAAAGGTATAGAGCCTATGGGGTTGTTTTGGTCTCTGACGCCGACAGATAAAGATCCTTCTAAGAATACGTTAATGGCGCAAGGAACGCTTAATCCTGGGAGAGTCTTATTGTCCGTTTTTTCTGGAGATAAGTTGAGAGCTCAAAAAGTAATTAACAGGGGTTGGCCTGATGTAGAAACAAAAGAGATTCGGCAGCAGGGCATTGTCGGGACCTTATGTTATCCAAAGAGCAGGAAAGCAAATCCTGGCATTATCACCATCCATGGTGCAGGAGGAGTTCCTGATATAGGCTTAACTCAACTTCTTGCATCTCATGGATACACTGTTCTTGCGCTTGCATGGTTTGGAGCAGAAGGATTGCCAAAAAATATTTCACTGATTCCGTTGGAATATTTTCAAAATGCGATGCGTTGGTTAAAAAAACAGCCACAAGTTGATGGAAATAAAATTGCACTTCTGGGACAAACTCGAGGGGCTGAGCTGGTTCTTCTTTTGGCTTCTCTGTTTCCAGGCGAAATGGATGCAGGTATTGCATTTTCTCCTTATCATCTTGTTTTTGGCGATTATTCACAAGAGGAAAAATCTGCATGGACATACAAAAATAAGCCAGTACCATTTATGCCAATGCTTAGTGACCAAGAAGTGCTCGAAGGAATAAAAGAAGGACATATTACGCTACATACGGGAACTATTGAAGATCCAATTTTATATACTCAATTTTCATTGTATCGTATGAAAACAATTAGCAACAAAATCAAAGAAATAGCAACAATTCCTGTGGAGAATATTCGTTGTCCGATTCTTATTGTTTCTGGGAACGATGATAAACAGTGCCTGTCTCCTGTGTCTGGCAAAAGTATCATGGAACGATTGGATTCTATGGATTCAAGAATTAAAAGAAAATATGTTAATTATCCAAATGCTGGTAATCATTTACTTACATTCCCTTATCGCTCATCAATTGATTTGCCTTTTATCTATGCTTCGTCGTGGACAATTGCCGGTGGTACGCCTGAGGGCAATGCTCATGCTGTAGAACAAGCATGGCAAGAGGTGTTAAGATTTTTAAAAGAAACATTAAGCAAGTGAAAAATAAGGGTTTAAAATTGCTTAACGAAAAATCCGATCCGGAGCTTGTCATTTTAACAATCTCCGATCTGCATGGTCAGTTAGAACCAACATACACATGGGGAAACGATGGGAAATTGAAGAAAGTTGGAGGAATTTCCCGTATAGCGTAACATATCAATAAGATTAAAAAACTTTATCCAGAAAAAGTATTACTCTTTGGCTCTGGCGATTATTTTATTGAAGATTTTAATAGAGGTACGTATTTTTTAGCATTTGGAGGTGAAGCAATTGCGCACTTTTTGAATGCTCTGCCTATCGATGCGAGTACTATAGGAAATCATGAATTTGATTTTGGAGTAGAACCTGCAGATAAAAGTTTGCAGACCTGTTCGTTCCCAATAATTGTAACAAATATTAAGTCGTCAAATTTATCCTGTCGCATTTTAAAAAAGCTGATTATTAATAAAAAGGGTTATAAAATAGGAATTCTTGGGGCATTAATACCAGAAATTGTTAAGGCTAAAGTTTATTCGTTTGTCCAGGAGGCAATCGAAATGGAGCCTGATTTTTTATGGTTGTATGCAGCAAGCTGTTGATGGGCTGAAGACCGTTGATCGAGTTGACTTTGTTATTCTTCTTTCACATATAGGCATAGATGAAGATCAGAAACTTGCAGAACAGGTCAAAGGTATAGATCTTATTTGTGGCGGACATACTCATACCGCTACTCCAAGAGGCTGTGAGATTGTTGTCCAAAAACCTGATCATAACAAAACAGTCATTAGTCATCCCGGTGATAAGGGCAGAACTCTTGGCGTGATCAAGTTGTGGCCAAAAGAAAATGGCCATTTAAAATTCGAATGTGATGTATTTGAAGTGGATTCCAGCGTCCCGCAAGATCAGCAATTAGAAGAGCAACTCCAATTATACAAAATGCAACTTCAGCAACCTAAAGTTGTTGTAAAATCGCTCTGTCCGATCGATACAACAAAACAGGCCATTCGTAAACAAGAAAATGGCTTTGCAAACTTTGTCACAGACGCAATACGTGATTTTTTTGGTGCAGATATTGTATTGGTCAATGCAAGGAGCATCAGCGGTGAAGAGATTTTGCCGCCAGGAGAACTTACAGAACGTGACATGGATAATTTATTTTCCTTTGACACCGATTTTTTAATCCGATTAAAAGCAACCGGCGTTCAGATTCGGCAGGCTCTTGAACTTGGAGCTGCAGATATAACAACAGGCAATCCAAAGAATTTGTTACATGTCTCTGGATTGCAATATACGATCGATCCGTCCAAGTCAGCCTTTGTCCCAGATGTAAATGATGAGGGAAACGCAATAGGCTGTATGCAGGATGGCAACAGAATTGTCAATGTGAATGTTGAGCAGCAAGATAAACGGGTGCAAACAAAAGTGTTACCCAAAAGCTTGCATACTTGAAGAGGGCTGAATAGTTGTCCAATATTTACTCCAAAGGCCATTAGCACGTACTGTACGAAGGGCTAGCATTTTTTCTGCATTATTA
>JAKASV010000043.1 GCA_021818945.1 bacterium | reverse complement strand
AAAGAATCTATAATCGAAGTGTTTAAGAGGATGTCAGATTTAATCACAGAGTGTAAAAAATGAATATAAAAACAGCATTACTTGTTTGTTTTTCTGCAAGCAATTTGCTTTGTAATAACAATAAAGTTTTAATTATAACGTATTGTTACAACAGGCCCGATTTTATTGAAATTCAGAACAGGACATTCAAACACCTTCTTGAAGATAAATATGAATATGTAGTTTTTAATGATGCTTCAAATGAAATCATGGCTAATCAAATTAGCGATACTTGCCAAAAATTACAAATTTCATGCATTAGGGTCCCCCAAACAAATAGAACTGAAGCCGGAATCGGATTCGTCAACAAGCAAGGTGTATTTTGGGCAGCTGCGCGTCATATCGAAGCTATTCATTATTCTATGACAGAAATTGGTTTTAACTATCCTGGAATAGTGATGATGGTGGATTCGGATATATTTTTACTAAAAAAATTTAGCCCAACTAAATTTTTGTCAGGTTATGATATGGCAGGTCTCCCGCAGATTCGAGGGAAAATGCATTACTTATGGGCCGGCTTGATACTTTTTAGGATGGACAATTTGCCAAACAAAGAAACTATGCGATTTAATAATGGAACAGTTGATGACCTTTACATTGATACAGGAGGATATTTACATTATTACCTAGAAAACAACCCGCAAGTCAAGGTAAAACACTTTAGAGAACCTTACAGGCACTTCATAGATGAGAATCTTAATAGTTATATTTTACCGTGTGAATTTAAGGGTTCTGATTGTCGCTATTGGCATTATTACTACTTATGCAAAGAATGTAGAAAGACTATAACGAATACTTGTTATAAATTTGAAGGCTGTCCATGTACACACCCAGAGGTCGTATTGCATGAATTAGGTCTAAATAAAACCATTTTCAAATTTGCACAACAAAAAAATCTACCAGTTAAGTCAGAATTTGTTATGAAAGATACTTTCATACATTATCAAGAATCTGCAAATTATCATAACCTGCCAGCAGATTTTCATATCAAAAAGACAGCTGCGCTTAATGACTTAATCAATGCCCTTTTAGTTAAAAAGAACTAAAGCCATGAAATCAAAATCACTAACATTCATAGTTATTTATATTTATTTTGCTTGTATTCCCCTGTTAGCATCGAAAATACTTATTATCACCCATAATTATAACAGTCCAGACTTTGTGGAAATTCAATTCGAATCTTTTAAAAAGTTTCTCAAAGATGCTTATGAGTATGTAGTTTTTAATGATGCCTCGGATAAGAAGCTGGCGGACATGATTGATCAAAAATGTAATAAATTGGGAATCAAATGCATTAGAATTCCACAGGAAAATAGAACAAGTCCTAATACCCCAATCGATATATTGACATATAGATTTTGGGCCGGGCTAAGACATGCAGAAGCAATTTCATATTCACTAAATATTTTAGGCTTCAATTACCCAGGCATAGTCATGATGATCGATTCGGATATGTTTTTGATAAAAAATTTTTGTGTGTCGAAATATCTAGAAAATTATGATATCGCAGGGTTATTGCAAATCAAAGAAGATCGCGTTCACTTTTTATGGGCTGGACTCCTCATGTTTAACATGAATAAACTACCTGATAAAGAAACTATGCAATTTAAAGGGGGCATTATCGAGGATGTTTTATGTGACACTGGAGGATCTTTACATTACTATTTAAAAAAGCACCCAGAACTGAAAATTCGAAATTTTGAGCAACAATACCGCCTTTTTTTAGATGAAAACTTCGGATTGTATGCTATTAACAATGTAACTTCTCCGTCAATAAACCCTGTCTTCCATCCCAAATGTAATAAATGTCAATTATCCCATGCAACATGTACTCATACAGCAGATATATTGAAGGAATTTGGCATAAATCAAATAATAATTAATAACATACTAGAAAAAGAATTCATTCCAAAATCTGAATTTGTTATGCAAGATACATTTCTACACTATCAATCTGTATCTAATTGGGACAACAAAGATCAAGTTTTCCTGAATGAAAAAATGCGTCAACTCAAAAATTTCTTACAAAAGATTGGTTTGAAATTTAATGATATTCCAGTTTAAGTTCTTGTACAAAAACTCACGTAGTTCTTAATGTTAAAAAAGATTGAAAATTACAATCAACTTGTATAAGAGAAGAGAAAAATGTAATTGTCCGATTATTCTTGAAAGTGAGACGAAATGATCCATACACATTCACATAAAAAAATAATAATAATTTCAATCTTGACCATTTTTAAATGCGTGCAAGCCCATAATCCTTTTGTATGGGTTAGCATTGTTGATGATAATAAGAATCTATGGAATCTCAGCACATCTTATTCATGTAAGGATTTGTACCTACATGCCCTTTCCTCTTTCGCATACGTAATGAAGGATGAAGATAAAGCTGAAATATACGCCATCCTTTTGTACGATGGGAATGATGGCGAATTCATAAAAAAAGCAAAATCACTTTACAACTTAACTGTAATAAACACAAAATTTTCGCTGGCCAGTAGCACAGAATTTATAAAAAAGGATAAAGCTTGGCAAAGCGCTGCACGATCAACTTATATGCGACTCGATGCTGCAGAGCATATAAGAAATCTAGGATTGAATTGTTCGCATGCATTAGTTACAGATGTTGATATTATTTTTCTAAAAGATCCAAGAAAATACTTGGCAATTTTGGCCCCCGAAAAATTTTCTGCATGTCCAGAAGACCCGTTACCCCAATATCATATTTTCGACCTTGATAAAAATTATTTTAACAATGGAATTGTATGGATCAATGTTGATTTCATGTATAAGATGCTGCCTGCGTTACGAAATTTTATTCTTTCAAAAGAGTTTAATATTCCTGGGGCTTATGATCAAGGAGCATTAAATCAATTCATGCGAAAGACCTACAATAATTATCAACTTGAGCAACTCCCTCTTACGTTAAATTGGAAAGCATATTGGGGGACTAATCCTGAAGCTATAATAGTTCATTTTCCCGGCCCAAAACCAGACCACTTTGCGAAATATTTGCGCTGGCATTATAGTGAACAAAATACAAATAGTATTTCGGATGAAAAAGCCGCAACAATACTCTTTCCTTCACCAGTTGGACTAATATTTATAAAACTTCTGCATATGAGTAGCCCCGAGCAACTGCAATATATGGTCGACTTGTTTAAAAATTATGATAGCACTAATGTTAAGAAGATTTAAATCCATTATTGTAATACTAATAAAATAGATATGACATCTACAAGTAAACAATTAAATCTTGTATTTATATTATTTTTATTTTCTTCCTGCTCAACTCATTCCATGATTATTCATAATTATTTTATTGAGCCTTATTACATCGAAGGTAAATACTCGATAAATCCCGCTCGTACTTTTGAATATTCGATTTACAAAACATTGTTAAAAAATCCTCTTAATAAACCTATACATTATTTAGCATTTCCATGGACTGAATTTTTTTT
Source organism: bacterium (assembly GCA_021818945.1). GTDB lineage: Bacteria > Babelota > Babeliae > Babelales > Vermiphilaceae > JAKASV01. The sequence goes on along the minus strand of JAKASV010000043.1, from coordinate 5,127 downwards.
AATGAGAAACTGGCACTAATGCTTTATGAGCAAGTTGCAGCCTTTAAATTTCCCAAGTTTGAGTGTGGTTTTACCATTATTTCAAGCAGTATATTCCTGAGGGATGATTATATAGAATGGTTTTTTTCAATCCTAAAGAATATTGGTATTGACTGCGTATTTGCTCCAGGTGCATCCCTAGAAAGAACTTCTTACATGGACATCCAGATTGAACCCTTACCTTTTGAGGTAGTATGTCCTGTTGATCAAATTCAGAACAAGGATATTACATGTTCATTTGTCGGGGAAACCCGGGATGATTATAGATCAAAACTATCAAAGCTCGCAGACCTGCCTGGATTTGTAATAAAGGAACGTAAAACACCATATTACTTTCTAAGCCAATCTGAACAAGAATTATGGCGTCGTGAATATAATGATATCTTAGGACGATCTCGTTATTCATTATGCCCTAGAGGGCTAGGGCCTGGCTCGGTGAGGTTTTGGGAGTCATTACAAGCTGGTGCCATTCCAATACTTATAGCCGATCATTGGAAACTACCCGATTCATTTGACTGGGATTCATGCACGATAAGAGTGTACGAACAGGAATTCAATAGCAACCCATTTATAGTCAGCAAAAAAATATCATTAATCGAAAAGGAACAAGAAAACAAATTGCGTCAAGCAGGCCTTGAAGCTTATGTAAAATTCTCAGGAGCATACATAATTAAACCCATAGAAAAGTATTATGGTCTTTAGAACTGTATATTCACGGCATTCAACATAATTATATTAAGCTACAACGTGACAAAGTAAACCAAATGAGGATCTTATCATTAAAGAAAGAATTTGCCACAAACCGACTGCCATCCACGCTTCGCGTGGGTACAAGAGAGGGACTTCCCTCAGTACCAAAGGGAGGTTAGCTGACGTTTTCTTGAATGTCAAAAGCGGAAGTTTTTACTTTGCTCAAAAAAGGAAGTTTTTCATTTTTTTTTGACAAGTATACTGACCCCTGTAAACTAGACAGTTCAAATTAGGAGAAGGGCAATGTAGGCTTGAAGAAGAAATCGAAGAAGAACAAATCTACTTTCAGGGAAAAGAACATGTCAAAAAAATATGCAAGCCACTCAGCTCAGTTTAAGTTTAAAGTAGCACTAGAAGCCATCAAGGGGACCAAGACGGCTGCAGAGTTATGTCAGGAATTTAGCTTATCATCAAGCCAGATTTACGCATGGAAGAAACAACTTGAAGATGCTGGTCCAGACGTGTTTTCTAACAAGAAAAAGAAAAAAGACTCGGAGCCAACAGTGGAACAGCTGCATGCAACTATAGGCAAGCTGAAAGTTGAAAATGATTTTTTATCCAAAGCGCTCGATCTTTAGATAGAGATAAAAAGTTTGCTCTGATCAAGCAAGAGGGACAGCTATCGATCAAGCGCAGGTATGAGTTGCTGAGAATGAATCGCAGTGGCTTGTACTATGAGAAGAAACCTATAACAGAGAATGTTGTATTTATGAACGAGATTCACGATATCTATAGCGAATGGCCTTTCTACGGGTACCGTAAAATTCATGCAGTATTACGGATGCGTGGATATAAAGCTAATCGCAAAAAGGTACAACGGCTTATGCAACTTATAGGCCTCAGAGCTGTATGGATTCTTAATGGCCACAGAAAAAAAATTATTGTTATCGTTCATTCTTATTGTGCTTAATCTTGGACTAATATGCACTGATAAAGCACCGATAATTATTAGTTTAGGAATAGACTGCGAACCTGCAACAGTGTTGCATAATTTTGCATTGCGAAACAATGCTTATCCCTTTGATCAGCTTGTTACTCAATTTAGTTCACTTTATTCTTTACTTGAGAATGACTTTGATTGCTTCTTGCAAAAGAATAATTTAATTTATGCTTCTCATCCCTTTAACGCACGATTTGGAGATCCTGAAGCTAAGTACGTTATCGAAACGAAATATGATATTATATTTAGACATCATTTTGAGTTTTCAGACAAATTTCTTGACAGTTATGGAGCTGTAAAAAAACTGTTCAATAGGCGAATAGCAAGATTTTATGATCATATTCATTCAGATAAATATATTTATTTTCTCAGGAAACACATGACAAAAGAACAGGCACAATTACTTGTCAATTTGATCGATCGCAAGTTCCCCAATTTAAGATATAAACTGATTGTTGTTAATTTTTTATCTGACTCAAATGAAAGCTGGGGAATTAACAAAGTAAATAATTTTTATATTTCTTCTTTTGGCATTGTTGATGAATGGTGGAAATGGCCCCAGCGTTTTGCCGAATGGCAAGCTATTTTTAAACAATTAGGAGTACTTAAAAAAAATAATCTTATGACTGACGGCTAGACGATTCTTTAAATGCATGATTAAGAAATTGCGGTGGGAAAAATACTTGCTATTTATGGTGGGGCACTATATCTAATAAAATTAAGGAGAAGGATTATGAAGAAAACAGGGGCAGTAGGATATAATAGATTAAATATTTTCATTTTCTTTTTAGTTCTTTTTGTAACCCATATAAATTTTTTTCCATATAAATACGATCTAGCCATAGTTGCCATGTTTCGCAATGAAGGTCGTTTTATAAAGGAATGGATAGAATATCACAGACTGATTGGAGTACAATACTTCTATCTTTACAATAATTCAAGTACTGATAATTATGAAAAAATCCTGAGGCCCTATGTAGAAAAAGGTATTGTAGAGATTACGAACTGGAATCATTACGATGGATTTCATATACTAGATCAAGCAGAAGCTTACCAAGATGCTTTAAATAAGATGAAAGGGGTTGTCAAATGGATAGCATTCATAGATCTCGATGAATTTATTTGTCCAGTCATACAAGATAATTTATTAACTTTTTTAAAAGATTATGAAGATTATGGCGGGCTTTGCATAAATTGGTTATTTTTTGGGACATCAGACATTGAGTGTATTAATAATGATGAACTTATGATTGAGCGCTTAACAAAGTGCAATCCAAATTATGGATCTACAGTTTGGGTCAAAAGCATTGTGCAACCGGATCGAACAATTTCTATACCTTCAGCTCATTTCTGTCAATATAAAACACCATATTTTCAGGTTAATGCAGATAAAATTAGATTCGAAGGCTATTTAGCACCGTATGCAACACTCGATAAGGTTAGAATAAATCATTATTGGCCCCGTGATATTAAAAATCTTGTAGAGGTAAAGATACCAAATAGTCTGTTAGCCAGAGCTTGGGAAAAAGAGTATGCCAAAAAATTGCAATTAATCGAATGGATTATTGAGGACTGCAAGAAACTTAATACTATTCAAGATACGGTAATTCATAAATATTTACATAGGCTCAAAATAAAAATGAACGATAATATTGCTTGATCTACGATTATTAATAAGAAGGATGTCTACTGAAACCAATTTCTATCAGAGGAAAAAATGATAACAATAGATATTTTAAAAAAGATTCTGTTACTTTATATTATTATGTTTACCAGATTTGCTAGTTCTCATGATCAATTTGTATGGGTTAGCGTCCTAGATGATCAGAGAAATTTATGGGGATTTAGAGCTTCATATTCATGTAAGGATCTGTACCTACATGCGCTTGCCTCATTTGCAAAAGTAATGAAAGACTCAGATCCATCAAATGTTCAGGCTATTCTTCTGTATGATGGGAATGATGATGATTTTAGGAAAAAAGCTCGATCAATCTACAATCTCACAATAATAAATACACAATTTTCACTTGCCACCAGCTCTCAATTCAAACAAAAAAGCCTTGCCTGGCAAACAAGGGCAGGAACAACGTTCATGCGAATCGATACGGCAGAACATATAAGAAAACTTGGTCTTGACTGTAAGTATGCTCTTGTAACAGATGTAGATATCATATTCGTAAAGGACCCCAGGCCACTTTTATCAACATTAAAGCCAGAAAAGTTCTGCGCATGTCCAGAAGAACCTTTTGAAAAGTTCGGTTTGAATAATGGCAAACTTGGTCTTAATTATGTAAATGGTGGAATAAGGTGGATTAACATAGATTTCTCGTACAATATTCTGCCAGCTTTGCGCAAATTTATTCTTTCAAAAAATTTCGAATTTCCATTTTTTGATCAAGACGCATTTTATGATTTTTATAATACTTACTACCAAAATTTCCAAGTTGAACAGATGCCACCTACACTTAATTGGAAAGCCTATTGGGGAACAAATCCTGAAGCCATTATTGTTCACTTTCATGGTCCAAAACCAGATCACTTTGAAGAATATTTGCAATGGCATGACCAAGTTGAAAATCCGTCCGCAGTACCAACAGATCAAGTCGCTCATCTTCTCTCTTGGCCAGCTCCTTTCGGGTCAATTTTTGTAAAATTCATGAGACTATGCTCTCCAGATGAACTTCGTAAAATGATCGCAGAATACCACTTTTTTGATCTATAATATTAAGACATTAATGTATCTTCAATCCAGTGAATGCTTTCAAAAGCGTTGCTTTCGCTAATGCCGTATGATGCGGCTACATGAGCGCATGTTCGATATTCTCGTAAATATTCCAGCGTCATTAACACTCGATCTTCAATCGACAAATTATTCGGTCCCAACCACGGGTCTTTTTTATTTTTGTGTACTTCACGAGCAATGCCTTATCATATGCTGTGAAGATTACCATATATATTAAGATTTCAGAAAGAACCTTTTATAAAAATTCTTGCTTTAGCAAGATTACGTGATCTATCGTTATTATTGAACACCAACATTCGGACTACTGAGGCCCACGAGCTCAGAAATAATTTTTTACCTCCAAACTAAGAGTCCATGGAGGATGAAATGATTAGCGCAAAAATGAAGGCATCGGATAACTGAAACAATCTATAGGAGAATTTATCGAAATATAATACGAAAAGGGGTTCACTTTAGGTATCAATTGAAATCAATTTTTATCATAGGAAAAAAATGGTAATTACAGATACTTTAAAAAAGATTCTGTTACTTTGTAACTACTCAAAAAGTTGAGGTATAACCCTAATTACCAAAAGATCTGATCGACTAGCCATAAAATTTCCTATAGTATTTAGTGCATGGTAAACAAAATAGAACTTGTGAAGATGTCACAAGA
>JAKASV010000042.1 GCA_021818945.1 bacterium | reverse complement strand
AAATTGCCAATGGGACAAATTCAGTCGAAAACATTTTAAACGCCTGGAGATTTTCAAAAAAAATTCAAAATTTTGACGATAATAACGATTTGGCCAATACTTAGACTCCTAGGTCAGAGTCCTGCATAGGGGTCAGTATAATAACCCGTTTTAAACTTGAGATAATATGTTTACTAGAAACAGAATGCCGCTATACTTTTATCAAGTACATTTAAAGACTATAAGGATTTTTATGGATGATAGTAAAAAATTACTCTATTTTGCGCCAGGGCGGACTTTGTTTTTTGCTGCATTGAGTCTCGTTCTTATCGGTACGGCGCTTTTAGCCATCCCAGTATGTCGCACATGCTCGATTCCATTGCTTGATCTATTTTTTACCGCAACATCTGCAGTATGTGTAACAGGCATGTTCACAATACCAGTCAGCAGTTTTACCCTCACAGGCCAGCTCATTCTGCTTTTATTATTACAAATTGGCGGCATCAGTTTGATTACTTTTACTATACTCATTGTCTCACGATTTATTCGCTTTGGCCTTTCAGGCCAACTGAAAGCTCAGCAGTTTGCAGAAATCGAAATAGGCAAAGAAGGGAAAAACCTCTTGCCATTTATTCTGATAAGCACATTTGTGTTAGAGGTGTTAGGGGCCTTGGTTATTTTTTCGGTTCTGAGGCAAGAATTTCCTTGGTATAAGGCAATGCTTCTTTCATTTTTTCAAGCTATATCAGCCTTTTGCAATATTGGTGTCTCTCTTTTTGGCTATGATATTGAACAACATGCCCATAGCATACCGGTCCTTCTTGCAACAGCTTTTTTAATGTTTTGCGGTAGTCTCGGGTTCCCCGCTCTTAAAGAGCTTCTTGATTTTGGAAAGTATAGAGCGAACAAACCCCGTGGTAAGATTTTTGCTTTCAGTTTGCAGACAAAAATTATCCTCTATGGCTCTCTCATTATGACGGTTTTAGGAATGGTAGTACTCTTTTTTTCAGAATATAATCATAGCCTTGTAGGAATGGACCCAATCCATAAGATCATTACCGTACTCTTTAATTCAATCTCATTTCGCAGTGCCGGCTTTCTTCTGGTGCCGGTCAGCAGTCTGACCATTGGCACCATCATGACAATGATGATTTTTGGCTTTGTTGGCTCAGCACCAGGTTCAACCGGAAGTGGTGTAAAGATTACCTGTTTTGCTATTACCATAGCATCTATAAAAGCAATCATGGCGGGCAACACGAATGTCACTATCGGCAACAGGTCAATCGCACTCGATCAAGTATTTAAATCTTTTACTATCCTTGCAGTAAGCGCCTTTTGGATTTTTATTGCAACATTTATTTTGTCGATAACGGAACAGGGACACTCAATGTTGGAGCTCGGACTTGAAGTCAGCTCGGCATTCACAAACTTGGGCATTTCTGCCGGCATCACTGACAAGCTTTCTGTTGCAGGTAAATGGTTGATCTTGATAAGTATGCTCGTAGGCCGCATAGGATCATTGGCATTTATTCTTGCGTGGGCCAAACGCTCATTCATTAAAAGTAAAAAGCCCTACAGCTATCCTGAAGAACGAATAATGTTAGAATAATTACTAGAGAAGATAGGATTATCATGAAGTTTTGTGTTATTGGCCTTGGAAAATTCGGTTATAGTGTTGCTATCACACTTACAAATCAAGGCATGGAAGTTATCGCAATTGATAGCGACATGACGGTTGTCACCAGCATAAAAGATAAAGTTACCCATGCTATCTGCATGCGCGTAACTGATGAAACATCATTAAAAAGCATCGGTATCGAACATGTCAACACTGTTATTATCAGCATAGGTGACGATTTCGCTCAAGCCGTTCTGATTACTGTATTGTGCAAAAAAAAGCTTGGCATCAACCATGTCATAACGCGGACTACATCAGAGCTAAAAAAAGAGGTGCTCCAATTAATTGGTGCTGACCAGATAATTATGCCAGAGCAAGAGATCGGTATACGTCTTGCAAATACCCTCAGCGCTTCTTGTAAATTGTAAGCCTAAGGCTCATTGTTATTATCACATGTGGATGAGCGTTACAACGCCATGTATTTTATTCGGCGGCAACTTGTGGAATCGTACAAAAGTTGGAGATAAATGTTTAATAATGGCAAAGATTCTCCACAGTAAATTTTTTGTGACAACTTCGTCCATACCAAAGAATATTGCTTTCGACTCAATACCAGCCTCCTTAAGAATCTTTGCAATATTAGGCACTTCCATATAACCACAATGTATTTCAAATACCCGCAGCCCTTGCCCCAGTTGCTCTTTAAAGAATCCCAGTATCCCATACGGCGTATCACGCTGTATGATCGACACAAGAATGTTATCTTTATACATAATCCCATTATCTATCATCGTTTGAGCCACATAGGAGGGCATAGAAGCAGTACTGCGCACGAAAAACAGACCTGTACCATCAATTTTATCAACTGTTCCATACAATGTTTTATAGGTCGTCAAAAAATCACGCAACGGCATAGATTTTAGTAATCCGCGCATCTTTTTTTGACCAAAATAATAGACAAGAATAATGCTCAGTGGAACCATCGCAATAATGAGCGACCAGTAGCCACCCTGCTGTAATTTGAATAGTGATGAACAGAAGAAGATCACATTGATAAGAACAAGCATACAGCCTAATAACTGTTTAAGACGATTTTTGCGCAAACAGAATATCCAGGTAATGATGCTACTCGTGATTACCATGGTGCCACTCACCGCAAGACCATATGCAGCAGCTAAATTGGCAGACTCTTTAAATTTAAGCATTGCAAAAAGTACCGCAGCAAAAAGAGCCCAATTGATAAGCCCGATATAGACCTGGGCATGCATGCGACTTGACGTATAATCGACCTTGAGTCTAGGCATAATTCCTGTCGTAATACCCTGATATACAACAGAAAACACCCCGCTAATCATTGCTTGCGATGCAATAATCGATGCCATAACACACAGCACTAAAAAGGGAATATAAAGCAGACTCGATTGACTGTAAAACATTTCATGAAAAACAAGGTTAGCTTGTGGAGTAACAAGCAAAAATGCACCTTGACCCATATAGTTCAACAATAAGCTGATAAAAACAAACACCCATGCCTGACGAATAGGTTTGCGGCCTAGATGGCCCATATCTGCATAAAGCGCCTCACCTCCTGTGGCGCACAGGATAACCCCCGATAAAATAAAAAGCCCCCAGACACCATTTTTGATTACACACTGTATACCATAATAGGGATTCAGTGCTTTCAAAATAATAGGTGCGCCTGATATAGCAATGATGCCAGAAATACTAAGGACAATAAACCAAATGGCCATAATCGGCCCAAACATGATTGAAACTTTTTCAACGCCATGTCGTTGGAAGGCAAAAAGACCAAAAGCTATGATAACTGCAATGGTAACGAGAATGAATGTACTCAAAGTCGCAAGACCGGGGATCAACCGTAGCCCTTCAACAGCACTCAAAATACTAATAGCAGGAGTTATGACACCATCACCCATAAACAGCGAAAGACCAGCAAATGACATGAGCGTAATAAAGAGAATGGTAGTTTTAGAGCCAAGAAGCGATTTGAGAATCTCACGAAGGACAATGGTTCCGCCTTCGCCCTTTTTAGATAAGCTCATAGCTAGCCAGGCATATTGAATAGTAACAACTGAAATAAGGGTCCAAATAACCAATGAGACAGTACCGATAACATTGCTTATGGTAGGTGGAATAATGCAAAAAATTGCATACAACGTATAAATGGGACTTGTACCAATGTCTCCAAACACTATTCCTAACGCCTTGATTATACCGCGAAAAGAATTCCCAAAACTGGACTCTTCTATACATGAATCATTCATAAAATTTCCTTGGTTTAACCCTTCGATCAACAAGTTTTAAAGATGAAAAAAATTGTCTCCAAATAGCATATAAAAAATTCAACAATTTGTTAATAACAATTAAAAAGCTTAGGCTTTTATAGGTAGATACTAAAAAAGCAGCCCTTGGATAAAGAGCTGCCTCAAATCATTAATTAAAAATTACACTTAGATTGCTTCAATACGGATAATGGTCATTTCTTGACGATGTCCGGTCTTTACTTGGACTTTTTTACGTCTTTTAAATCTGAAGGAGGTTACTTTAGGACCTCTCATCTGTTTAACTATAGAAGCTTTTATTGCATCCTTGAGATATGGCTTGCCAATTTCAATCTTGTCTTGTCCTAGCCTACGCAATAATACATCGTTGAACTCAAGCTTTGTTCCTGGCTCACCCTCTATTTTTTCAATAGCAACGGTTTTGCCCTCAATTGCTTGATACTGTTTGCCACCTGTCTGAAAAATAGCATATTGTTCTGCTGTTGAAATTTCAGTTTGTTCAGTCTTTGTTGATTTTTTACTCGTTTCCATAGCTCATCCTAAAAAGAGACTTTTATCCGCTCAATAACATATTTTACTATACCAAAATCTAAAAAAAGATCTAGTAAGAAAATAATTTTACACCTAACGTTCTTATTAAGCAATCTCATTTAAGACTTGCTTGACATCTCTTTTATAGTCCAGATTAGGTCAAAAGCTTTTTTTGGAGACATTTCATTGATATCTATGTGCTCGAGTATACGGATTATTGGTTCGTACCTGTCTGCTTCTTGCTCTAGCTTTCGCAACCGATCTGCATGGTTTACCTCTTCAGGATTTACCACAGCTGGCGTATATTGATGACCAGTAAAAACTACTGCATTCTCAGCTTGGGCTAAAATTTTAAGAATCTCATCGGCCCGCTCAATAATTGAAGAAGGCACATTGGCTAATTTGGCTACTTCTAATCCAAAACTACCATCTGCCACTCCGCGCAAAATTTTATAGAGAAAAACGATACCTTGAGTGGTCTTTTGTGATGATGCATAGTAATTTTCAATACCCGCAAATCGTTCCTTTAATAAGGTAAGTTCATGATAATGGGTAGCAAATAAACAGCGGGCACGAACGTGGCAAAAAAGATACTCAACCACCGCCTGAGCAATCGCCATACCATCAAACGTGCTCGTCCCACGCCCAACCTCATCCAAAATAACCAGGCTTTTTTCGGTTGCCTGGGTACAAATGAGGGCAGTTTCTTCCATTTCAACCAAAAAAGTACTTTTACCTTCACTCAGATTGTCGCCTGCACCAATGCGGGTAAAAATGCGATCAAGAATCGGAAGCTGTGCTGACTCGGCTGGTACAAAAGAGCCCGATTGCGCCATAATGGCAATAAGAGCAACCTGCCGCAAATAGGTTGATTTGCCACCCATGTTAGGACCCGTTAATATCCATAAAGATTCTTGGTCTGATAGCTTGGTATCGTTAGGAATAAACCGATGCTCCATCATCCGTTCGACCACAGGATGACGACCTTGGCTTATGATAATATCTCGCCCTTCATGGATATGTGGCCGTACATAGCCATGGTCATAGGCAACTGAGGCAAACCCAAAAAGGGCATCCAATCTCGATAATGCATAGGAGGTCGCGCGTAATTTACCTATACAGCCAGCTACCTCTCGTTTAACGCGCACATAGACTTCATTTTCTAATTCAGTGATGGCATTTTCTGCGTAACGCAAATCATGTTCAAGTTTTTGTAAAGAGGGCACCGTAAAGCGTTCTTTGCCTACTAAAGTCTGAAGTCGAATATAATCTTGGGGAACCAAATGCAGGTTTGGCTTAGTAATTTCGATTGAATAACCGTAGATCTGGTTATACCTAATTTTGAGCGAGTTAATACCGGTTCTCTGTTGTTCTTGCAGTTCAAGCTCAAGAATCCGTTGCTGGGCGTGTGCTACAAGTTCTCTCAGCTGATCAAGTGCTTCATCAAAACCTTTTTTTATGATAAGTGGCTGCGAAGCATCATCATTGAGTGCCGCCTTTAATAGAGCAACAATAGCATCAAAATCATATATGTGCCCATCTATCATGGCCAAAAGATCTGCCTCTCTGACTTGATTCAATAAAGCGCGCAGCCGAGGCACTATAGTCAAACTACGCATTAATGCACAATAATCTGACAAAATCGCCCGACCTAAGGCAATACGACCAACTAAACGCTCCATGTCCCCAATACAAGAAAGCAGTTCACGTAGTTGGCGCATAAGTGAAATATCTGCTTTGATTGTTTCTATTGCATCATATCGCTGTTCGAGCGATGCACGATCAATAAGCGGACATGTTAACCATCGCTTTATGGTACGCGAGCCCATGGAGGTCACCGCACCATCTAAAACGTGAAATAATGTATCAGACCTGCCTCCATCATGCGCATTGTTAATCAACTCCAAATTCCGTACAGTAGCACTATCGAGCACAAGAAATTCTTCCGGATTGTAAAATTGGATATCATTGAATTGGACCAGTGCCCCCTGCTGATTTTTTTGCACATATAAAAAAAAGTGACACATCGCTCGATATAACGCCTGGTGCGCTTTGATGATCTGTCGATTATCTTGATTGAATTGTCCAATCCATGGGTCAATAAGACAAGAATCTTGATTTCGTATATCAATCACACTAGTGAAATACCCTCGATTGCGAAAAAATGAGCTATATGAGCCTGCATCGTATGGCACGACTATTTCATCAGGCATAAATCTCATTAATTCTGCATCAAGTGCTTTATCAGCTTGGGCCGGCAACACAGTGCCGAATAAACGAGCCGTCAATAACTCACCAAAAAGAATACCCAACGAATGTTCAGCAGGAAAAAAAGACATCAAATATGAGGCTGATTTATCTTCAAGTAATCGAGCATCTGTTAAGGTACCCGGTGTTAATACTTGCGTTACACCGCGACGAACTATGGCACCCGGTTTAGGCTCTTCAAGCTGAGCGCATAATGCAACTTTATAACCCCCTTTGACCAATTTATTAAGATAATGATCCAGCGCATGAACAGGCACACCACACAAGGGAATCGGTTCATCTTTATAGGTGCCACGCTTGGTGAGTGCAATGCCCAAAAAAGTTGATGCTTCTTTGGCATCTTCCCAAAAAAGTTCATAAAAATCGCCGACCTGAAAAAACAATAATGCGTCGCTGTAATTGCTCTTTATCTGAGCATATTGTCTCATTAGAGGGGTCAATGCATCTAAATCTTCTTGCTCGATTATCATTATTTTATCCCCATACCACACGTCACGATAGACAAAGTATAGTAGATACTGAAAAAATGTCATCACAACTACTGTACACAATCATATTGCACTCTAGATTACAATATGCAAGGGAAGTTGAATTTTGCCAATAAGATCTTGCAAAAAAAGCCAGCAGAAGTTAGATACTCGTGCTGGCTTATGTTTATTTATCTCTTTGATAAATACTTAGTATTTAGGTGGTAATTCTGGTCGTGGCAAAAGCAGTGATAATCTACTTTGCCAATTATCATTAATCATACCATAAGTCCAAGGGCCCTTCGTCAATGTACTGCCCTTCCAATAGACTGGCAACAGATTACGATGAACAATAATGGCATTTCCAAAGTCCCACTCACCGCTATTAAATTTGTCCATATTATATGTGTAAACGCCAACTTTACCCGGAACAGCTTTATGGGGAATATTGACGATAATATCTACGACACAATCCTCTGGCTTGAGGCTGGCTATTTTTCGCTGTCCTCCAAAACTTACATCAAAGCTACAAGCATCACACCTTACAGCTGCGCATAACCTTATACTAAGAACAGCTGGTTGTTTTTCATATGTATAAACGGCACAATTAGCGATTGAACATTTGCCTAAAGCATCTGAATCAAGTTGTCGTGAATACGAATGTGCCAATACATAATCAAGCAAAGCACCTGGGTCCTTGCCTGCAAGTTGGGCACTATAGCTAAATTCAATTTTTGCAAATTCTTCACCTATTTTTACATTTTCAGAGACATTATCATGATACTTAAGGTCTCGTTGTAAAAGTTGGCGCAGTTGTGGCCACGTTTCTTCAGGTACCGTAACTATCTGTCGCGGCATTTCTCCAACCTTCGTTTCTTTGAGACTTGTCAACCTGACATCCAATTGCTTTATATCGATTTGCTGATCCTTAACCTTCGCCCTCATTGCAATAAAATTAGGAACTACATCTCGATTATCTATAATTACAGAGTCCCTGCACAGCTGATCACGTGAAAACCCAAATAAAGGTATACAATCTTGAGCTAAGAGACGAAGTCGGTTAATATAAGCTATATCTAATTGATGTTTTGCATCTTTTAACAAAGCTTTCATATGGTCAAAAGCCAAAGTTTTAGACTGACTCTTTTGTACCAGTGGTTCTATTTTTTGGCAAATCACAAGATATAAATCATGTGTGCAGCAAGCTTCGACATAGGCCAACCAGGTATCATTCATAGTTAAATTTTCAGCGACTGCCTTTCCATCTTGGCCTGCTGAGACAACAAACGTATATTTTGCGAAATCGTATCTCATGTAGACAACATGGCCAGTTGTCCTACTATAGTATGAAATAGCTCTCGTTATTGTGTTACCTGCAATATCGGAAACATACTAGACCTCTTCTGAAACTACAACTCATGGTTATAAATCCCCGCAATGAGATTGAACCTTAGGCCAAAACGTTTTCTGCGATTGCGATATTTATCAGAGATAATTTTAAAACGCTTAACTTTGCCTAT
>JAKASV010000041.1 GCA_021818945.1 bacterium | reverse complement strand
AATACCTACAAAGCAACAATTGTTTGAACAGTTTAAGTTATTGAATAAACCTATACTTTCGGAGGCTTCTATGATTTATAAATAAATCTATTTTTGTGTCTTGACAAAGGGGGTCACTTTACTTGTTACCAAAATCTATTATGATTAACGCTTATTAGCAACAGTAGATGTTTCTAGTTAAGGAGTTTTTTATGATTATAGATAAGAAGTTAGTGATTTGTATCTTTTCATTACCCGTATGTAATGCAGTATTGGCAGATTTTAGAGATATACCACTGTTTATAATGAATGCGTTCAAGCAACCCAGTGTAGTTGGGGCTATATTACCTTGTACAAGTGGAGTTGGCAAGGAATTGACTAGATATATGGTACGCAGTCAGCGAGTCCATCCAGAGCATCCGCTACGTATTTTAGAGGTCGGTGCAGGCACTGGAGCTATGACTGAAATAATTGTTGATCATGTGCGTGATATTGATCAGGTAGATGTTATTGAAATTTCACCTGAATTTTGTTCTGTCCTTCATGATAAATTTGATAAGTACAAGAATGTGTCTATTCATTGTATGTCGATAATTGATTGGCATTCTGAACAAGCTTATGATTTTATAATTTCAACGTTGCCGTTTAATTCTTTTGACTATGAACTGATGGATAGCATCATTAATCATCTTACCTTGCTAATAAAATCTGGAGGGGTGTTATCATATGTTGCCTATGCTGGAATGGCTCAACTGAAAAAAACATTTTTGTGGGGTAAAAAAAGGGTTGATCATAAAAGAAAAATGAAACGATTAAAAGAATGGCGTCATCAATCTAAAATTGCTAAAAAAACAATAATCAAAAATGTGCCACCTATCAATATTTATCATCTTTGCATTGAAAAAAATGCAGCGATAGCTGTTTCACGGTAACTATTAAGGAGAAATATGAAGAAGTCTCTTATCTGTTCACTTATGATCTTGACCTATTTTCCTGCACTACAAGCTACACTGGGTGAACGATTGACCTTTGCCAAAGAGTTCTTTAAAGCTTCCGATGGCGCAGGTACTATGATTGAATGTTCGCATGCAGTAGGGCAAGAGTTGATCAAATATCTGATGCAATTACAGCGTGACAACCCTGAAAGATCGTTACGTGTACTTCAATTAGGTGCTGGCACCGGCAGCATAACCGAGGTTATTGCCCAGCAGTTACGGACTATAGATCATCTTGATGCTGTCGAAAAATCGGATTCCATGTGTGCCATTCTTCATCAAAAATTTGATGACAAGCCAAATGTATCGATCCGTTGTTTATCTATTATTGATTGGTGTCCGCAAGAAACGTATGATCTGATTATTTCCATGCTTCCTTTTACCTTATTTGATGTTGACATGATGTCGAAGGTTATTGAGCATCTTAAAAAACTTATTAAACCGAACGGCTATATTTCTTATGTTGCCTATCTAGGAGGGAGCAAGCTAAAAAAACTATTCTCCTGGGGCAATAAAAAACAAGAGCATGAGAAAAAAATGTCTATACTCAAAAACTTCAGACATAGCTACAAAATTGATAAGACTATAGTCTGGAAAAATGTCCCACCAATTCGCGTGTATCATTTGCAATTCAGCAAAGCTTGAGCAATTATAGAGAGACTGATATAGGCATATATCTACTTTGAACTGTTAGCTAGAGAATATCGAGGGTATAGTCGTCAAATAGACCATGAGATGCTTTATAATGGCCTACAAAGGCAATCATTGCCGCATTATCGGTGCAATAGCGTCCTGATGGAGTTATTAATGGGATACCATAGCGGTTACAGGTTCTTGTAAGTACTTCTCTGATATATCTATTGCAGGCAACACCACCTACAAATGTGACCGCTTGTGCTTCAGTATAAAGTTCTAGGGTGTTACGTAGCCGGTCATTAAAAATATCTGCAATACAGACTAGTAGCGAACTAGCGACTTGTTCTTTGAACTGTTGGTCCTGAGGGAACAGAAATGTTTTGGTAGCCATATCATATGCGTTACGTTTTACCAAATCATATAACACTGCTGTTTTCAGGCCAGAAAAGCTGAAATTAAGTTTGTCTACATGAGCGCGTGGATAGTTAAAGAAGTCTTTAAAGCCAACATTAGCTGCCATTTTTTCAATAATGGGACCACCTGGGTAGGGAATATTAATTAATTTTGCGACCTTATCAAAAGCCTCACCGGCTGCATCATCTACCGTATATCCTATGCATTCATAGTCTCCATAATCTTTGACATAATAGAGCGAAGTATGACCTCCGGAAGCGGCAAGACATACATGAGGAAACGGTGGGGTTTGTTCTATAAACGAAGAAAAAATATGACCTTCAAGATGGTTGATGCCAATAATTTTTTTGTGTTGTGCCCATGCTATAGCTTTAGCAAAACAGAGTCCGACCAAAAGCGAGCCTGGCAATCCTGGCTTATTGGTAACGGCTACAACATCAATATCAGACAGAGGTAGATTTGCATGGTCTAAGGCAAGTTGAGTAATGCTTCCGATTTTATCAAGATGTGATCGAGAAGCGATCTCAGGAACTACTCCGCCAAATTGTTTATGGAGCTCTACCTGTGAGTAAAGATCATTCGAAATAATACCCACGTCGGTTTTATAGACCGCAGCTGCCGTTTCATCGCATGATGTTTCTATGCCTAAAATAATTGTCATAGTTGTTTATGTGGTTATAGAAAGGATGGTTTTGGGACTTGATGAAGGTCTTATTTCTTCTTGATGCATTGTTGCATGAATTGTATCATAATCAAGTAACGAAATAATAAGTTCATCAGCATTCTCGTGTAGTTGTTTCTCGGAACCGGCGACTTGAATAAGATCTGGTCGTATCTTGATAGTTGGCAATGTCGTCTCTTGTATGCTTTCTAATTTATCAATATACGATGATTTGCAGCATATAATGATCGTATCATCGGGGATTCGCCCTTTATCGAGGGTATTGCGATATTCTTTAATATACCAGTTCATTTTTTGGCTATTGGTGACATGGTCGTTGTCAAATTGTTGTTCAAGAGAACAAAGTGTCGGATTCAATCTAACTAGATCAACTTGAAAAAATTTGTAGGGGGTATTCTGACGAACTTTTAGATATTTTATAACATTATACTCTGATGCAAATTCAAGATTATCTGTAATAAGCATTTTGAACTGGGTTTTATGGGCAGTATCCGGAATTGCATAAGTAATACGTTTTAGATCGTGGTTAATCTCGCACTTAATGCGTTGTCCGCTATAATAAATACGGATGTCCGGAACATGTTCAATGTTTTTGGGGAACTGAATTGAACCCCACATCAAGGTTTTATTGGGACAAAAATAATCCCGTTGTTCAAAAAAACCTGCCCCAATATAGGTGGCTGTTATCAGGACACCAAGTAGGGAATTCAGGATTACTTGTTTTATGATATCCATAGTTTTTCCTTTTATGTTAATCCCTGATATACTGTACATTATCTATAAAAAATCGTTAATTTCAGATTAAAGTATACATCAAACATGATTAAAGAAAAAATTCTTAATTATATACGTTGTGCTGTGGACCAAGAACAGTCTTCATATCGAATGGCTCTATCGGTGAGCGTGGGAATTTTTATTGCTTTTTCACCCTATCTTTTTTTTCATACGATTATGATTTTTCTACTTTCTTGGTTGCTTGGGCTTAATTTCATGATTACTTTTACCGTGACTTATGCCCTTAATAATCCCTGGACCATGATTTTTGTCTATGCTGCCGATTATGTTGTGGGGGACTTCTTATTAAACTTGGCAGGCTTTTGCCCCATGATGCTTAACCCTCATTGGATTGAATGTATAAATGTTCCTTTACGTCATCATACCGGGCTTGATGGCATTGCTTTTTGGTCATTTATGATCGGCGGGAATTTACTTGGATTGCTCTTAGGGGTTATGCTGTACCCAGTTGTTAAGAGTATCTATGGTCGTATGGTGCCAGTAGAATCAAAACTAGTGTAAAGGCAGGTAACCAGGCATGAAAATAATTTCTCAAAATAAAAAAGCCTTATTCGATTATGATATATCGGATCGTCTTGAAGCTGGAATTGTGCTGACAGGTGATGAAGTTAAGTCATTACGAGAAGGACATGTATCGCTTGTGGGTTCCTTTGCTACGATTCATGGAGGGGAGTTGTTCCTTATTAACTGTAATATTACTCCCTATGAGCGTGCGTATATTAAATCTGATGAAAAGGCAACCAGAAGTCGCAAGCTTCTATTGCACCGTAAAGAACTTGATCGTCTTATCGGTGATATCTCCAAAAAAGGAGTTACTTTGGTACCGTTAAAACTTTACTTTAATAATAAAAATATGATTAAGGTAGAAATTGGTATTGGTAAACATAAAAAAGCTGCCGGCAAAAAGCAGGCAATAAAAGAGCGTGATATTGATCGCCAGGCACGCAGAGAAATAAAAGACGTCTATAAATATTAGAACTTCAAAGAGTTCCACGAATTAATTAAAAGAGCCAGGGCAATCTGATTTGTCCCAGCTCTTCTATTTTGGTAACAGAAATCGTGTTGTTAGACTTGTGGATGAGCTGTGCGATAATCTCTGATTATTTTTGCTACTGCGGGTGTGGCAACGTCAAGTGGAGTTTTGCCTAAATAGTTTGGTGCATTGATATCAGCCCCGTTTTCAAGTAATACCATGATGACGTTTGCTCGTGTATGGATTTCAGAAATGTCTTCGATTCCATTAATGGCGGCAGCTATATGTAATGGGGTGTTTCCTTTTGTATCGCGAGCATTGACATTGAGGCCCTTATTTTGAATGAGATATTCAATCAAGTCGCCTATCTTTCTCTGAACTGCGTAATGCAATTCTGTCCAGCCTAACCTGTCGCCCATGACAAAGTGTGCGACAATATGTGAGGTTGTGTATTTATCAAGATTCTTGAAAGTAGATTCTGCGCCATTCATTTGTGCGCGTATGATAGGTCCAATTGCTAACCTGTCAAAATAATCTTTTATATTTTGGGTGCCCACATCATATGGTGTCTGCCCGGCATGATTGGTGATTGCACGATTTGCATTGTATCTGAGTAACAGCTGAACACCATCAAGATTTCCAAAGGTACAGACTTTATGCAGAGCGGTGTTGCCTTTAGGGTCTTGTGTATCAATAGCTGCTCCGGCGGCCAATAGTAATTGCATGATTTCTGAATAACTACTTGAAGCATAATAAAGAGGCATATAGCCTTGATAACCAACGTTAGGGTTTGCACCTGCGCGTAATAGGGCACGAGTTGCTTCAATGCTGCATTGTGAACAGATAGCATTAATCAATGGAGACAATGAATTGGGGGCGAACTGATTGGGATTTGCCCCGGCTGCAAGCAGTGTTTGTGTTAGGGCCACGGTGGTAACTGCATAAGTATCTCTTGAAACATCAAACATATCATATTGGCTTGCAAGTGCTATTGATAAGATAGTATTGCCGTATTCGTCTTGAGCATTTATATGTGCCCTAAGTTCAGGATGGTCTTTCAATAAATGCTCTATTCTAGCTATGTTGCGCTCTGCAGCAGCATCTTTGAGTCTTTGAAATGGCAAGTTGCTATCCATAGCTTGTGTTGTGATGTTCATTCCTAACAAAGTAAATAGTAGTCTCTTCATTTTTACCTTTAAATATAGTATTTAAAAAATATACGTATAATAAAATAATAACAATTATTATATTTTTGTAAATAAATAATTGTTATTTGCAAAAAATAACCTTGAATTGTGTAACTCCTTAGACTAAGCAGTAATTTTGTCAATAAAAACAGAGGTCATTTGAGGTTATTATGTGGTCCTTATAGTGGTTTCGGGCCCTATTAAGACCTGGGGAGAAATAGAGGGTTCATGACTAATTTTTTAATCAATTATTCAACTAGTAGATAATTTTCTTGATTATTTTAAAAAGATGGATAAACTGTAATTAAATGAATAAGGAATTAGTAATTATTTATTATGTACTAACTTAGATTTAATTTTGGAGGTTTTCTATGAAAAAAATAACTAATAGATTAGAATTTTTAGCAATATTAGCAGGTTTTTTAGGTGGCTTGTTTAATGCTGAACAACTTATTTGCAGTGAACAAAAAGTCCAATTAATAACCAAAAAGGTCATTGGGTCAAAAATAGAGGTAAAAGTCGAACAAGGTCGAAAAGCATCACCGTTTACTGGTGACAGTTTTGGCCGAGACCTGTCCGGGTCTAGTAAAACGGAAGTGAACAAAAAAAGGCTAACCCCTGATTTTTCTGGCCCAGAAGAAAAGGAGGGTGCAAGCCCCCAGAAAAGACAAGAGGTTAAGATTCGTCAGCGAACAAGTCAGCCCAGCGTTGGTGCCGCTGCAGCAGCTCCCAATAGACAGACGGTATTAGGTTCCCAAAAAGTACCGACCTTTCGGCTGCCTGCTTTGCCTGTCACAAAAAAAGATCCATGGCAGGACTTAATATTAATAAAAGAATTCGGGGGTAATGATGACTTGCCTAAAATACTTAAAGATAAAGCAAAGGATGCGCTCGAAGATAAAGAATTTCGCATTTTTCTTAAAAGAGTAGAGAAGCTGCCTTCTCAGAAGAATGCTATCAAGTTGTCGGACGTAACCCTGAAGCTGGCTCTGTGGTTAGAGGAGAAGCATAATGAATTTTTAAAAGGAAAAGAAGCTGAAGAACAAAAAAAACGACAAGAGCTTGAACATCAGGCGACAGTTGCATTACAAACGCAACTACAAAATCATGTCCGTACTTTATGGACTCAGCCATTGTCTGGTGGAACGATCAAAATTGTTTCTGTTTGTGGAGTGCCAAAACCAATAGCTGTATGGTGTTATACACAATTCGGGTCTATCAAATACCAGAGAGCTGACGGAAAGTGCTGGGAATTAGAACAAGCTTTACCTTGCGTACAAAATTATTGGCTTCAATATTTGGATTCACTTGCTTTACAAGACTTTTGTAATGAAATACTTAAGAATGAAGAAATTGCTGATATAATGAGGCTGGTGGAACAAACAAGCAAGAAAACACAAACTTTAAAGAAACAGTTGTTGGTTATATTAGCTGACTGCTTCCTTCGCCAGCAACAACATGATCCAAGCTCTAAGTGTTTTACCATTGCCGAAGAAGGACAGTTTGTTGCCGGATTAGTTAACATAGAAGCTGCTGAGGGCAGAAGGGATGATAGTCGCACACTATCAAATGTGGTTTTTGAAGCAATTAAGGAGCATGCTACAAAAGGATTATTAGCCTATAGCCAAGAGCTCATTATGTTAGAAGTTGATGGTAACAAATGTAAAAAAATAAAAGAAAAAGCAATTAAACGTTTTGAGGAAGGTCAAATAAAACCTATGGAGAAGAAAATAGGTTATAAAGGAATACATAACTCATGCCAATATTTTGATGCAGTTATGGTACATGCTTTTGCCCTAGATAGGCAATTTGACAATCAGGCACTATCACAAAGTACAATGGTTGGTTTTGAAGTTGATGAACAAAAAGACGAATTAAGGTTAACGCTTCATGCACATGCTTATCTATCTGCCTGTTGCTTTAAGTTCACATATTCTCCTGAAGACATTTTTCAAGGAACTAAAGACGCCCAACGATGCCGATTCGAATATATAATAAATATCCCATTGTCAGTTTTGGGCACAAAGATAAGTATGGGGCAAGTAAGTGACAGCGATTACAAGTCCGTGGTTGCTGCAGTTAAACAGGCGACGGTTTTTCATCGCAATGTTTTCCCTGTGAGTGGTTTGAGCAAGGATCCTTGGTATAATCATTTGCTGTTCAAAGGGGATTGGTCATCTAAAGTGTTTTCCTGTATAGTTGAGCGATCTACGTAATGAGCGATATTCTAAAAAGCCCTGTATTTGTTCCATAAAAATACGAGGCTTTTGTGAGCTGGGCAGTGTATTTATAGATTGAAGGTAATAAATGCTGAGTGTAAGAAACGATGAGAGGCTGTGTTTATCGTACCTGAGTTAAAGCAGTCGGGTAAATTTTAGCTTATTATGGTTGACATTTTGTCCTGATTCGTTTACTATTGGAATAGAAAAATTCCTTGAAATATTCAGTTTGTAACTCTATAAACTGATAACAAGTTGGGGGCGTAATGGCTTCGACGTGTTATTGATGGTTTTGAGAGCATGCCGAGCGTTGACTAAGTGCTCGTTAAACAATTAGTTAAAACAAAAAGTGCAACTCCTAATGTTGCTACTGTTCCTGCTTTTGCTTAATAGCTAGCTTGTAACAGTCTTATCAATTGGGCGTGTCTATCAGTTCAATTGATTCGTATTATCCAGATAGAACTTTTGCGCGAGGTTTTTTGGGTGCGTAGCGCGATAGTATCACGAAACCAACCTGTCAGTTGTACTGTGTCTTCGAGGTGGTTGATAGGTATAATCGAAGGCTAAGCATGTAGCGCTTGAAGCTTGATGTAGTGCGGACATGGGTTCAACTCCCATCGCCTCCACCAAATTTTATACAAAGCCCTGGATAAAACCAGGGCTTTTTTATTGCCAAATATAAAAAAGGAAAAGGAGTTTAGGGATAAAAAATCACCAATAAATTAGATAACCCCAATGACCAAAAAAACAAGAGCCATGAATGGAAAGACTTGGCATTGGCCAGGGCAAAGGGATCTGTTGATCCTGTTTATGCCGCAACACTCGGCTCTGTGAATGATGCTGGGACCAACTTGGCGAATGTTGTTAAAAGTGCTGGAGAATGTAAGAGAACTAAA
>JAKASV010000007.1 GCA_021818945.1 bacterium | reverse complement strand
TCAAGACACCCATTGAAGTTTTACGCTCTTCAGTCATGAGTAGTTTATGAAGCTTGCCTGCCCGGCAATGGAGGGCTGTTTCTTATTGAAATTTTTTAGTGTTGCATTTCATTCTTGACTTTGCCGATTCCCTCTTTGGTAATAATCATAAGTATGACTTAATTGTCAAAGTTTCAGAAGAGGCCTATTGAATTTTATGCATTTGATCAGCTGTACGATCTTTGGAACTAGTGATAGCTCTTGAAGTGGACCCTGCGTTGCGCAAAGGTCATGATGCGAGAATTGCCTACCAGGAAATTAAATCTATATTAGTAAATAATAATAGAGATTTTTATTCATAATACCATTTAATATTGCATATTTGAATAAAAAGAAATTAGACTTATTCTGAGGAGCATCTCTTTGGTGTATTTTCGTTTATAGTGGGTTGACGCTAAAAAAAGGGGAGTGTATGAAAAAATATATGACTGGATTTGTATGCCTGTGTATGGTTCATAGTGTTATGGCGACTATTCGCGCATCTGCTGTAGAATCATATACTATTAACCAAATAGATTCGCAATGGCCACGACTTTTTCCCGTATCCTGCTATGGTCAAGCCGTCGAAATTTGTATGCGTGTTCTTCAGGATACTCAGCATGAATATGATTTAATGACAGCGCTTGATTTATGTATAGGGCGACTGGTGAGATTGTCACACGCAGTTGTGGCTATGGAACAGACGCATAAAATACTAAAGCCATATCCATCAGAAGATATTCGCTACATACTGGGGCTTATGAGCCTTATTGCACAAGCAAGACAACAAGATATTGAATCGTGTCCGACAGCTCAGTCGATGATCACGTCAATCGAGTCACGACTTGAGGCTTTAGTTCCTAACACCTCATTATTCTAAAGCAATAACGCCATCATTGGTGCCAGCCATCAAAATTCCCGTTATGCCTATCTGTTTGACCCAAAAGAATCGCTGTGTGGCTACTACGTATGGATCGAATAAGAGTATTTGTTGACCTGGAGCACAGATACGCCATTGCAAGGTATTGAATGGAAAGCTCATAAGTTTGTTACGTGTTTCCGGATCTTGTTGTCGATTGATGATAAAAAATCTTCGCGCTCCATCTGACCAGAAGTAGGTTATAGGATCGATGAGTTCAAATGCAGGCGTGCGTACTATTGCATTAAAAAATGGCGGTTCAAAGCCATTAAAAAAAGCTGTTGATTCGGATGTACTGGTTGCTATGCTGCTTATCTGGTATATCCAACTGTTTTGGTCTGTTAGAGCACCACAAATATCTTCTACACTGATCGGCCAAACAGTTGAAGGTAATGGTGTATCAATACCTGCTATTCCTTCAAACCAGATATGATTGCGATTTGGTACTTGTTGCCAATCGGCTTCTGCTTGATTTTCTGCATCTGCGATTCCAGTTGCTCCTGAAGTAACAGCAGCATAAGAGCCAAAGAGTCCGTCGTTTGTAGCTAAAAGCAATTGTTCTGCAGCAAGAACTTCATTTCGAGTCGCTACCGTTACCGGTTGTATGCCGGTGAATGCAGGTGCCTGTTTAAAAGGAGTAGTGCCGGTTTGTGCAAGAATGAATATATTGTTGTCAGCAAACATTTCTTGAATGGTGTCTTTATAGCCTACCCGTAGTACTTTACTTGACATAGTGCCGTCTTGAGTCGAACGAGTAACTATATACAGGCTTAGGCCCGTTGTTTTAATATCAATTATTGGATCGCTTATTGCAGAAATGGCCTTCCATTGTCCGTGTGCCAGCGTTTCCAACGTAAGGTCCTCGAGATTAAAGCCATGTGATCCATCTAAAGCATAGGTATACAGTCCCTTATCGGTGCCGGCAAAAAAGTAACATTGATCAGGATTATCGGAGTTGGCACGAGAATATTCAAGAACATTAATGCAGATATTTCTATCAGTTGCAGGAAAGAAAGTTTCTAAGAAATTAAGATCTGTGCATGTTGTGCAGAAATCTTCAAAAACCATCTGTGGGCTTGTGATTATTGAATTATATGCCCTACTCACACGTGCTATATCAACTTTGCCGCATCCACCGAAGAGTGCGAACCGATTGAGATTTACTGGAGTTCCAGCAGGACCAGTAAAACCTCGTGTCGCCTGATCAAGATCAAGCACTGAATAACAACCGCAGGGCAGGCTTGCGCATACTTGTGCAGGTAAATTACAGCAGATTTGTGTCTTGATCGTAGGGGACTGACACTGAAAGCAATTGCAACTGCACCGATTGCATGGATCGCAGCACGGAAAATCACTTTCCGGACATATCGGGTTTTGTGTTGTGCATGGTGCTCCTTTGTCCCAGGCGGTTACGCGTACAACTTCTTGTGTTTGACCGTCAACAGCCCATACTTTCCCGGTGACAGCATCGACTGCAAAAAATGCTACGCCATTATTAATGCATGATGCATTGCAAAATGCATTAAAAGGGAAGGCCCTTTTGGCCCATGGTGTCCAACGGACAATTTTGCCACTTTTATCAAAGAGAGCCTGCGAATACATGATGCCATTGTCATTAAGAGCGCTTTGTCCCGTTGCAGTAGAAACAAATACCGTGTCACCAATAACTTCTATGTCAGAAACCTGTGTCGTGGTTTCGATGGGCAATGGACCCGACCCAACCTGTGTAGAGGCATCTGTGCTCAGTGGGAGCTCATCTTTGTGCATGGCAGTAAGTGTGAATGTATGCTTATATGATAATGAAGCATTTTTATCTGCTATTCTGCCCTGGATTGGTGACTCTGGATCTATATCTACTAATGGTAATGCATAGACAGTGTTATTGATCTGAGAACCTTCTTCGAATGGTGACAAAACGCTGCCATTTACAATGAGGTAGCTTGGACCGGTACTGCAATGCATGGTGCGTAGATGATAGGCAGCAATGAAAGATGTTGAAGAGGAAGTAAGATTCAGGTCTGCTACGATTGCATTTCCATCTCCAAATGGAGGTTCAGCTAACGCTTGCTCATCTACAATATTATCAAATGTTAACACTCCGCAGCCTGTTACACTACCAATCACGACTGATTTTGCACCATTATTTGCTCCCGTTGTGGTAGTAACTTGCAGTCCAATATACAACCGTTGTAAATGACAGTCCCAGTACATGGTGGCAAAATCTGCAATTGATGGGTTTGCATTAATACGAACTTGTGGAGTGTTTGGATCAAGACTTTTTGCCTTTGGCACAGTGGGTGCGAAACTATCAGCAGCCGTTTGATTGAGTGTAATAGAGGTTAGCGTTGGATCATCATTAAGACATATCACGGCAATGCCAGAGCCAGGAGTGCCAAACGGTAAAGGTGTAGGTTGAATTGTGCTTGTTGAAGAGGGAGACACAGCAGCGAATATAAAACCTTGATGATCAGATTCTGGCAGCAGCATGCCAGTAAGTGCAACAATATTATTTGTCTCTTGGCCATTGGCATCATTCAGTGGTACAGGTGTGGTGCCGCCGGTAATGCCTTCTTTTGTTCCATTATAATTTGATGTATGCACAGCATATTCTGGGCCTCCGGAAGCTGTTGGAAGTTGTGTATAGGCAACATAGGGCATTGCATTGCCAAGATTAGTAGCAAGAGCAAGAAGCTTAATAGCGCCAGTCCCGGTTATTGGGGCAAATGCTGGGGTTTCATTGCCTATAGGGGCAGTAGAGGCCCATATTGTTGCAGTTTTTGACCCTGCTTGTGTGTGATCAAGACCTACATACAGGGTTGCGGTCTCGCGACTATATGCTTTTTGTACAATAGTTGCTGTAAAGGTTCGACCGGCAGTTGCTGCGGCAGTAGTGCCGAGTACCAGTTGAGTTCCATATGCAGGCATTACATAGACAAGTGCGATCATGCTGATTATTTCATAGGACAATGTCTTCATTCTCTCTCCTTTGATTGGCCTTTAGGAAGTTAGTATTCGTATGAGATATCAAATCCGAATGTGCCACCTGCCATATGCAGCTTAAACACATGTTCCCCGCCCATATTTATATTGGCAAAGATACCAACACGCGGACTGAATCGGTGTAAGGCACGGGCGCAGTCATAATCTGCAAGTAGATGGAGGGTATGCATATCCCACCCTTGAAGGGTCAAATCACAGTTTGCTGCTGTAGGGTTAAAATAGTGAGTATTTTCAGGGTGAAGCATATCTTTTTGTTGGGCACAGAAAGAATAACCTGCCAATAATGAAAATCCCTCGGCAATATGGTCAAGTTTGCCGAACGCACCAGCATACCAGATGGTTCCTTTTTCAACAGTCGCGCAACCTTTTGCTAATTTAATGAAGCCGTTTTGTCGTATATCTGTTTTCATGCGTATATCGCGTGTTTTATCGGTAAAAGCGATTGCACCGCCATAGCCTCCAAAGGTGAGCCAATTATAGACACCGACGGCGAAATCAAATGAGGCGCCAAAGCCAAGATGACCCCCGTATCCAGAAGGAATATCAAATGCAGAATTCACATTTTGTTTTTTGCCTGTCGGAAATACCATGCCGAGCTTAAAATCTAGGTCGACATAATCAAGTACACGCATGTCCTGATAATTGCTGCCCCACCCAATAATCCAGCTCAGGTCTCCGATGTTCGTTTTTTTGAAACCATCGACATTGAGATTATAGTGAGCTAATATTTTGTCATAAAGTGCTAAAAATGATTGCCATGTTCGGGTATCTCTACATGGACACGGACAGTTGCGTGGCGTGAGATCTTCAAAACCAACATTACAAAGGGCCATGTGCCGTATAGGTAGACCTATCTGGGTGAATAATCCATTTCTGAAGTTTTGTGTAAAAAGTATCTGTGTCTCAAATAGTTTGAACTTGCCACAATATTGTACATAGCCAAAAAAACAATCACGACCAACGGTACGGGCTAGTTCAACGAGTGCGATATCTTCTTGTGATCTAGGATCTTTTCCGGGCACGTTGCTGCCCAATAGCTGAAAATTAAATGGGCCGTGCAGATTGAGTAATGCAGTACATGGTTGGCAGCAGCCGCCACGAGATTTCTTTGTTGATCCGCCGCCAAAAGCAATATCTACTGAAGTCAGATATGGTTCAACAAGCCTTGGTTCGCCAAATGTAATGCCAAAAAATGGCGGACGATAAAAATGAAAGTTATCCATGCCAAATGCTGATGTCGCCAGGATGAATGCAAGACCTAGAGCAATTGTGTGTTTTTGTATCATTCGACTATCCTTTTTCATGCTACGCTTTACATGAGTATTACCCTAGTTATAGAAAAAATCTACAAAAAAGGAAAGGACTGAATACAGAGGGTCAGTTAGGCCATAATCTTGTCAGTAGGGATATGCATTGGTATACTATATATTGAAATTTATACTATTTTTGAACTTTTTAACAAAGAGGCTGTTGTGATGGCTTTTGATGAAAAACAGACATATAATGGTCAAGATAATGTGGATAAAGAACGAGATGAAGACTCTCAAGATCTTGACGGTAATGGTGATCAAGAGGTAGTTGCAGATGTCGAACAAAAACATAAAGAAGATCGAGAAGTTTGTGCAAAAGAAGTTGCCAATCTACATGATATCTGCAAAAGTCTTGCCGCTGATTTTGAAAATTACAAAAAGCGTGTTGAGCGGGATCGCATAGCATGGACGCAGTCTGCGCGGGCTGAACTGTTACGTGATCTGTTGCCTGTTATTGATGATTTTGATCGAGCTTTGTCAGAGTATCATAAAAAAGAACCTGTTGCTCATCAGGAATCATGGATTGCGGGTTTTGAGCTTATACGAAAAGCTTTTGATAAAGTTCTGCATACCTATGGGGTTACCGTTATTGACCAGATGGTCACTTTTGATCCTGAATTGCATGAAGCTCTGGCGCATGTAGAGTCGGCTACACATGAGTCTGGCCAGATCGTTGATGTGGTACAAAAAGGATACATGCTGAACGGCACTGTGTTGCGCGTGGCACGTGTAACAGTTGCAAAATAATTATTGTTACGCGTTTTTTCTATTTTAGTATTGCAACAACCAATTCGATCATAATAAGAATTGCGATCAGAACTGATAAGATATCTTCGCGAGCGGCATCTACTTTATGCTGAAATACAGTGCGAATATCTTGAACAATTGAAAGTTTTTTTTCAATACCTTCTTGCCATTTTTTTAGATCGAGCTTATCTTGTAGCAGAGCATATAATTCTGAAAAATAGGGTTCAGCGACAAGTTTGATGCTACTTTCGAGCCGTTCAGTTATAACAGAAATATCAACCCGAAGTTTGCCTAATTCATCAACGGGGCTGCGAGAAAGAGTACCAATGAAAGGCAAATAAGCCTTAGGTGATAGTTTTCTCACTTTTTCTTCATACATTGCATTCAATAATTGATCAAGTACACGATCGAAATATTGTAATTCTAGATGCTGAATATTGGCAAATTCAAAAAAATCGAGTATTTCTGTATATTCAGAATCGTAGACAAAAGAAGCTGCTGTATCAATGACAATGAGATCACCGCGATAGTAACCCATTGCAAATTCAAGAATTTCATCCCGCTGAATTTCTGATAATGATTCTGTTTCAAACCTGAGCATTGAAGCAATCATACTCCCATACTGTTGCTTAAAGTGTACCACATCGCTAAATGCATCTTCAGTATCTACTTGAATAACAAGATAGGAAGATTGGGTTGAAAAAAAATTTGATTTTTTTATAAAAGGTTTGATTTTTTTGAATATGGCACTCACATCTTTAATGCTTTGCTCTTGGAATCGGTTATCAAGAGCATCAAGGTTTGTTCGTACTTGCGTAAGCGTGGATTTGAATGGAATTTTGTAGGTTAAAGATATTGCCCCAAAGTTATGAATCCTAATGCTTACACAATGAGAGTCCGGTTGTGCAGGCAGTTTAACAGCTAGAGGAATATGATAATTTTTAAAATATTTTGATAAGATCAATGATTCTTGTTCAAGCACATTGGACGATTTAATTGCTTCTAAGTTTATATCATCACCGACATCAAATGCTTGAAATATATATATATTACCAGAAAAAACATAATCCATATCTTTTTGTTCCTGTATTAATTTAGCCTCTTGCATGGGTATGGCTCCTTTAGCTTTTATGTATTTGGCATACGGTTTATATAGGTACCATACAAAAAAAAGCACAAATAAGCAAATATGGCAAGATATTGCTTATTTGTGTAGCAAAAATTGAATTGTAGTCAATAAATACTGGTCTTTATCTATGCAATTCATGACGTGATTTTTTTATCTGAGATTTTTTTGTTTGATCGCATTGGCATGTTTGGTAGCCGCATTTTGGGCACACTGGACTTCTTGGTGAAACGATCTTTTTCTTCGTTGTCTTCTTCATATCGGGCCTTTCTTTTTAAAAACTACCATACACGGTTTAATACTAATTACATATTAGTATTAAATTAAATTAAAAATCAATATTTTTGATACTTTTATTTAGGGTAGGTTTTTTGGATTGAACCAAATTGAGCAAATGTTAACTGTTTGCCCCCATCGGTAAGATAATAGGGTATTGAATAAAGGAAAATATGTTGCTGATCTGGGATATAGATTGTTGCTCCAGAGCTAAAGTTACATATTCCTTGCTTGCAATACATATGTTTTTCGGTCATATAGGTGACATACGGCCTTTTTGCTCCTACTGTGAGATTGGCTGTAATGCCGTTAGGATTATATCTTTTAGCATCTTCGATCATGATTTTTGTAGCAGTGCGTAGCTGTATTTCAAAAAGATGTGCCAAATCTAAACCTGATCGTATAGGATCTTGTGAAAGTGTATTTTCTAAAGCAATGAGATAGAGTTTGCCATTAAAATCGTTGACGAAGTTAATGTTTTGATAATCTTCTTTGCCACTATAGTTATAAAATAATGTTGCAGGAATATGAACTATGCTTTGCGAGTCAAAACCTTTGGTAATATCAGGAGTTTTCGAGCAATAAAAATCTAGTCCTTTACTCTTGTTATTGTCCCCATGTGTCCAGATTGCCACCAGAAAAAATCCATCAGAAAGACGTGTAATTGCTACAGCTTGAGCATCACGGGCTTTCCGTTCAATTGGGATTTCTAAATCTTCTATGATAAGATTTTCTTGCTTGTTTTTTTCAGTAGAATTGTGCCCTTTTTTTTCATAGTGTATACGATAAAAAACTATCGCTGAACCATCGTTGTTATACACTGGTATAGCAAGATATTGCCCCGTAGTATCAATACTGCCAGTATACCAGTACTTTGAGCTTAAGCTTATTTTCTTAATAAGTTTGTCATTAAGTGGGGATTGTTTCTTTATAATATTTTTAACAAAGAGACCATCATTTTTTTCTGATTCTAATTGTATGATAAATAATTGAGATTCAGGCGTGTGAGGGTTGGTTCCTGCACATACGATTAAATTTCCTAAATCAAGATACTCGGATAGACGTTTTATTGATTGAAAATGATTTAAACTACCCCAGATACCCAGAAAGCGATTAGCGAGCGTTTGTGTATAGCGTGGATAGGGAATAATGCCATTATTCCATGCACTTAATACAACATCCGTTTTAACAGGAATGTAAGAAAATGCTTTTGGAACATTATATACCCAAGGATTATTTTCTTCTGAACCCGATGTGTTAATAAATTCTTTTGTCTGGATATTTATACCAAAGAATAGACCTGCAACACAGACGTATAGTAGGGGATACATACTGGCTCCTTTTTAGATGCCCAACTTATGCTTTCCCATTAACGATACACAACTTTAGGTTCTTGAGCAATAGTGCTATTTTTTTAATATACTCAAAAATGCTTCCTGAGGGACTTCTACGTTACCAACCTGCTTCATTTTCTTTTTGCCCTCTTTTTGCTTTTCCAGGAGTTTTCGTTTTCGTGTAATATCACCGCCATAACATTTTGCAGTAACATCTTTGCGCAATGGTGCGATACTTGATCGTGCAATTATTTTTGCGCCGATTGCAGCCTGAATAGCAATTTCAAAAAGTTGGCGTGGAATAGCTTTTCTGAGTTTGTCGGTCAAATCGCGGCCTATATAATAAGCTTTGTCCTCATGAACAATGCACGATAATGCATCAACAGGCTTTTTATTCAATAAGATATCCATTTTGACGAGCTTTGCTGGACTATAGCCTGCCTCTTCATAATCTAAACTTGCATACCCAGAACTTAACGATTTAAGCTGATCATAAAAATCGATGGCAACTTCGTTAAGCGGCAAGGTATACTTGAGTATGGCTCGATCTTCATCCATATAGCTCAGATCATCTTGTGTGCCCCGTTTTTCTTCACATAGTTTGATAATATTGCCTAAAAATTTATGGGGCGTGATTATTGTTGCTTTAATAATAGGTTCGTAAATAGTCTCAATTTCATGAGCTTCGGGAAAATCTGAGGGACTTTCGATGTTTATTATTTCATCTGAATGCTTCATTTTTATTTGATAACGCACGCTTGGGGCAGTGGCAATAACCGTTAATCCATATTCTTGTTCAAGACGCTGCTTAAAGACATCCATATGCAATAGACCCAAAAATCCACATCTAAAACCAAGACCAAGTGCAGGAGATGTTTTCTTTTCAACTGTAACGCTTGCATCATTGAGAATTAATTTATCAATAGCATCGCGAAGCATATCAAATTCTTCGCTATCAACCGGATAAATGCCTGCAAAAACCATTGGCTTTGCTGGTTTAAATCCTTGAAAAGGAATAACAGGGTGTTTTGAGCTAAATATAGTGTCACCGATGCGGGCTTCATGAATGGTTTTCATGCCAGTAATCAGATAACCTACCTGACCTGCATAAAGTGCATCAGATGGAGTTTCGTTAGGATACATAAGGCCGATTTCGAGCACCTCGTAGCTGATATTGTCATGTGCCAAGGTTATTACTTCCCCTTTTTTGATGACGCCATCTTTGACAGCAATAAGACAGACGACGCCACGATATGAATCAAACCATGAGTCAAAAAGGAGAGCTTTTAAAGGTGCTTGTATATTTCCTTCAGGAGCCGGTATCTGTTTGATGATAGTACCCAATATTTCATGAATACCTACACCTGTTTTTGCAGATGTTAAAATAATGTCCTGTTCATGAAAATCGAATAGTTTTGACATCTGATGCTTGCACCGTTCAACATCAGCACCCATAATATCAATTTTATTGATGACCGGTATAATCGTTAGATCTTGTTCGAATGCTAAATAAAAGTTGGCTATAGTTTGAGCTTCTACTCCCTGAGAGGCATCGACAAGTAGAACAGCACCTTGGCATGCATAAAGTGATCGCGAAACTTCATAACTAAAATCAACATGTCCGGGAGTGTCAATCAGATTAAGAAGATACGTGGAGCCTTCAAAGGTATAAAACATCGAGGCTGTTTGTGCTTTTACAGTAATACCTCGTTCCCGTTCAACCTGCAGTTTATCAAGAAACTGGTCCTTCTTCTGGCGCTCAGAGATGGTGCCAGTGACCTCCAAAAGGCGGTCAGAGAGAGTTGATTTACCATGATCGATATGAGCGATAATTGAAAAATTTCTAATCTTGTCGCTCGTGAACATACTTAAATCTGTTTTTTTTAGATCCATATTTTTTATATTTGTTTGTTACATGAAAATCTTTTTACGATCATTATCTTAATAGACAGTTTACGCCCATAGTTGACTTTCTGCAATTGCGGAGAAAAAATAACAAGACTAGAACAGTGACATCATGTGACTATTTATAGGTAACTTTAGACATTTTCGAATATTGATCATAGGGAATACTCTTTTCTTGCCAGTATTTATACATGCGATCAAGCGTTGGCTCATCGATATGTGCAAGAAAACTTTTGGCGGTCATTATGTCGCCAAGATTGTCGAATTCAATTGGAGGCTTCGTGCTTAACTCTTCCTTAATCAGGTAGAAATTTGGAGTATTTTCTAGTAAAAGGGAAGTACGTTGTTCTAATATCGAACGTTTGCGAAAATTAATTATGCGAGTTCCTAAAAGCCACGAGAAAAGTCCGCTACCGATGCCGCTTAGTACTAAACGGATGGCAGATCGATTGTCTTTAATTGAGCCCCAGATGCGATATGCACAAGCTGCGCTAGCAATGCCGGCAATAATGCCAATGGTTCTTGCACGCTTACGCGTATTTTGTTTGACTAGGTTTATGCGCATCAAATGATAGATGATATTTCGGGGATATGCACAATCATTCAATGTTGTTTCTTTTTCTAGCAAAGTAATATCGGGGTTAGAGCCCCAGATATTATCAAAGAAGTTGCGCGCTTGCCGGTTTGCTGTGATGCATAATGCCTGGACCGTTGAGCCTAGTGTTCTCAATAGTTTCCAGTGTTTGCACTGTGTAGGCTCTGTCAAACATAATAGGATACAGTGTGCAAGAAGTATGAGTTTTGCGTGATGATTCATTTCATGTTTCCTTTTTTTACAACCATCTGTTTGCCAGTACTATTCTTCTTATCATAGATACATGATTTCAGAATGTATGGCAAAAAAAATATGCAAAAAAAATAAGACCGACGGTTTTTTGCCATCGGCCTTATTTTTTAACTTAAAGAAGACTTAATTAGCTTGCGGTAGCTGTTCTGGTGGTTGTTTCAGTCTTACCTGCTGCTGCGTCCGTAGTAGCTTCTGTTGTAGTTTCTGGACTTAAAAGAGCCCAGTTTGCTGCAACTTTGTCACTCATAGAATGCATTGCATTAAGACCTGCGCGTCCAAAGAGACTCCATTTGCTTAAACCAGTAGTTTTTTCTGAATCTTCATAAGCTTTTGCTGCGTCTTTAGCAGTGATGTGATCACCTGTTGCATGCAATGTTGCAACGCGTTGACGACGAGCAATTTCACCAAGCTGTGCGCGGTGACCAAAGAATAGCCATGCACCCAAGCCAGTTGCTGCGCCTGATAATGCGCCTACTGCTGCTGTTTTGAAGTCAGCGCCAAACTTGTAGAAACCAGCGCCTGAGCCAATTGCTGCTGCAAGAGTACCAAAACTAATGGCACGCATTGCTTGGAAGCGACGGGCTGCTCTAACTGCGTTGCCTTGCTCTGTTAAGGCTAGTTTGAAGTCATTGACGAATGTGGCCTGTGCATTTGCCCCTTTTGCTAAAGAGGTCTGATGATACTTGGTTTTTGCCAATTCAGGTGCATGCCAAATCGTTCTGAAAGCTGTGAGAATAAGGGATTTGACAAATCTTGCTGGAGTCAAAGCTTTATCCCACGCTTTGGCTAAGACGCCTCTTTGTTCATCTGTTGTTTGAGCTGTTGCTGGAGCTTGATCTTTTGTTTGAGCTGTTGCTGGAGCTACTGTTGCTGGAGCTTGATCTGTTGTTTGAGCTGTTGCTGGAGCTTGATCTGTTGTTTGAGCTGTTGCTGGAGCTTGATCTGTTGTTTGAGCTGTTGCTGGAGCTTGATCTTTTGTTTGAGCTGTTGCTGGAGCTTGATCTTTTGTTTGAGCTGTTGCTGGAGCTACTGTTGCTGGAGGAGTAGCAGCTGTTGCTGTATTACCAGCTGTGTGCTCATCCATACCATACACGACTGGCGATACTGCGCATAGAGAAAGCAACAATACTAGATGCTTTTTCATCATAAGGAACCCTTTCTACATTAAACATTAATACTATAACAATACTGCAGTATGTGAACATAATAAGATGAAAATGTTACGTTGTCAAATGCAGACTATAAGCCGCTATCTTTTCATTTTGTGTTTTTCGTGTGTTGTATAATTTTTTTTCACAGCCAAAGTTTTTATTGTTGTTTGTATAAAAACAAAAATATTTGTTCTTTCTTAGTATAATTTATTTATTGATATTGTTTACAGAGTCGTCATTTTTTTGATCAGCTTTGGCGTGAGCCTGATAGTACTTTGCAATATTAAGACTGTATTTAAGAATAGAAAGTTGCGACTCAGATAAATTTTGAT
Source organism: bacterium (assembly GCA_021818945.1). Classification (GTDB taxonomy): domain Bacteria; phylum Babelota; class Babeliae; order Babelales; family Vermiphilaceae; genus JAKASV01. The sequence continues at coordinate 35,558 of JAKASV010000007.1, read as the reverse complement.
GGGATAATCAGAGGCTTATCAATGTATTGCAATTTTTGTGCAATTCTGTATAATTATTACAGATAGTTGTTATATCCTAAAAATCCTTTCAAAAAAAGTGAACAGACAGATGGAATCGAACGAGAATATCCAAGAGCCGGGAGGTAAGCCAGGTGTACAGCCTGTACTTATCGAAGAAGAATTAAAAACATCGTTTCTTGATTATGCGATGTCGGTTGTCATCAGTCGTGCAATTCCCGATATTCGCGATGGGTTAAAACCTGTACATAGGCGCGTTCTCTATACTATGTATCAACTTGGCTTTTTCTATAATAAGCCCTATCACAAATCAGTTCGCGTAGTCGGTGAAGTATTAGGTAAATACCATCCTCATGGTGATCAGGCTGTCTATAATACCATGGTGGGTATGGTTCAAGATTTTTCTAAGCGATATCCCTTATTAGATGGGCAAGGTAACTGGGGTTCGGTTGACGGAGACAATGCTGCGGCAATGCGTTATACCGAAGTCCGCATGGCAAAAATTTCAGGGGAGCTTTTGGCCGACCTTGATAAAGAAACTGTCCCCTTTGTGCCTAACTTTGATGATTCTACCGTTGAGCCAATAGTGTTACCCAGCCGTATACCAAACTTGTTGGTGAATGGAACGTCGGGTATCGCTGTAGGTATGGCAACCTCTATTCCACCGCATAATTTAGGCGAGGTGGTTGATGCATGTCTTGCACTACTCTCCCGTGATCATGTGTCAGATGAAGAGCTTTTTTCTATGGTTCCTGCTCCTGATTTTCCAACTGGAGGTATCATTTGTGGGCGCTCTGGGATTGTTCAGGCATATAAAACTGGTCGTGGTAATTTAGTACTACGCGGTGTTGTTGATGTAGAAGAATCAAAAAAAGGCACGCAAATAGTTGTTACCGAATTACCTTATCAGGTCAATAAAGCTGAACTTGCGATCAAAATTGCTGAACTTGTCCGTAATAAGATTATCGACGGTATTACCAATATTCGTGATGAATCTGATAAAAAAGGTATGCGTCTTGTTATTGAACTTCGTCGTGGCGAGGTTCCTCAGGTTATACTGAATCAATTATATAAACATACATCGATGCAAACATCAGTATCTATTCTGATGCTTGGATTGCTCGATAATAGACCACTTGTATTTAATTTACGGCAATTACTTGAACAATTTTTGATCCACCGCAAAGAAATCATTTATCATCGTACGGTGTTTGATTTAGGCAAAGCAGAGGCTCGTGAGCATATTCTTGCTGGTTTTATCATTGCTCTTGCTAATATTGATGAAACGATTGCCATCATTAAACAATCAAAGACTATTGAAGAGGCTATAACCAATTTAAATAAGAGATTTTTGCTCAGTGTTGAGCAGGGTAAAGCAATTTTAGAAATGCGCTTGCAGCGGTTGACTGGTTTAGAGCAAGAAAAGATTCATCTGGAAATGGAAGAGCTAAAAAAAGAGATAACCTATTTAAAATCGATTCTCGAGCAGGAGCATATTCTTAAAGCAGAAATCATTAAAGAACTTAACGAAGTGAGAGAGCTGTATGCTGATAAACGTAAAACACGCGTTGAAGGGCCTATTGATATACTTACGGAAGCAGATTTGATTCCAGACGATGATGTGGTGGTTACCCTGACGATGCGTGGCTATGTCAAACGCGTCATACTCGAGACCTATGGTGTCCAGCACCGTGGTGGTAAAGGCAAGATGGGTATGACAGCTCTTGATGGTTCTGAGGATATTGTGCAAGATCTCTTTGTTGCTAAAAATCATGATGAGCTGCTTTTCTTTACGAACTTAGGGCGTGTTTATAGTTTGAATGTTTTTGAAGTACCAGAAGCTTCTCGTATTGCAAAGGGGCGTGCTGTCGTCAACTTATTGCCTTTGGCTCCTGATGAGCATGTAGTTAAATTATTATGTACGCGCGGCATGGAAGGTAAGTTTTTGGTGATGCTTACCAAAGAGGGCACCATTAAACGAACTGATGCTATGGAGTTTGCCAAAATTCGATCTACAGGCATCCGTGCAATTACGCTCAATGAAGGTGATGAGCTTGTCTACTGTGCATTAAGCTCTGGCAATAGTGATATTGTCATTGCAACTGCTCAAGGACAAGGAATTCACTTTCATGAAAAAGAAGTACGGGCTATGGGCCGCCAAGCTGCTGGCGTGATCGGTATCCGCATCAAAGAAAAAGATTTTGTTGTAGGCATGGAAGTCATTGATGGCAATAAAGGTGAGCTGTTGTTTGTTACCTCGCATGGATTTGGCAAACGAGTGCATATTGCCGATTTTAGGCTTGCTCATCGCGGTGGCGTCGGTGTTCGCACTATTCCTACCGATAAACGTAACGGGCAAGTGATTGGCCTTGCGTTTATTGAAGAACATTCTCATATACTTCTTATTGATCATGCGGGAAAAATCATCCGGCTTTCTCCAAAAGAAATTAGAACGATGGGTCGTCAGGCTAAGGGAGTGCGTCTTGTGCGTCTTGATGAAGGGCAAGAAGTGTCAGCAGTAGTAGCCTTTGAAGGCCAAGAGGGCGAGGAACAATAAATAGGTACGTATGTACGTTTTAAAATATCAAAAAAAGGGAGCCACATTATCGCGGTTCCCTTTTTGCTGTGTGCAGGAAAGAATGGATAACAACGAAATAATTTTGCATCTATCATTAATTGATGGGGTTGGGCAGGGAACTATTGATTCACTTATTACGCATAAGCCGTGGGACCTTGAATTGCATGATCTCTATCACATGACAATATCTGAAATCACGCGATTATTTTCGATTACGTTAGCCAAGGCAGAAGCAATTGCCAAAGGACTTGCTGATCGTGAATTGCTTGACCATGAACTGGAACTGATCCATAGATACAAGATTAATTGGATGACCTTTTATCATGATAACTATCCGATCCTACTCAAAAATATTCATCTTGCCCCCACGATTGTATATTGGCAAGGAGCTTTGCCTGCTGATGGTTCCAAGAGCATAGCAATTATTGGCTCGCGTAATATTAATTATTATGGAATTTCTGTTATAGAGTCCTTTGTGCCCACTTTAGTGGCGCAAGGGTGGACCGTGGTAAGTGGAGGTGCGGTTGGAGCCGATGCGGCAGCGCATAGAGTTACTGTTGATTCTGGAGGGCATACAATTGCCATATTGGGTTCAGGATTATTGAATGTCTACCCAGTATCTAACAAACGACTATTTGCAGATATTGTCGATGCCGGGGGAACGCTTATGAGTACCTTTCGGCTAACGACAGCCCCTGCTGCTGGAAATTTTCCTGCACGTAATCGCATTATCGCTGGTATGAGTCGAGGGTGTCTCGTAGTTCAAGCAGGAAGACAGAGTGGTACACGTATTACTGCTCATTATGCACTTGAACAAGGACGGGAGCTTTTTGCAGTTCCTGGGCCAATAGATGAGCAACTATGTGCAGGTTGTCATGAATTGATTCAGCAGGGGGCCAAGCTTGTCACCAGCGTAGCTGATATTTTGGTAGAATTGGGACACAGTGCCCATGAATTTCAGACAACTCCCAAAAAGGTCAGTAAGCCTGAAGCATGCGCAGCTCAGGCTACAATTCCATTTAAGGCAGTTGGGAACAGTGCGGTCATTTTACGTTGTTGTACTCAATCATGCTCGCTTGATGAGCTAGCCCAACAAACTGGTCTGGCTATGTCTGATTTGTACGCTCAACTCTTTGAACTAGAACTTTCCGGTCTGATCAAACAGCATGCAAATGGAATGTGGCAACGTAATTAATTTATTTAATTTTGATTTTCTTTTTCATTTAGGGTATATTTTATAGACGTAATTTAATGGTGAAGAATATGAGCTGATTTCAAGGCACATTTTCAGTTAGTCAATTACATTTTTAAGTTTATTTAAGGATTACGTATGCCAGTACCAAAGAGAAAGCGTTCTCATTCGCGTATAGCTAAAGCACATGCTAATAAAGGGTATAAGATTAAGGCTTTTACAGAATGTCATAATTGTAAGTCAGTTATCAATCCCCATCAGGTATGTTCTGAATGTGGTCATTACAAAGGTGTAAAAATATTAAAAACAAAAATGGAACGTGCTATGTCACGTGGTGAGGCTCGCAAGGCTAAAGAGGCACATCAGAAAGAAACTCAAGCGCCGACAGTTGCGCAGGGCCAAGAATAATGAGTTCCATTGACATAAATGAGTATCAGTTATATAAAAAAAGGTTTTAGTTTTGAATAAGGAAATCGATGGCATTTCGAGATATTCAACGTATAGTACGTGAGTGGTACCAAGTAAGCGTAAAATCTCAATTTGAATCAGCACGTGGATATAGCTCTGCGAAAGAGATTTCGTTAGGAATCATGGGAGCTTTAGTCCTAGTTGGTGTTGTGTGGGGCTATCGCTATTATACCAATCAAAAAGAAACTGCAGCTCAGATTGCATTTGCAGAAGGTATGCAAATATATCAAGAGGCAATGCAAGGGAAATCTGATGCATGGCCACAGGTTGAAATGAAATGTACAACAGATTATGACCGTTATAAGAATTCAGCGGTTGCTCCTTATTTCTTAGTTATTAAAGCTGAAGCCTTGGCTCAGCAAGGTAAAATTGCGCAAGCATGTGAAATGCTTTCAGATGTACTTGCAGCTATGCCAAAAGATTCGCCTGTATTGTCTTTGTATAAGACAAAGCGAGCATTAATGAAGCTTGATTTACCTGATGCGGCTAATCAAACACAGGGACTTGAAGAGTTGCGTCAACTCGCCACCGATAAAGAAAATAAAAGTAATGATGTTGCTCAGTATTATCTTGGGTTGTATTATTGGGCGCGCAATGATCTAGCAACAGCAGTCAATATTTGGAAAGAGCTTGTAGCAAGTCAATCAAGTGAACGGCTTGCCATTTCTCCTTGGGCAAGCTTAGCCCAAGAAAAATTAGCGCAGCGTAGCATGTTGCCAGAAAAATTGCCGATCGAGGCCCCAATAGCCTAAGTTCTTTGAACTTAGCTATGCTGGAGCTTGAAGCTTCATTGAAAGTTTAAAAGTGCAATCACCAACAAGTATCAGCTTGTTGGTGATTGTGGGTTTATTCCTGAATGCGTGATTATCTGCTCAATAATTTATAATGCTTTCATTATTGAGTATATGGGTTATGTATGCAATATGTATGGTGCATGAAAGTATAAATTGAGGTTATATCGAGGTGGAGATGAAAATAGGCATGATTTTCCCGGGTTACGGGAGCCAATTTGTTGGCATGTGCAAAGAGTTATATGATTCTTCCCGATTAGTTCAAGAATATTTTGAAGAGGCGTCTAACTGTTTAAATAGCAATCTTATTAAGCTATGTTTTGCATCTTCTGACGCGGAACTTTCTAAAATTCAGAATGCTTATCCTGCAATTTTTCTCGTTGGTTCTTCCATTGCAACATTGCTCAAACAAGAAGGAATTGAACCCCAAGTTGTTGCAGGCTATAACACTGGCGAATATGCAGCACTTTTTACTGCTAAAGGTATGAGTTTTCCTGATGGACTCTACTTGTTAAATAAATACGCGATTTTATATCAAGAGTTTCTTGATGAATTAAAAGATTTTGAAGTTGTGCGCGTTGCTGGAATAGTTGCTCAAGAGCTGGAACTACTGTGTAAAGACATTCGCGATAGTGGAGCTGCAGTTCATATTGCAGTACAAGTAACTCCAACAGAACATATTGTTGCAGGGCTTGTTTCTGCTGTTGAACGTGTACGTGTACAACTTGATGGAAAAGGTGTCAAAATTAAAGCGGCATCTTCTGAAATTGGGTTGCATTCGCAGCTTATGGATCCAGTAATTGGCAGGTTGTCCATGTATTTAGAAAAAGTTGATTTTCATGATTTGGCTATGCCATGTATTAGTAGCATTGATGGACAGGCAATGAGTAGTAAAGATAGTGTGAAAGCTCATATTATTAATCATATTAATAATCCTGTTTGTTGGCCACATGTCTTGACGCAGCTAGAATCATGTGACTGTATCCTAGAAATAGGTCCTGGCAACTCATTGTACTCGATTGCGCAAGCATGGTATCCTAATAAGCAGATTCTAACTATAAATAAGCCAGAAGATATTGAGATTGTGAAATCGGTATGCATTAAACAAGAAAAAAATCCCGTGGAGCTTATAGATGAGCAAATTTGATATGCAAGATTCGTTTGCAAAGATTGTTGATATTGTAGCTGGAAAGCTTGATATCGATAAAAAAACTATTACCGCTGACTCGACTTTTCAAGATTTAGGTGCCGATTCACTTGACCTTCTTGAAATTATAATGCGCTTGGAGGAGCAGTTTGGTATAGAAATTAATGATGAAGAGGCTGAAAAAATGACCAAAATGGGTGAGGTTGTAGCATATATTAATGAGCGAAGAACCAAGTGATGTCAGATGCTTGTTGATATTTCGTATTTGATTCCCTGAAGTTTGCTTTGTTTTATCATTCTCTTACCCCGCATTCAGCTGCGGGGTATTCCATTCTCTTAAAAACTTTTCCCGTGCGTGATTTATCCAAATTTTGGAAGTTTTGTATAGACTGTAAATTTATTGCAATTTGTTCAATCTATGAATATTATTGACAAATAAAAACTAATTGTTCTATATTATTAATTAGATAATACTTATAGAATTTATATTAATACATTAACCTCTTGTGGTACTAAGCAGTAAAGGAGGCAGCAATGTAACAATATTTGATAGTTAGCGAGTATCTATAGATGTTTTTTAATGTCATAAAAAAGGTAAAATAATGAAGAATATGAAAAAAATATTATCAATTTCGTTGTTAATTTTTTATAGTGCGTTGAGTTCATTCAGCTTGCGAGCGGCAGAAGTACCGCAAAACTATGATGCGATCAAAAAGGATATCGAGGGGGCTTTTTTGATGGGAGATACAGGTCGTGATTTTTCGATCCATCTTGATTTTATTCAAAACCATGAAGGACTTCAAGGACTAAAAAGGCTTTATGATGATTTCCAGTTTGCGTATAAACGTGACCCACATATGTATCCTTTTATGCAAAATCTTAAAACAAGAATTGATACGTTAAATGAATTAACTGCGGCACGAGGGCGACATGAGAGCGCACAACGGCCTTCTGTAACACGAAAACTACCACCAATACCAGAAAGATCAGCCGGCTGGATGTCAAAGTTTCCGGCTGGGACGCCAAGCAAGCCAGTAGTTTTAAAACAATATCCGCAAAAAGGCGGAGCTGCCGCGCCATCAGCAACAGCGACGACAACAGTTGCGCCAACATCAGAACTGGAAGGTAGTTGGGGACCAGAAAAAATGACTGAAGCAGAAAAAGAGGAGTTTAGGAAGCATATGGCGGCAAGAGAAGCTGAAGCGAGGCTTTTAGGCCATGCACCAAAAGAAGCTGCTACAGGACCAAGACAAACAGAAGAAGAAATGACGCAGGGTATAGCCCATGCGACAGAAGCTCTACGTCAAATGAGACCAGAGGAGAGAGAAGCGCTCAGAAGACGGGCAATGGGAGGTTCTTTGGAGGAAAGTGAAGTGGGCCTTGAGGAAAGTGCTTCAAGCTGGTTGCCAAGAGCGAGTGAAAAGCGCTAACTCTATCTCTATTGAGAACAATAAATTAACAAAAGATCCTTGGGCCGTCCCCAAGGATCTTTTGTTAATGAAAAGGCATGAAAATAGAAGCAAAACTATTTATGATAGACCAGGGCCGTTTTTTGCAGATTTTTTTGATAATTTAGTGCAACAAGTGAGGTGACATCCCTAGGGAAAATAGTATACTACTATCGGTTTTAAAGAGTGACTTTACTAAAGTGGATGTTGGCTATGTTATTTTTTAAAGTTCCAGTAATCCTGCCAATGTTTTTGAGCATGTTGATCATTACAAATCGAATTTTTGCTAAATGTGAGTGGTTCCATCCGACACATCAGGATGTGCGGACAATTTATTATCAAGGTGTCCATGCATCGCAAGCACAGGTTTCTAAATATACAGGAACTCGTGGATTCATTGCAACTACGGGAGAGTATGTTATTTGTAAAAAAGGTTTTGATGTTATAGAAAATCCCTATATTGGCACAGAACTTGAAGAAATTCATCTAAAGAAAGTGTATCAATCAAAACGTGCAAAAATTAAGGCTTTTTTCCGTCATCCGGTACGTACGCTTGAGCAATGCATGAATACTATCTTTGAAAACAAGTTATTTGGTATTTCTATAGATCGCACTGGCAAATCGCAAAAAGAAACTTTAAAAGCCTATAGTGTTGATATTAGTGCGATGTCGTTGGCTCAAGGTGCTGATATTATTCAACATCAAGCACGATATGATCTTTGTCTCAAAGAATACCCAGATTCAGACATCATTCTGTATGGCGTATCACGCGGAGCAGCAACAACGTTTAATGCGTGCGCAACTAATCATTATAACAATAATAAAATTCGATTAATCATACTTGAAGGGTGTTTTGATTCTATTCCAGGCATTATTCATAGTTTTCCATTATCTTTTAAGTCGAAGAGTTTAGAAAAGTTTTTTGTAAAAAGGGTTTCTGCTCTTACACAGTTTCAAGCCAAAGGACTTTCCCCTATCAGTATGGTGGAGCAATTTCCTGTAGATATTCCTGTTGTATTTATAACATCTTTATGTGACCATATTGTTCCTATGGTATCTGTTGAGCGTATGGTCGATGCATTAAAGCGTCGAGGAAAAAATCCTCTCTATCTGCTTGTTCTTAAACATTCATCCCATCCAAAATATATGATTGACAATAAAGAAGATACAGAAAATTATAGAGATTTCTTGCATATTTTGTATAAAAGTTTAAATTTGTCATATATTCCTGAGTATGCTGAATCAGGAGAAAAAAAAGGTCTTTTACAGATGTGTCGGGTGATGTGATATGCTGGTGGACACGATAAAAAATGAGGCAAATGTTGTAACGACAAGCCTTATATCAGGTCTGTATAAGGTGAATTTATTTTAATCGAAGGGATTCTGTGTCGCGTTATCAAAAAAACGTTGGATCGATCGTTCAATGGCTAATTCGTATAGCAATGTGTAGCGTGATATGTGCAACTATTCCGCTTCAATCGGTTTTGGTCCGTTTCGATTATCTAATAATGCCAAATGGAAAGAAAATATATGTTTTATTTGAGCTTCATATTCCCGCCTTTTTTAAAGATAAGGAGCAGCTTTCAAGCCTCGAAAGTATGTTGACACGTGCAAATTGGCGCGGTCAAGATCGCATGCATGTTATGGTAGAAGTTCCTTCATTTTTAACGCAACAGTTTGCTCAAAATCCTAAAGTTACGTACGATCTTGTCAATAATATAGGACAGAGTCAATCTGTGATTGCTGAAGACATGGAGATACGGTGTAAATCTCTTGCAGCATACTACCTGCTGTCCCTTTCACGTGAGGATCTTGAAGATGAGACTGTTGCATTAGAACAATATAATGCTGGTTCGTCCTGGTGTACTACAGGTGAAATTACCATAAGAGATCTATTACAGGAATTTAGAACGCAAAAAACTGATCTGTGTCTTGACAGACATTACACTCGAGAACTAGAACCGATTTATCACAAAAAATTTGATGAAATTAATCAAGCTGAAATTTTATTACAAAAGGTTCTTGACGATATTCAAGCTCGGCCAGATGAGCGAATACTAGATCTTGTAAGAAGGCTATATGGTGACAATCATTCAATAATAAACAGGATTTGCCTTAAAGGAAAAATTAGCGATCTGGGATCTCATCTCTTTGATCTCCATATTTTGAGAAAAATTCTTCAGTCACCACAAAAATATTGTATGGTTGTTGCAGGTAATCAACATGGTGAATGGGTCTGTGAGGCTATGGAGCATCTTGGTGCTACCTATCAAATATCTGAAGGTGAAGGATTAGTGGCTTTACAAACTGGAGCTTTATGCGCATTGCAGTCTGCTATGGGCCTTTCACAGCAGTAAACAGAAGATGGAATGATTGTAAAGACTGATTTGAGTGTGCTGATTATTGTTGTAAGGAAAGTTTTATTTTCGAAGGGATACCGATGTCATTTTATCAAAATTTCGGGTCGGTTGTGCGTATGGTAGCTCAACTGTTGGTGTTCGGCTTTATGTGTGTGGCTACGCCACTTCAATCAGTCTTAGTCCGCTTTGATTGTCTCAAGATGCCAAATGGCAAAAAAGTATTTATTTTTTTTGAGTTTCATTCTCCCATATCTGCCAGAGACAAGAATCAGCTAGAAATCATGGAAAGAATTTTGTTACTCTTGAACCACGAGCCTCGCACAGACCGGCTGCGCCTGATGGTGGAAGTTCCTGCATATATAGTACAAGAGTGTGCTCAAATGCCAAAAGTTACCTATGATATTATCAATCGAGTTGAGCATATTCAGTCAATAATAGCTGAAGATGTCGAGATACGATGCATGTGCCTTGGGGCGAGCTGCCTACTTGATGCTCCTATCGAGCAGGTTGAAGATGAGCGCATTGCAACAGAACTCTATAATGCCGGTGAATCTTGGTGCGCCGCAGGTGACATTACGGTAGAGCGGCTACTAAAGGAATTTAGTACACAAAAGGCTGAGCTCTGTTGTAATACGGATAATGTGCAATTATTAGAACCATTATTTCGTAAAAAGTGTAGCGAGATTGAAGCAGATGAGCGCCGTTTAATGCAAGTTCTGCAAGAGGTTAATGCCCGTCCAGATGAACGTATCATTGATCTTGCAAGAAGATTGCACTATGGCAGCTGTCCTATAATGGATCTATGCCATGTGGGAGGAAAGATCAGCGATCTTGGTGCCCATCTTTTTGATCTACATATATTAAGAAAAACTCTTCAGTCCCTACAAGATAATTGTATGATTATTACAGGGAGTCACCACGCTGAATGGCTTTGCGAGGCGCTTGAGTGCTTGGGTGCAACCTACCACACGAGTGAAAGTGAAAGATTAAAAGTGTTAGATGAAGAAATGTTGACCTACTTCGAGATAGATTTAGACGTTTAATTGTATTAAAAATCTCAATTCAAAACGATTTGCACGAAAAAATAGCTACATCCATCTGTAGGCAAACTTTCTTATTTTTTTTGATTAATCTTCTATAGTTATAAAAAAAATAGTGAATATGCCGTGTTTGTCTAAGTAATTATGGATTCATAGGCAAATTGTTATATTTTTAAAAAAGTATTGACAAATAGTACATAAATAAATTACTATACAATTGTATACTCGCGATAATGTAAGGTTGCAAAGTAGAAGAAACTATGAAGGGAGTTGTTATGTAAAAGATATAAGGCTTTGTAGCACAAGATTATAGTATTGTAGGTTTAATAGAGATTTGGCAAAAAAAGGGATGAATATGAAAATGAAGAAATTTATAAATCGATGTTTAGTGTTAATAATGTGCACAGTAACTGTATCTATAAGTCTCAGGGCTGCTCAAGCTAAAGAAGGGACTCTTCTTAGCCCCATCATAAATGAACTAAGAAAAAATGCACCAGACAGCACAAAAATAGCGCAAGATATGTTGCTCAAGTTAGAAAAAAAAGAAGGCTGGCCTTTAGAGGTATTGTTTCAACAGTATCAACAAGAGATTGATTTTGCCAACCCTGCTTCCGACAAGTTCAGTACTTGGTTTCAGGAGCAAATAACAGCTAAAACATATGAGGAATTAAAAGGTGAGCAGCCACCATTACCTCCGGCACCCCCTGCACTTCCAGCTAAGTCAAGTATCCCACAACCGCCGGCACCTCCTGCAGCTCCTGGGCTCCCACCGCTTCCTCCAGTTCCTGGACAAGTTGGATTAGCATTACCGGCTGAAATTTCCACACTTATTAAATTTTTAAAGGATAATTATCAATACGGCCAAGATTTAAGTGTCAGTGTATTTATGGGAAAAAATCCAGAGTATAATAAACCTGAAAATGCTAAACTTCGGAATGATTACAAGGACCAATATCTCACGTTACTTAATATTCTTCACGCTCTCGATCAAACAATAAAAGACTCTGCTACCAAAAATAAACTAATAATTGCTTTCGGAAGATTTACCTTGGATGGTATAAGGGATAAAGGTTTATTATTAGCAAAAACAGGACCTGAAAAAGCAGCGGCTGCCGAAAAGATCATAGCAATAGATACCGGTAGTCAAAGAGTAGGTGATTTTGTCCGTGATATTGGTCATAGGATAACTGTTCTTGCTGAATTTAAGCCTGCTCAAATTAAGGATGCTTTGGTCAAAATATCTAAAGGCGAATTAGATGGCAAAAACTTGGATCGTGTGTTGGCCTACATACGACAGGGCCCTGCTGCAAAGTCTGAAGCAGTCACTACTCCTGAAAAAGGTACAGGAGGGCAATTAATTGAAGAAATGGCACAGAAACAAATGCAAATCCGAGGGAGAGAGATCACTGACCTAGTTGATGTAGCATTTAGGGCTTTACGTCAAGCCAGTGAGAGGGGTTTTACCGATAGAACATCCAATGAGTTATTTACTACTAATATCAAGCAATTATATGACAAATTAGTAGAGTTAAAAAGTATGTTGCCAAAGTCATTGGCAGATGTGAAGCAAACCATTGAAGATATTAAAATTGCAGGTGGGGGTATTCTAGGCGATTTAACATTAGCACGATCAATAGGGCCAGTGCTAGTATCTTTAAGCAGGCAAAGGGGTCTGATTGGAGAGCAAGCGCAGGCAGCTTTAGGCGACTGGGCTGGCCTGTCACAACAAGCTTCATCAAGCTTACAAAGCTTAATTCAATCGAAACAAGCTGAATATGATCAATTTAAAACAGAGTTGAATAAGCTCATAAAGGCTTGTCAGTCATCAGGCAAATTGACCCCTGACAATATACGGTCTATTGAAGTGGTTTTAACCTCACCGGAAGTAACTGCACGAATCAATAGTTTCCCGAATTTGTTATGGCAACAGGAACTCAACAAACGTCGCGATCTGCTACAAAATCTATATGATGCCTATAAACGTAGAAATAAATGATGGCATATAATATTAAATAGAATTACGCCCTACATTGATTGACTGATCAGAGTAGGGCGTAGTATTTCATATAAACTTTCTAAATATGGGCGAAAAATAATAATCAAGATTCTGCTATCCGAGCGTTGCAACTGCATACGTGATACGTTGGATGACGGTATCTTTGCCAAGTAATTCTAAGACATGGAACAAGCTCGGTCCAACGGATACGCCACTCACTGCAAGGCGCAACGGATGAATAATGCGCGAGGCACTTATCTTTTGTTGTTCTGCTTCAGCTCGTAATGCTTGCTCTATCGCCGTAGCATCAAATTGTTTTATGCCTTGGCAGCGTTCGGCAAAAGCGCTCAATCGAGCACCTGTTTCTGGTGTCCAATTTTTGTCTCGAGCTGCTTGATCAAAACTTGTTGGGTCTTGATAAAAATATGCACAGTTATCGATGAAATCTTTCACAAAGGTAACACGCTCTTTCATTAACGCGATCACCGCGAGTAAATATTGATCTGAAAATTGGCCAAGGTTACGCTCAACAATGATTGGTTTAAGCATATCCAGTAGTTCTTGATCAGTTTTTAATCTGATATGTTGTTCGTTCATCCAGCGGAGTTTTTCTGTATTGAATATTGCTCCAGATTTGCCGCAGCGTTCTAATGAAAAATTTTCAATAAGTTCTTGCATCGAAAAAAGTTCACGGGTGTCACCGGGATTCCATCCGAGCAATGCTACAAAATTTATGAGCGCTTCTTTTAAGTACCCTTTAGCGCGGTAATCTTCAACAGTGACGTCACCTTGCCGTTTGGATAGCTTGCTGCGGTCAGGATTTAAAATGAGCGGCAGGTGTGCAATTATCGGTACTTGCCAGCCAAAATATTGATATAACAAGATATGTTTTGGCGTGCTTGAGATCCATTCTTCGCCGCGAATGACATGACTGATCTGCATAAGCTGATCATCGACAACGACAGCTAAATGATAGGTTGGGAACCCGTCAGATTTAATGAGTACCTGATCATCGACATTGCGGAAACTGAAGGTAATATTGCCATGAATTGCATCATTGAATGTAATGTCGCCTTCCATAGGGACCTTCATACGTATGACATGGGGCTCGTCTGGCTTTGGTTGTAGGTTAAGATTTCTGCAATGGCGGTCATAGGCAGGGGGGAGTTTTGAAGCTATTTGCCGCTCGCGCAGTTGTTCTAAGCGTTCTTGTGAGCAGGTACAATAATAGGCATGCCCATCTTGTATAAGTTGCTGAGCATATTTATGATATATATCGAGTCTTTCAGATTGTACGTATGGGCCATAAGGGCCACCTTTTATTGGTCCTTCATCAAAGTCGATTCCGGCCCAATGCATGACGTTTATCAGATCTTTGACTGCACCTTCGACTTGCCGAGTCTGATCTGTATCTTCTATGCGCAAAACAAATGTGCCATGAAACTTTTTAGCCAATAGATAGTCGTACAATGCAGTGCGTAAGCTGCCAACATGTACAAAGCCTGTAGGACTTGGTGCAAATCGTGTCCTGACTTTATTCATTGATTTCTCCGTTATGCAAGAAAGATATATTTTATTTCAAAGTATAGTATAGCAGAAAAACAAAGCCTGACTATAGCAGTGGAGTACTAGAGAGGGTTGTTTTATACAGCTAATTGTTGCTCTGGATGAGCAGCTGTTGCTATCAATATGACCCTGGGAAGCATAAAGGGAGGTATGTGTGATTTTTTGTCCAGTTTTGAGAGCTTGAAATTGAAATATTGTTCTGCCTGACCCTCCTGGACAATTACACGGTATGACTTTTTTACCTAGTAATTGTACATGATCTTCAAAAGTTGGTTGTACGAGATACCAGGTGTCTTCAGTTGATGTTTGGCAATCCATAGTTATGGTGAATGTTTGGCCTACTACCAGGCGTAAACGTGTGCACTTTCCTGTCTAATCTATTAGCAGGTATTCTATGCGGATATATGATGGTTCCGTTAATGAATATGCAGGCATAATACAGTACAGGTTTGTCGATGTTACCAAACTTGACATTAGAAATATACATACAGATTTCTTGTTCATATTTCTGCTCCTATATACGTGTTTTTTTCTTGTCTTTGCATGAAAAACTAGCATGTTATAACAATTATCACAATAAGGGTAATATAGCATCTATATAAATACCTGTAGCGCGTAGTAGACCGGCTTACGGCGTGAAGCCGTGGAGCCGTATCGTACTTACGCGCGAGAAAGCAGTTCAGCAGCATGCTGATGCCATTTGGGGGTCCATGGGGTTGTTGGGCAAGCAACCACTCCCTGGTACTTGCCCGTAATGGTTTCAAATAAAAAAATTGGTTGTTCAACCATATTGATTAATATTAAAAATCCTCTCATCAAAGAGATGAGAGGATTGAGTAATTTCTCTGTGTGCCCAAACTATTTTTTTGTATCTGTCTCTTTTATCTCAATAGGTATAATTCTAATCTTGGCAGGCTTTTTGTCGCGTATTTCTTTAGGATATACTTTTTCGAATTCGAGCTGGGTTTTTCCTGCTTTTAAACCCTTGAAGGTAAATACAGTCGTCCCTTCATTTCTGCCTGGATGTTCTGCAGGAACAAATTTTTCCTTCCCAACCATTTCGATTTGTATTGGAAGTTCTTTGTGGAGTTTCCATGTGCGACCAAAATTTGGACTTGCAGGACGTTTGATCATAAATGGTTCACCTTGTATGACAGTCTTTGTTTCTAATGTTTTAATATCAGGTGCTCTTTGTACGACTTTTACGACTGGCGTTTCTTCTTTTGTTACATCTTTTGCTGCTTTTGATTTTTTATCAAATTTAGTTTCTTTTGTGATTTTATCTACGCTAGATGTTTTTGCGGTTTTATCTAGGGCAGCTTTTTTAGGTGCCTTGACTGCTTTTGGTATTTTAGCCTTTTTTTCAACAGTTGGGGTTTTTGCTGCTTTTGCTTTCGCTGCTTCGAGCCGTTTTTGTCTTGCTTCTTTAAATTGAGCTCGTTTTTCTTTGAGTGTCTTGTTAATTTTTGCTTTTTTATCTTTTAATGTTTGATCAACTTTTGCTTTTTCAGCCTTATATGCTTGCTCAATATCTGCAGGAGCAGAGGCAATCATACATGGTGCGATTAACACTGCAAGCAATAAACTTAGAATACGTACAAATTTCATTGTTCTCCTTTCTAAAACTCATTTCAACTCATCCTCCATTAATTTGATTTGACTATGCTTTCTCTTAAATCACCCCCTTTCTGTCCAAGTTCTCATACACTCTATGTGAAAGCCTTTGTGTATGTCTGCTTTATCAGGTAAACAAAGCGCCACCTTTTAACCAGATGCCCCATTGAGCAACGGTATTGTGATTTGCCTGACGATTTCGTTCTGGAGCTATACCTTCAAATTCAACCTCGCCACCAAAACCAAGGTATGGTTCGACATGTTTGCATGGTGCCCATGTATAGGCAACATGAGCAAAGAGCTTATTGGTAAATGCAGAAGTTGCCGCGGCCGAATGTGGATCAAGATCGTCGGTTCGAATAAATACCGGCGATCGAGGATCGGCGTTTTCTGCCTGTCGTTCGGGAGTTAATTCATTGCCGTGAATGGTAGCGTTACTCTGCGTAACATTGCTCGGGTTGCCAAAGAGATCAACTACATTTTGTATGCCCTTAATACCGTATCGGTTTTCTGGAATAGTTCCGCAGATGGTGACATGCTCACGTGTGCGAATCCATGCATTATATCCGAAATCAATTTCAAGGCCGCAGGCAAGGTATCCTAGCATTGCGACAATGTCGAACTGCCCGCCGGACCAGACATGACATGGCAATGTTGTTATAGTGCTTGCAGGAATGACGGTACCATCATATTGACCATTTTCATCAAACTGCTTAAGTAATAGATAACGGCTTGCAAAGCCGTTGGCACAAAAATCAAATGATCGGCGTTGTGTTGCTCGACAGAGATGTGTTGCATGTATGGTGCCATATAATGACAACGTATGGGTGTTTTCAGCCTCCCATGCAAGTACGCGACCATCAAGACCAACGCCAATTTCCCAATGTCTGCCATTGCCGACAATTGGTTCAAAAAAGAAGGTGCCATTAATGTGAGAGCCAGTCGGAGCAGCTCCAATGATATTCATGCCCAGATAATAGCGTTCATTGCGCAGGATATGCCACCCAAAGAACATGCGAAGATCTGCCAGGCCTGTAATGCTGCGTGGTCCGCAGATGATGCTGTTGATAAGACCAGTTTGTATGTCGCCCCACTGCTGGTGGCCGCAGATTGCTTGCGTAAATGAGGTGACAGGTTCGCGAACGGCTGTTTGTGCCATATACTGTTCTGGAAATTGCGTTGTAGAACCATCGTCAGCTATGCATTCTTCAAGTTGATAATGCCAACGGGACCAGCAAGCTGGAGCATGAATGCGGATGTACCATGGGTTGTAACTCAGGTACATGTCAAAATCGACAAGTGCACTTTCGATGCGCGGATTCATAACGACTTTGCTTTCAAATGAAGGGGACAACCCAAAATAATCTGCAAGAAGGTCGTTACAAGCACGGTTGGGAACGCGACTACCTGTGATACGAATTTCGTTGGTATTGAAAAAATATTCTGCAACGCGGGGACTTGTGAATGATCGCTGATATGCTGGTGTTGGAAGTATCATGCCTTCAAAGCCGCAATTTGCTCTCGTTAAAAACTGACAGAATCCTACGAGCCCGCGTGCGGCATTAACGCTTTGGGAGCGAGCTGCATAAAATGAAGATCCAGCAAGTTCAAGTGCTTGTACGGAAGCACTTGTCGTAACTATTAAAAGCGATAGAAGTGCATGATTTTTGAATTTTTCTAGCTTCATTTTTCCCCCTTATTAGGTATTACTTATAAGGTACTTACTTATAGGTGTTTTTTACAAGAGTTGTGAGAATTACTTTAGTTTTATGATAAGTAGGAGATCTTAGTCAACTCTATTGCATCGACTCCTTGAATTATTTGGTTTATTATTTTTTTTAAAAAATACAAGAAAAATATGCAAAAAGAAGCATTTCTGCAAATAAAAAATATCCCGAATTCTGTATTTTTTCTGTAACATAAAAGAGTCGGTTATGAGCCGACCCTTTTATGTTACTTAACGAAGTTTATCGTAAGAAATAATTAGTCACATGCAGCTAATCAAAAGCAACGCCACCTTTTACCCAAACACCCCATTGTGTCAGAGCAATCGTCTTGCAACATTTGCCGCCTTTATCGGAGCAATCATTTTTATGACATGTATTATTACATGAGCTTGAATCTGATTTGCATGGTGTGCATACACATGATGTCTTGCATCCAGGGCAAGAGAATCTATCATCATGTTGTCCCCATTCAACTTCTGCACCAAGACCAAGGAACGGTTGCCATTCTTGACGCTCTTTCCATATATATCCAAAATGGGTAAATACTTTGTGTGACATACCACGTGTGCTTGCTCCATCTATATCAAAGTCAGTTTCTTTGATAAAGAGAGGCTGAAGAGATGTTTGAACTTGTGTTGGTGTGGCATCCCCTGATATCTTAGTAAATAAACCCTGGCTAACTGGTGCTACTGCATTATTCCATGCAGCTACAGAGTTATCGATACCCGGGTTTTGGTTCCAAGCAAGACCGTCTATTCCTATAGGCCACTGGTTGGTCCCACCAAAGACCGTTGCCTTGTTCTCAGTTGATGAAAGTGCTGTTCCTGTGTCTGCAAGTAAAAGGTTTGGATTAGTATTGTCTTCATTGAATCCAAACATAAAGGCATCACCTTTAAGTGCCCAGGTATTCTCGCTAAATACTCCTTGGCAGCAATTGCCGCGTGGGTGGATCTTCAAGCAGGTACGAGCCCAAAAATCATAGCCAATATCAAATTGGAAGTTTGCATGAGTATAGGCAAATTTGAATACCAAATCTGCTTGTAATGCAGCGCTGACATCAACTGGTATTGTTGTTAAATTGGCAACAGGAATATATTCACTTGCAAATTGTGCATTAGGTGTTATAGCTGTAGCCAGCACGTTGCCAGCAAGAAGATTTTGTACATCGTTTTTGAACTTCATGGCCAGCATATAACGGCTCAGTGGTTGACACTTGAGATCAAATGTTCTGCATTGACGTGTTTTAAACAAATGGGTAACATTTGCATCAAAGTAGAAGCTCAGATCATCACATTCGTCAGCAGCTCTCCACATACACCAACGAGAATTGACACCGCCGCCAAGTTCCCAGTGATGTCCGTTACCTACAATAGGTTCAAAGAGAAAACATGCTTCAGGGCGGTTACCTGTTGGAGCAGCAGCGCGGACGCTGATGCCCAAGGTGCCATTTTCACGGTTAATAAAGTTCCAGCCAAATGCAGCGGTAACTTCAGCAAGACGAGTTTTGGTGAGTGGGCATTTGCTGATACGTGCATTATTGAGGCTGTTGAACGTTACATCGGGAACGCCATTGATTGCTCGGTTGTCGACAATATAGTCTTCAAAGCTGTTGAGCATCGTGCCACGATTGATGCCGTATTCATTTGGATAGATGCCTTCGAGTGTTCCATTGAAATATCCTGGATCATAGTTGAGAACACCGGGGGCAATGATGTTTTCACAAAATTCTAAATTCCAACGGGTATGACAAATTGGTGTATGAACCCTGAAATAAAGACCATCGCACCATTCATCAAGTCCTAGATAAAAGTTAAAATCAACCAAGAAGTTTTCGACACGTGGTTGGATCGTTACTTCACTAGAAAAATCTGTTGGCAGGTAGAAATTTTCAGCCATCAAAGCTTTTGTATCTCTGTTGGCTACTTTGGTTCCTTGAACAAGGAATGTCGAACAGCGATTATCGCAACCAGTACATTCTAAGGCATTACTGAAAAGAGCTTGTGCTAAACGATATGAATTAAAGGTTCGAGTAAATTCAGGTGTAATAGAAAAAGCCCCGTAGACGCAGTCCATGTCATATCGGTTAATAAGCGATTGCCATCCTACAAGTTCGCGAGGTGCATTGAATCCTTGGGAACGAATGGAAATATATGGCACAACATCTGCCATGCCAGCAGTAAAGCTGAGCAGAGAAGCTATACATATAATACGGTGGAGCGTATTTTTCATCATGTAAACTCCTTTTAAAATTGAACAATTACGAGACACAACATATGAAATTGCACAATGATGAGAGCATTGTGTCATATGATTACAGAAGCTTGTTAATCGATAGCTCCTCCTTTCTTGCGATCTACCCGGCTTTAAGCAATACATTAATCTTATTAATGATATACGCCGTGAATGTCTTGTCTCATTATAATACGTGGCTATTCGTATTGTAAAGAGGCAATGGGGCCCGACTGAGATGTAGACGAAGATTTATTGCGGCAATTGAGAGAAATATTTTTGTCAATTAAATGAGATACCGCCTTTTATCCAAGCACCCCATTGTGAGAGCGAACACAGTACACAGCATGAACTAGTTCGTACCATCGCACATCTATGGTCGGTATTGTTATTGTTGATAGCTGTTACACAGTTTTGGCAACTGTGTCTATGTGTGTCACAGCAAGTTTTACCATACAAGCGTGTACTACATTCTGTACCACGTTGTCCAAACTCAGCCATAGCACCAATGCCAATATATGGTGTCCAGCATTCACATTCACGCCAGGTATGTCCTATGTGGAGAAACAACTTATGAGATATGCTGCGGGTAGATGCAGATTTAAAATCTAAATCTTGCGTATGAATGAATTGTGGTTGCAACGAAGTGCCACTTGGCACCCAACCTGGTTTTCCAATTTCTTTACTTGCAAGAAGATGATCTGCGGGGTTAGTTCCAACGGGAGCTTCAACAGCATAAACAAAATTATCGATACCGGGGTTACTTGCCCATGGCTGTGTGACGAAGGTTCCATAGAGTGGCTCTTTGATGCCATCTGGCCAATTATTGGTACCTTCGAATATTGTCGCCTTGCTTTCAGTTGCCGATAATGGCAAGCCCTGTGTTGCGACATTAACAATAACAGGGTTTGCAACATCACCATTCCATTGCCCGGCAAAGCCAAAAGCGAATGCATCTCCTTTTAATGCCCATTGCGAACTGTCAAGTTTTTGAGGACAGGAATTTTTTATGGGAGAAATTTTTGTGCAACTGCGTCCCCAAAAATCATAACCAAAGTCCCATTGCCAATTATAATAGGTATAAGCACAGGTAAGAATGAGTTCACCTTGTGCTGCATAACTAACATTGACTGGGATTGTTGTGAGGTTGGCCAGCGGCACAAATTGGTTTTTACTTTGCGCGTTTGGTGTTGTTAACGTCCAGATTGCTGGTGTTGGTGGCACCGATACATAATTTTCAACAGCTAACAAATTATCGACCGGAGTTCCCATATTCATGGCGAGCATATAACGGCTGAGTGGTTTATGATTGAGATCAAATGTGCGACAGTGACGAGATTTAAATAGATGTGTTGCGTAGGCGTCAATAGAGAGCGTGACATCTTCTTCTTCAGTTTCGTTACACCATACACACATGCGTGAGTTGAGCCCAGCGCCAAGTTCCCAGTGATGTCCATTGCCGACAATGGGCTCGAATAACCAATCGCCGTGTGGCCTGGTTCCAGTTGGGGCTGCAGCGCGTATATTGAGCCCCAATGTGTAACAAGCTGATGATAAGAGATTCCAACCAAAAGCGGCAGTGATCTCTGCAAGAGCTGTTTTGCTACGTGTAGTTGTGCTGATGCGAGCTTTTGAAAGCCCATCATACTGGATCCCCGGTAGAGCTTTTATTGAATTTCCGCAACTTACATAGCTGGTAAAATCGGCCAGCAGCTGCTCTCGTGCGATACCATAGATTGATGGGTCATCCCAGTGTGCTGGAGTATACGTATCATTGAAATATCCCGGATCATAATTATAGGTTCCCGGATCAAAAACCTTTTCAGTTGCATGTAGGTTCCATCGCGTATTGCACAATGGCGAGTGAATTCTAAAGTAAAGTCCTTTGGCCAGGTTGTCTAGTCCCATGTACAGATTAAAATCGACGAGAATATTTTGTATTCGCGGTCTAAAACTCATCTGACTTGAAAAATCTGTCGGCAGATAAAAATTATCGGCAAGTAATGCCCGTGGATGACGTTGTTGTACTTTGCTTCCCTGGATAAGTATATGTGGACAGCTGTTGCAGCAGGCTGGTGATACGTCAAAATATTCTTTGCAACAGCCATCATTAACCAGTGCATCGCTGAACAACCATTCTGCGATTCGTTGACCTAAAAATGATCTGGTATACTCTGGTGTTGCGCTAAAACTTCCATAGAAAGAATCTTTGTCGTATCGATTGATTTGTGACTGCCATCCAACTAGTTCTCGTGCACCATCTATGCCCTGTGAACGGAATGCCAAGTAGGGTACGACATTACCGTGTAAAGCGCAGCATGTCATGAATATGCTCGCAATGCCGTTACTGATAATTTTCATCATGGTCTATACTCCTTGTCAAAACAGACAACTACATTAAAATGCAAATCCTCCTTTGATCCATACACCCCACTGTGATAACGAACAGGTAGTACAGCCAGGTTTGTCACAAGAAAAAACGTTGTTTGTACAACAAGTAGCACCGGGGCATTGATCTGTTGCACAATTAGAATTGCAGCAATGTTTTCTACATTGTGAACAACCAAATGCTTCATCTTGATCACCAAATTCTAATTCTCCGCCAATGCCAATAAATGGTGTCCAGCAGGAGCAGGCAAATGTATAGTTAAGATGGCTAAAGAATTTTAGCGAATAGCTTTTGGTGCTTGCACGGTTAATTCCTAGATCGGTATCATCAAAAAATTGAGGCAACGAGGACGTACGTACAAGATCCCATCCATCAGTTGCTGATGGAGTAGCGTGACCTATTTGATGTGTATACAATGGAATGTCGCTGGCATTATTTGCTTGCTGGGGGTTGTCAATACCTGGATTTTGATTCCACGCCAATGGTTCACCCTCTGTTTTCAACCCAAAGGGATAATTGTTAGTTCCCGTGAAAATGGTAGCTTTGCTTTCTGAAGCAGAGAGTGCGATGCCCGGTTGATCAATGGTAAAATTGCCGGTCGCTATGCTTACACCAGGAAATCCGTAAGTAAAGGCATCACCTTTGAGGGCCCATAGGTTGGATGAAAGAACTGATGTATCGCATGGTTGTATATTCTCACAGCTTCGTGCCCATAGATCGAATCCAAGATCAAGTTGGAAGTTTCGCACCGTATAAGCAAATTTAAAGAGAAATTCGCCCTGGAAAAGTGCACTTACTTTGACAGGAATAGTCGTCAGATTTGCAACGGGTGTAAATTGTCTTGCATTGGCAAATGGCATAGGAAACGTATCGGCGCGCAGATTTTGAGCACTGTCAGTGAATTTCATCGCGAGCATATATCTGCTTAATGGATTGCCACACAGATCAAATGTTCGGCATTGTCTTGTGTTAAAAAGATGAGTGAAATATGCATCAATATAGAAACTCAGATCTTTATCTTCCGATTCGCCACGACCAAGACATACATGTCCACTGACGCCTGCTCCTAGTTCCCAATGATGTCCATTGCCTACTATTGGCTCAAACAGCCAGAAAGCTTGTGGTCTATTGCCCGTTGGCGCAGCACCACGGATATTAATATTAAAATGATAATCTTCTGATGATAAAAAATTCCAGCCCCATGCAGCTGTAATTTCAGCTAGACGAGTTTTTGTAAGTTTGTTGCGGCTTATGCGAGCATAGGCAAGCCCCTCGTAGTTAATATCTGTGACTCCTTCGATCGCTTTACCGTCTTGAATATATTCGGAAAAACTTTTCAGTAATTGAGTGCGGCTGATGCCAAAAGCATTGGGGTCTTGAAAAGGCTGTGCGCCAGAGCCGATGAATGTATCATTAAAGTATCCTGGATCATAATTATTGGTACCTGGGTTTATGATTGTTTCTTGCATATTAAGTGCCCAGCTGGTGCGGCAGATGGGTGTATGTATTCTAAAAAACATGCCCTGCACTAGATTATCGAGTCCGATATATACATTGAAGTCTATAAGAAAATTTTCTATGACCGGACGAAAGTGGACATCACTCTTAAAATCGGTGGGCAAATAAAAATTTTCTGCCATAAGAGCATTGGCTCTGCGGTCCGGTACTTTTGTGCCTTGAATTCTAATCAAGGGATCATTACAGCAACCTGGCGTTTTAATCGTATAATCAAATTCTGGTGCCAGTGCATCGCACCATAGGTAATCAGCAAGCTGATAAGTTCTAAATGATCGCGTATATTCTGGTGTAATAGAGAAAGTTCCGTACCATGAATCCATATCAAACCGATTAATGAATGTTTGCCAGCCTGCTATTTCGCGGGCATCATTGATGCCTTGAGAACGAAAGCTTAAGTAGGGGATGACGAGTGCCTCTATATGTTGGTTAATTACAATAATAGTGATCCACAGCGATAACTTGCATAACCGGTTCATTGCTTCTCCTTATTCAGATGCTCATTATAATAATACATAGTAATCATGCGAAAAGGTTTTAACTCAATGCAAGCTTTTCAACGGATTCTTATGCTGTGTGGTGTGCAAACAATGCTTTTTTATTGCTTTTGAGTAATGGGGCATCAATAGCTCGAGCATGATTACCATGTCGATGATTTCATTCTTGATAAAGAGAATAATTATTATTCCGGTAATGGTGTTGAACAGATTTGGCAACACAATAAAAAAAGGTCTGAGTTGAGCATGTAAGAGGTACATCTTTAAAAATTGACAAAAAATGCTATATTTCTCATAATAATTTTACTTATGTATAGTTTATACATTGAACATAATCTCTTATGAAGGAAGGCCTACTGTTGAAGAAAAAAATATGCATATTCATGTTCTTCGCTTTGATTTTGTGTAATGCTTTAGTCGCTCGACCATTTAATGAGCTCATCGAGTTGTCTATTGAAAGGCTCGATTATAGTGCGGTCGATCTCTTGTTAAAGCAAACAAGCATCACCAAATACGAGCAACAAATTTTTCTAAAACAAATTCAAGATATCATTGATGAGCTGAATGATGAAGTCGTTCCATTTGGTGAACATAAAGGTGCGGGCAAACTCTTTCTTGCAGGGGTATGTGCCAGCGGCACAGGAATATGGGTTGATAATCAGGAAGACAGAGCATATACGAAACCTGATATTAGAAAAGGCCGTATATTAATGGTGGCAGGTGGTCTGTTAACAGTATTTAGTATAATAAAGGCTTTACGTTGGTTCCGACAAGAAATTCGTATAGATTCGGCAAAATCACGACTTACGTATGCGTTATGGATTAAAAGTTCTTTGGAGCATGCCAGGATTAAAGGCAATTAAAATACTATGCAGGTGCCCTATACTCATGAATGGATTTAAACTTATTACCATACTGTGTATTATATGTGCTTGTCAGCTTGATGCAGTACGGATTCCAAGGAAGCGAGTATTTGCTAAAGAAGATCTTGGTCTTCTCCAGTTGCTTTATAAAGCAAGCTGTGCTTGTTCAAGAAAAATTAGACAGGCAAAAAATTCTTTGTGTGTAAAAATGGCTTCAAAGGTTTTGATACTCCCAGACAAAATTATCTCGGGGATCAAGCATCTTGGAATGCTCTACGATCCTCGTAATCCAAAAAGATTTGCCATAGCAGGTATTGTAACTGGTACACTGGTTTCTATGTATTTTAGAAAATCTATTGCAAACAAAATTATGTCATGGGCCGTTGCAAGAAATAATCGGAGGTTGTTAGGCCTAGCTTTTCTGCTGGGGGCTGATCTTCATAAAGCGGCGCCAAGCGATGATTCTCTGTTAGCGATAGCTATCAGTCGCCATAATTATACTATGGCGACCTATCTTGTTGAGCATGGTGCCCGTGTTACATGGCCGATTATTAGCCTGGCTATAAAAGTAAATTATGGTGGTGACTTTGCATTAGTGAGATATTTAGTCGGTCATTCTCTACGTATCAAAGACAAAGAAACGAGTGGGTATCTGCTACGAGCAGCAATTGACAAGGCTAGCCTGCCGATTATAGCAATTCTTGTTGAGCAGGGGGCTGACGTTAATGTAGTATGGGGTAATGGCGTCCAAGCCACTCAAAGTTTGTTATTGTATGCGGTCATGTACAGTACGCAAGAAATTGTTCAGTATCTTGTTGAACATGGTGCAGATGTTGATTGTTGTTGTTTAATTGATGGCGAGCGCAAAACTTCTTTGTCTTTGGCGATTGAAAAAGGAAAAGACTCTGTAGTCTGGTTCCTCGTTGAACATGGCGCGATCGTGAATGCTGAGAGTTGTCCCTTATATGTTGCTGCTAGGGTAGGCGCTCTGCGGATAGTTGAATACTTGATTGCGAAAGGTGCATACATTAATGGCAGTGGATCTCACAACCCATTAATGGCGGCAGCAGCCTATGGGCATGAAGATATTGTGCGGTATCTGGTGTACCGAGGAGCTCATGATAAGCTAGATGATGCTTTCGCTCAAGCGTTAGGGAATGGACACCGTGATATTGCATTGTTTCTGAGGTCGGTCATACAAAAAGAAGAGGCCGAAAAAAGACAGCGTGAGTTTGAACGGCAGCAACAAAGAGAACAAGAGGAGCAACGGCGTAGAGCGCAAGAAGAGGCCGAAAAAAGACAGCGTGAGTTTGAACGGCAGCAACAAAGAGAGCAAGAGGAGCAACGGCGTAGAGCGCAAGAAGAGGCCGAAAAAAGACAGCGCGAGTTTGAACGGCAGCAACAAAGAGAGCAAGATGAGCAACCACAGAGTGAGATTGAGGAGCATCGTAGCTGGTTGACTGAGCATATTGTTACCGTAAAAAATATGGATTTTCCAACCCTCAATTTCCTTGCTAGTGCACTAGAAGGTACCATGAAAGAATTTGTAGACCATGATAGTAGAAGCAATAGAAGAAGGTGGGAACTAGTAAGAGACACAATAGAAAAATTGCTGCCAGCAGAACATAGACGACGCATAAGCTTGCTGCCAGATAAGACGCGATATCATTTTCTGGCGCGCATGTTTCATTCAGATAAAGTTAAGCCAATAAACTCTGATTTGGTTCCATACACGGAGCGAATCTTTAAGATTCTTGGGCAAGCATATTCAGAATTAACAGCAGCATAATGAGTCCCAGTCTAGGAGCTCTTGTGTGCAAAATTTAGCTGTTTTTTTCTTCTTCTGTAGGGGCTCGGACATGGCTGAGGTAGCAATCTTGGATAGCACCAATTTTTTTATAGTTCAGGCGTGCCCTGTTTAAACTGATCGTATTGGCACCACCTTGATAGTCTGGTTTAGATAATTGAATTTCATCATCTTGCCAATAACATACAGGACAAATATCAAAATGGCCCTGCTCGCTATCAAGCGTAAAATGTTGGCAGCAAGCGCATTGATATTTTTGTGGGCTGGTCATGAGGCTCTTACTTTTAATAACTTTCAAGTCGCGAAATTCGATGGCTCCGGGTGCAGGTGATTTCTGTGAAGATTGATGTGTTTGTGTTTCTGTGCTCTGTACTGAGGCTGTTTTTTGTCTGGTATTATGTTTTTGCCAGTCCGGTCCTTGTTGAGTGCGGTCAAAAGTAATTTTTGACTTAGCAAGTACCCAAACTGCGCATAATACGCCAAAACTTACAAGTGCAAGACGTTTTTTACGGGTATCAATAAGCTTTATGCAAGAGTGGACTGTTATCTGTTTACATGTCCGTAAAAAAGCGCCAACTTTTTGCAATCCTGTGCGACATTGTTGAGATATAGTGCATAATTTCTGAGATAAAGAGTGCAGTCTCATGGGTTGTTGAGATTCTATATGTGTAACGTACATACTCATGAAGATGCACACAAAAAGTTTTTGAAGATCCATCTTAATAAACCTCGCTATTAATTTTTTGCAAGTTGTTCAAGAAAATAACCATGCATTGATGCAGGTCGAAAAAATGTTTCAATTGTGCCATTTGGGTTTGCTGCTGCATATTCATTAGTCTTTCTATTGTATCTGAATGTATAGCCATTTTTTGAAACAAGTTCTTCTATACCCATGCCAATGGGACTATTTAAAAGAGTTTTCGCTTTGTTTAAATATTCTTCTAGTGTCGAGATGGGCATGTCCGGCCATTCTGCTTGTAGTATGACATGCTTTAAATAGTTTTTTTGTAAAGCTCCTTGTCCGAAATTATTAAATTTTATTTTATCTATTGGTAGTTGATGCGTATTCCCTTGTACTTTCTGCGTTGGTGTAGCTTTAGGTCCAGGGCTTGCCGACTCGAATATTGTAGGTGTGATGACTCGTAAAGGATAATGCTGTCTTGATTCTTGTGTCTTGTGCGATAGTTTTTGACTACTATCTTTTGGTACTTGTGTGCTCTGTGCAGCTTCAACAGCGATTGGGGTAATTTTCTTTTGTCTATCTTCAGAGCGCTTATCTTGATCTTCAACTGTTGGGTTCATGGAGCGTGATTGTTGTTGAGTGCGATGAACGCTCTGTTGTGCCGAAGGTATTAACGTGTCTATAATCTGATCTGGTATTGATTTGTGGTAAAAATCTGCACGGTCCTTATCAGTCTGTTGTCGTGCTATATCTATTGTAAAATCATTAAGCTCGTCAGCTGTTATAGGGGCTACCTGTCGACTTGCTCGTTCAATGGTGAGCATATTCATCAAACAGCCGGCAATATCCTTGAGTTCTGCTTTTGTTCGCATACAATAATCGGCCTGTTCAATATCGATACTATCAGATAGCCGTTGCATGAGCTGAATGACGGTAACGAGGTTGCGGACAAGAAATCCGTGTACATCAGAAAAATGTGAATCGATAGGGCAGACTTTGTGGATTTCTGCTGCGGTTATATCTGGTTTGAAATGTGTAATAACGAATGTACGAGGGCCTTGAATATAGCGTTGCCAGGCATCGGCCGAAGAAAGATAGTGAGATCCTGGTTTTTGAAAAATTTTTTGCCAGGAAGATTGTGAGAAGAATTTTGGACAGTTGCAGGTCTTTATGATTGTTGCTGCAGGATATTGTGGGCCGAATGCTCTTGTTAGTTTGATGCATCCTTGAATGAGAGCAACTGAGCTCTTGATTTTATTTTGAAACTGATGATGTTCCTGTTTTGTTTTTTCAATTGGTTGTTGAGGAGCTACAAAGTCTAATCCTAAATCAACACCGTTTTTTGCATGAGAGCTCAGCTCTTTAAATGCTATTGATGCTTCATGCAACATAGTTACTTCAGCTGCAGTAAATCCTGTTCTGTCTTTTTTGATTGCAGGATCGAGACTCTGTAAAAAAGAATCTATATTGGTTTTGACCTGCTGTACCTGTTGCCAAGATTCTTTGACATGTTCGATGCCTGATAACCAATCTGTCATGCAATCATGTGAAAGCATTGAGTTGAATTCTTTTCTGATATCGTTGATATAGGTATGGAGTTTTTCATTGCAGGCAGTTATCATCTCTTCAGGTACAAGTGTGCCATGAAGTTCATGTTGTATAACTAATAGATGACATGCACAATCAATTTTCTGTTCGAGATTTGTGGCGGCTGTATATTCTTGGTCAAGTTGGGCAGAAAAAGAATGCAGCTCTTTATTGATAAGCTCAACAGCCTGCATTGCTGACGTGAGACTGCTGGGAAGGCTCATTGCAGCTTGAGATTGTGCTTGATCAATTATTGATGGCACATTTTTTGAAGCTTCAACAAGTGCCTGTACATCAGAGTCTTTAAGCGGTTGTTGATACAATGCTTTCAATTTTTCATCAAACGCGTCATGCACTAGTGTGTAAGTATGATTATTAAGTTCGTGGGTAGAAATTTGAGATGGAGTATCACCCTCATCAGTTCTGACCATAGTAAGCATATGCATAAGGCAGCCACCAATGGCGTCAATCTCAGCTTTTACGCGCTGAAATTCTTGGGCATAGGCAGGATGTAAACTTAAATCTTTTGATTCATATAAGTTGGCGCGGAGTTGAGCTACAATAGCCAGATTGCGAGCAAGGAATCCATGTGCACCACCACGTACCTCATCGTGATCACAGAATTTTATAAAATCTGCAACTTTTAAGTTGTTTTTCATATGCTCAACAACAAAAGCTCGTGGGCCTTGGACATAGCTTTGCCAGAGCCTTTTCCTATGGGCATATGGGATACCTTGAGCTCGGTAATATTTTTTCCATGCATCGTATGAAAAAAATTGTGGGCGTGTGTAGGTTTTAACAAATCGTGCTGCAGGATGGTTTTGTGTTGCGCAACTAATATTGCCAAGAATTATACAGTGATCTATAAGATCAATAGCCTGGTTAATGTCACCTTTAAACTGAGTATACTGTTCCTTGATTGCCGTATCTTGCATTGCATTGACAAGGCGATCTGCTTGCAGGCCAAGATCCTGAAATGCTGCACGAGATTGATAGAGCATGGTAACATCAGCTGAAGTACAAACTAAAAGGCTTTTTTGTAATATTGGATCAAATCTTGTTAATAATGCATCTATGTGTCCCTTGTATTGTTGAGTGTTTTGCCATGCATGTTCAACTGGTGTTATGCCTGATGAATAACCGCCCAATGTATCTTCTAACCATTCAGGTCTTTTTGTTAACAGCTTTGCAAAGTCTTGCCGTACATCTTGAATACAGGTATGAAATTGTGTGTTACAGGTTTGTATGACAATGCTAGGTGCCTTGATTTTAAAGAGTTCTTGATTAGTTTTATGTACTTGGCAAGCAAAATTGATTCTTTGGCCAATAGTTTGACATGCAGAATACTGTTGATGGAGTTGGGTTGAAATTGTTTGTATGTGCTGAGCACTACGTTGAACTTGATGTACTTGAATTGATGGGCGCATCAATATCTGTTGCTGTATATTTGCCTGAATCGCATGCTGTGCAGCAGTAGTTGAAATCATTTGTATGTGCTGAGTACTATGTTGTACTTGTGGTATTTGAATTGATGGGCGCATCAATATCTGTTGCTGTATATTTGCCTGAATCGCATGCTGTGCAGCAGTAGTTGCAATCTGAATTGTTTGTGGTTTTGCAATTACTTGTTGTAAAATTGCCTGAGATAATGAATGTTGTCGTTGTATGGTTGTGAATAGGGTTGTGGCTGCTTGAAATGTCTGGCCTGATTGTATAAATTTACATTTGAATTGTTGTTTCATGCAGTATATATTGCATGATAGGCCAAATAGGAAAAAAACAAACAGGATCATATGCTTTGATTCTGACATCATAAACTCCATATGTTAATTAATGATATTTTGTTTATTCTGCCACCAACTATAATTCTGTCAAATAATCTTTATATTTTGCTTGGCGCATTAGTGGTTCTTCGTAAGACAGGTCTGAGGTAAGTGGCCAAAACAATGAGCTAGAGCAATGCGCTATCTCGTTGCTATTTCTTGCCATTTAAGTTGCAGCCATTCGTCTTTGTATCTATTATCTTGCCAGCAAAATGTGCAGAGAGAACCAAGTAGCTTTACGAATGCTTCTAGTTCTTTTTTTAACTCTACAAGCTGTACAAGCGTTTTTGTATAATCTTCTATTTGAAGTTTTTTGTCTTGTGCTTTGGATTCGCTCACCTTTTTTTGGCTCAACGCGAGATAGGCTTTTTTGAGTTTTAGATACCCTTTTTCGATCTTGTTGGCATACGTTTGGCATTCGTTGAAATCCTCGTATGCGATGGTAACATAATCTGCGAAGGGTGTTGGTGAAATATTATCCAAAATGATGGAGCTTAATTCCTTTTTTAGTTGGTCAGATTCTTGATACGTGTTGACTGCATTTATTTCACGGCTGTATTTGTTCTTGTGGGTAGTGAGCAATTCTTGGCTTTTAACAATGAGCGAGTTGGCATCAGAAAGATTAAAGCGACAAAGGTAATGAACTGTGTACCATATGGTGCCAATTGTCGTCGAAGTAGCCGCTATTAACAGATAAAAAGCAGGCTCTTGCCAGTAGGGTATTTTCTTAGCTTGTTTCATGACTGATTCGAGCCATGAGTGTTCTTGGGTTTCGAAAATTGCTGAACTTGGTTGAAGCATCAATAAAAGACTAATAAAAATTATGCGAGATGGTATCATGTTTCTATATTCTCAAGTTAATTTTAAATAGAATGATAAACCTGAAACTACTTATTTAATATCTCTGAATCCGAAAAAAAATCAATATTTATGGCAAACTAAAGTGACCCCCTTTGTCAAGACACAAAAATAGATTTATTTATAAATCATAGAAGCCTACGAGAATATAGGTTTATTCAATAACTTAAACTGTTTAAACAATTGTTGTTTTGTAGGTATTGTCTTTAATTCATAAATAGCATCTGGTGTGTGATAATTCAGTGCTTGGTGGAAACGTGTTTGGTTGTAAAAATTTATAAAATTACGTAAAACAACTCGAGCTTGATCTGCAGTATCAAAGCAATGTTTCCTATTAACAGCATTTATACCCTAACTTTTTTTCAAATTACCCGTGTCCAGTTTATGGGGGCCAGTATAACAAAACCTCCCTATCATGACAGCATAGGGAGATTGTAAGATTACAGTATTTTGAATGAGCTCATTAAAACATAAAGCTTAAATCGGCAAACAGTTCGTTAGCCTTTAAAGACGAACACCACCCTGGTATAGTTATTGGACGAGTGATTTGAGTTTGCAAAAGTCCTCCCGGTATATCAACTAAATATTTATTTGTCTTGAACTCGCCACCATAATA
The DNA here is from genome assembly GCA_021818945.1 of bacterium. Lineage (GTDB taxonomy): Bacteria > Babelota > Babeliae > Babelales > Vermiphilaceae > JAKASV01. The sequence continues at coordinate 2,747 of JAKASV010000007.1, read as the reverse complement.
GAACCTATAGCCGAGATTAAGCTGAGCCCTCTCACACATAGTCCAAGCAACACCAATATCTGCATGTGCAGCAAAAGTAAACTTGTTTACAAATTCAGACATTATTGATTTAACGTAAAAACTTTCAAGATTTGGAACTTGTTGATCGGTAACAGTGTGAAAATTGAAAACTTTATTTTGAGCAATACCTACACCTCCGACAACCACGGGTGCTAAAGACATATCGTTACAAAAATGCCATGCCAAACAATTGGTTCCATTAAGAATAAGATTAAATAGCACACTGGTATTTGCTAAATCAAAGTAACGTGTTTCGGCGGCACCTGCAGGTATAACTACTGCTTGTTCTACCGTTTGACATTTTTTATAATGATATATTCCTCTATATGCTGCTGTTACTGATGCACCAATCCATGGTCTGAAATAATATCCAAGACCAGCCTCAAAAACAGGCACACTATTCAACTTGCTGTTGTATCCTTCAGCAGCTTTGTCCCAAAAAATTTCATCTACACAAATCTTAGAACACATTGACCAGGAATATCCTGTCCCAACTAATACAAAAAAAGGATTGCCAGAACAACTTGATGAACAACAGGTTTGCTCACACGCTTGCATCCCAAGCGCGCTCATCAACAAAACAACATTAAGCATCTTAATGTTCATTGCTCTACCTCTTATTTCGAACTTTGACACTATAACTCTTTACGATTGGAATATAAAAAACTCGATAAACCTATGTCAACAGATTGTATCAGGACGTATTACATTTATTGACTTGAATATTTCAAATTAGGTAACGTAAAATAAGACATGATACATACACGTTATGCTGAAATTCATTGATTTATCATAAGGTTTTCAAATTAAGGAAATCAATGATCACTGATATTTTACAAAAGTTATCAAAGGAAGATCAAACGAAAATTGTTCGTACGAATGAGCCTGATTGGACCGAACCAATGCTTGCCTATTTGGAACATAATCTTTTTTTTGATAAAAACTGGTTTTATGAGCGAAAATTTGATGGCGAAAGATGTTTGGCCTTCATTAAGGGAAATGAGGTACGTTTGCGCTCTCGCAACAACAAACCGCTTAATGCTAGTTACCCTGAGATTCAACAAGCCCTTGGAAGCTCAATAAACACACCCTGCATTCTTGATGGGGAAGTCGTTGCATTCAAAGGAAATAATACAAGTTTTGAAAAACTGCAACAAAGAATGCAACTTCGCGATAAACAAGAAGCAATGCATACTGGAATCGCAGTCTATTACTATATTTTTGATATTCTTTATCTTGATCATTATGATATTACGCGCTTACCTTTAAAGACCCGTAAAAAAATACTCAAAGCAGTTGTTTCTTTCAAAGGCCATATTCGTTATTCGGCTCATCGTATCCATAACTGTAAGCAGTATTATAAATATGCACATGATCATGGCTGGGAAGGTCTCATGTGCAAGGATCCGGAGAGCCCGTACGTCCATGTTCGCTCGATGAGTTGGCTTAAATTCAAGTGTGTTGCCAATCAAGAATTAGTTATTGGAGGATATACAGATCCGCAGAGATCTCGCATAGGGTTTGGGGCACTGCTTTTGGGGTATTATGATAAAACCGGAAAGCTTCATTACGCGGGAAAAGTCGGCACAGGATTTAATGACCAAGTTCTTATTTCGCTAAGTAAGAAATTAAAAGCATTAGAAGTCACCAAAAGCCCTTTTAAATCCCATGACGCAATCAAGGAAACATCTGTTCATTGGGTTAAGCCGGAACTCGTCGCAGAAATTGGTTTTACCGAATGGACTAATGATAATAAATTGCGACACCCCCGTTTTGAAGGATTGCGCTATGATAAAGCTGCTCGTGATGTTCGACAAGAAAAATAGGTTTTTAACTTGACAGGGCTTAAGTTAAAATGAAGTGCAACACATTTCTAATATATAATTATTTTTAGAAGAAGATAGTTATATAAGAAAGAGGTGTTGCATGGACAAGTATACACAATTATCGGGCAAAGTCAATATCGAAGTGCAACGTTTAATTGTTTCCCATAGTCAATTCTAAACGACTCCGCGTCCGTCGTGGCCGACTTCATCCTACTCTCACTTTTTATTACGTTCAGATCAATGTTTTCATGTACTTCTCTAGGTGTTCTAAACCCAAGAATAGACCGAGGGGTATTGTTCAGAATCTCAGCCACCATATCAACGCTTTTCTGAGTAATAATGTTAGCCGGCAGCTTAAACGGCAAGAACCTTCTGATCATCTTATTCATATTCTCAACCGAGCCCTTTTCCCATGGAGCACCAGGTCTACAGAAATATGTTTTGATACCATGTAACTCAGTTAGTTTTTTGTGTCCGGTAAACTCAGAGCCATTATCGAAAGTCATTGTTTTGGCCTTTAATAATCGAGCCCCATCTTCTACAGATTTCATAACAACGTTGGTTTTTTTAGAATCATTTTTAACAAGCACAACCATGCGACTCCTTCGATCTACAATAGTCAGGACATTGCTTGATTGACTGCCGCTAGGAAGATAAGGTCACCTTCAAGATGTCCTAATTCTGACCTGGCATTAGCATTATCTGAGCGAGCCTCTAGCGGAACTCGATCGGGTATGTGGTTCTTGCTCTTCTTTGCTCTCACAAGGCCTCTTTTCGGCTTGGCTCTGGGCAGTAGTTTAGGCATTCCCAATGCTTTGCCTTCAGGCCCATAAATCCAAGCGTAGATTGCTTCTTTTGTTA
>JAKASV010000040.1 GCA_021818945.1 bacterium | reverse complement strand
AAAATAGAGGCCCCAATATTCCCCTTGATGGAAGTTCGGGAGCGGCTATAAATAACCAGAATCTTGGGGTTGAAAACCAGAACTTTTCATGTTGTTAGGAACCGGAACTTTTCACTTTGGTTTGACACTATTAACTATCTAGACTTATCTCAAACCAAAACTTAACCAACAACGAGTCCTTGTGAATGAGCACGAGACTTAAATTCGCACTCACATAAAAGACGCGTAAAGCGTTGGCGTCTTGTCTCTAGACAAAGTTCAAGCTCGTCATCATCAAGAAGTGGTGTGCTTTCGCTTTCAACAGTGTGTCTCATTTCCGAAAAAAAGGCTAATGGCAGGTCAAAATTGACAACATCAAGGAAAAAACAGTAGCGCTCTAATAATGTATCATGGAGTTCATATAATTCATCGCTATCAAAGAATGAGGCATCGGTCATGGCAACTAATCTATCTGCAATAGTCTTGACAGAATGCCAGGTCTTGGTACTATCCTCGGCATGCCACACCATCTTAGAAAGTCCTATCTCTAAAAATCGGGTGAATGATCGTTTGAATTCATCTATGCCAATATCGGAAAGTAATGTTTGTGTATCAAAAAGAGTTGCTGTGATGTCGTCTGACAAAGCATCAAAAAAAGACTGGGGAGAAGCTTTGAATTGAGAAAACTGTGCAAGAAATGTATCATACAAAATTTTGTTGATTGATACTTTCATAGAGCTTGCAATATGTTGTTCAGCGCCATCTAAAAAGCGCTTCATAATAGGAAAGATCTCATCAAGCATGGTCAAAAATGCTTTATCATTTACATAGGGTGTGGCACGCAATTTATGAGTAAAAATTCTTATTACATGTCGCCCGTGAATCCTCTTTTGATATCTATTTTGAGCATAATCAAGACTCTGAATAAAATGGGAAAAATCATGCGGCATAACATTAAGAGCATATTCTGGTCTATTAAATATATTTTGAAAAAATTTTGTCAGACCACCATTGGAAAATATTATAGGTGCACATAAATTCATGCAATCCTTTTCGGTAAGACATATTGGCTGTTGAGTATCTGCTGGTTTTGCGCTATTAATAATAAGGGTAGAAAGAGTGAGGAGCGTAATAAATTCCTTGATTCTCATGAAAGTTCCTTTGTACACTAGAGAAAACCGTGGTAACCTTAGGTTTTTTAGCATAGCATGAAAAAAAATTATTGTTCAAGCTCGCACATACGTACTAATTTTTCGTAACATAAGGGGTTATGCATGCCATTGTACTCGTACCAAGCGTTTGCAAAGGATGGTAAAAAAGTTTCCGGTTTTCTTGATGCTCCTTCATCAGTATTTGCAAAAGAACAACTTGTGCGTCAAGGACTCTTTCCTACGACAATTACCCCAGCTACCGAAGGCGCGCGCATTCCCTGGTATAAGCGGATATTTGCTGGCAAGGTAAAAACAAAAGATAAGATTAATATAACTCGACAATTGGTAGTTCTTCTAAAGGCCGGTATCCCACTGTTACAGGCAATAGAACTTCTTGCAGATCAATTTACAGGAACTTTACATTCTATTTTGATTGGCATCAAAGATGATCTTAAAGAGGGCAGCTCTTTTGCGGGCGCTCTTAATAAATATCCTCATGTATTTGACAAGATTTATGTTCAATTGGTACGTGCAGGTGAAGCAAGTGGTAAATTAGAACCAATATTGGAACGAGTAATTGTTTTTTATGAACGACGCGAAGAGTTGCGAAAACGTGTAAGTGGTGCGATGACCTATCCACTTATACAACTTGCAGTGGCAACATTAGTCGTTATTTTTTTGATGACTGCTGTTGTTCCTCAGCTTGTAACGGCATTTATGGAACAAAAAAAGGTTTTGCCAAAGCCGACGCGCATTGTCATGGCTCTATCTGATTTTATTACAAACTATTTTTTATTCATTCTGATATTTCTTATCCTATTTTTCGTCCTCTATAAGTACATCAAATCTACAAATAAAGGGGCGCGTCTTATTGATACGATTAAACTCAAAATACCAATCATAAAATATTTTGCGCGTACTAACGCAGTAGTCCAGTTTTGTCAAACACTTGGCTTGTTGATAGGAGCAGGAGTTAATTTATCAGAATCGCTTGATATCGTTGTCAGTATTATCGATAACAGAATATTAGCCGATATGTTAAATGAAGCTCGTGATAAAATAATAAAACAGGGTAAAATTGCTCAATACTTAAAACAGACCAATTTATTTCCGCCTATAGCTATTTATATGATTAGCACAGGTGAAGAAACTGGTCAATTAGATGTAATGTTGACAACGGTTGCGCATAACTATGAGGAGGAACTTGGAAGTATATCTGATAAGTTAACTGCAAGCCTGGCTCCAATTATGACAGTTTTTATGGCTGTAATCGTAGGTTTTATTATCGTGGCAATTGCAATGCCTATTATGGAAATGACCAGAAGTGTTGCCGGATTATAATTAGATGCATATTTTAATGGTATAAAGGAATGTTCATGATACATACACGAACGCATAACTGTGAAGGTTTTACCCTCATTGAAATTATTATTGCAATTGCCATTGTTGGCTTCATGATGGCAGCAGCAACCCTTGGACTGAGAACATTACAAAAAATGGGGCAACGAAGGGCAACCGAAACATCACTAAGGGCTACAAAAACGGCCATAGATACATACAAGTTGATTGTTGGACGCTATCCACAAAACCTCAAAGATCTAAGAGAAAAACCAACTGATTCAAAACTTGCCACAAAATGGCCAGGGGTTCTTCTTGAAAAAGATCCTGTTGATTCTTGGGGTGAGCCATTTCATTATCAGGTAAATCCTGGCAAACAACCTCCCTATGAATTGTACTCAGACGGAGACCCTGATTCTCCAGCAAAAATAGATGCCTGGGAACTTTAATAAAGATGATGCGTAATCAAGGGTTTACTTTAATTGAAATTGTGGTTGCCATAGCTATTATTGGGCTTATGGCAACCATCATTGTACCTAATCTGTTTGGCCCAACTGCAGCTGCAGAACGCAAAAGTTTCATTGCAAAAGTCAATGGATTATTGTATCAAGGTTGGCAACAAGCACTTATTACACACAAGATTCATCTGGCTAAATTTAATATGAATCAGAGGAAAGTATCAATTGAAGTTGTTGAAAATCTTGATACACCCAATAAGCCAAAAACTTCACCGGTGCATATTGAGTATCAATCGAAATCCATCGAATGGCCCGAGCAATTTGAGTTAAAAAATTTCTTTATCGAGGGATTTGACGAAGTAGCAAGAAGTGCGGGGCAAAAAGTGTTCTTTTTTTATATAATGCCAGACGGAATGGCTCAAGATGTAATTATAAATTTTTTTGATACCAAGGATAGTCTCCCTAATGGAAGTGCACGGCCTGTAGGACTTGTTTTAAATCCATTTAATGTGCAACTAAAAGAATATGATACATTCCAAAAATAATGACGGGTTTACCTTAATTGAAGTTCTTTTGGCATTGAGTCTCATGGCAATGATACTCACACCGATCCTCATAACGCAAAGCAGCATCATGTTTTCGGTTGGCTATTTTTCTGGGCTTTTTAGGCGTATTAATATTGCTAAAAATTATTTAGTTGTCGCACATAAAAATTCATTAGAAAATAAAAAAACCGGACAAAGTTCGATCGATGATCCTCCGACAACATTGACGTATAAACAAGATAAAGCCTCTGGAGTTATAGCCAAACAGTTTAAAGATATATATCGAGAAACGGTGCGCATTGAATGGACCGAAGACAATAGAAAACGTGAGGACATGCTCGTCAGTTTTATTTTTAAACCTGAAAAGAAAACGGAGCAAAAACCATGAATCAGCTAGGCTTTACGCTCATAGAGGTCTTGATAGCGGTAGCTATCACTGGATTCATGGCTACCATACTTTTTTCGGCGCTTTTTCAGATAAATACTTCTGTCAATGTTACCGAAACAGTCATTGTCATGAATGAAAAGGCAGCCATATTACAGAGGTTATTTGAACATGATCTGTCTGGGGCAACGACGTTACTTGATAATGAACCTCCAAAACAGCAAGAAAAAGATCTAAAAGCAACATCAACGGGCGATAAGCAGGAGCAAGAAAAAAAATCTGAAAAGCCAGCAGAGAAAAAAGAAAAAAAGATTATAAAAAAGATTTTCAATAGCACTAATAAGAATAATCAACTTGCTACTCTGACCTTTATCTCAAATAATCCATACCTGGGGTTCTCGGCTACCAAAACTGGATCGTTTGAATCGGGCAAACCAAAACCATTGCTTGTGCGTATAACCTATGTACTTGAAGAAGACCAAAAAGCACCCGAATCTTATATTTTGACGCGTCAAGAATCTGTACCTTTGGAGTTTGAAAAGCGCGCAGGTAGGTCATATGAAGTTCTGGATAGTATCAAAAGTTTGACATTCAAATATACGTCAAAAACGATAAAATCAGCCGAACAAAAAGAAGAAAAAACTGATGCTTCAAAACAAGAAGCTCCAGGCAAAGAAAAAGAACAACCAAAAAATAGATCAGCAAAAGAGAAAAAATCTCAAGAAGAAGTTATCTATGCTTCAGGATTGGCAACGTGGAACAGTGACGAACAAGTTGAAACAGAAGAAAAAAAAGGTAAATCTAAAGAAAAAAAATTACCGATTCCTGTATTTGTAGATATCGAAGCCATACTTTGGGACAATCAACAACAACGTGAATACAAATATGTATTCACGTTGGAAATCATTACTGATACTGAATTTGTACAAAAGAAGCGACCATGGTCATTTATGTCGTTTTTCCAAAAACAGCAAGAAAAAGAGAAGCCTGAAGAGAAAAAAGGCGCTCAGGCTCAGCCTTCTGGTACACAACCGTCAACACGGGGTCCCGCAGCGCAAAAAACTGGTTTAAATACGCCGTTCAGACCAAGTTCTACTATGCAAAAACAGCTAGAAGAACTATTTAATACTGCACATTCACTCGATCAAAGGATGAATACATGAAGACCAAACGTGCATGCAATGGATTTGTTTTAATTGTCACACTCATGATTCTTTCTTTAGCTATGGTTTTAATATCGTTTATGATCAATAGATCAACCATATTTTTTCCATTAGCGCAAACAGTAATCGAACGTGAAAAGGCAAAAGAACTTGCACTGGGTGGTTTGCAATTAGCCTCATCACAATTGGCCTATGCCGATGTGGTAGAGTCTGTAGAAAAAGAAAAGCCAGAGAAAAAAGCTTCAGCAAAGCAAGACGAAAAGAAATCGGCTGACGAAAAAAAACAAGCTGAAGAAAAGCCACAAGAAAGCAAAGCAGGAGCCCAAGATAAACAGATGCTTAAAACCCTCATGCCAGTGCTTGGTCGATGGCAGACAGTCACATTAGACGCTGCAAAAGATGGGCTGGAGGGTGAAATAAAGATATGCATCATGAGTGAAGATGGCAAAATCAATCTCAATGAACTGTACGATTTTCAAAAACATGCTTTTGTAGGGAGCGGTAAAGAACAGGAAGAACTTAAAAAAACTATCCAAGAAATTTTTGGTTCGATAAAAAAAGCGTCTGGAGGTCAAGGATTATATGAATCTCTTGAATCATTTTTAAAAGAGCGCAACGATAAAGTACGCGATGTTACTGAATTACTCACTATTAAAGGATTTGAATCGTTCAAAGATACTATCTTCTATTCTCCTGATCAGCAGAAGTCGGCAAATAAAGAAAAGAAACCGCTCTATTTGACCGATATTTTCACTGTATGGTCGCACAAGCGAACTATTGATCCTTGGTTATTTTCCTATTCGATGCGCACCATTTTCAATTTGCCGGAACCCGATAAAGGAGCAGCTGCTGATGCGCTCAAAGGGTTTAAGGGTTCATACACATGGCCTGCAGATTGGAACAATGTTTTTTCAAAAATCTATAAAAAAGATTTCAATACGTTGCCAAAAGGGATAGCCTCATTACTTGGCTTAACTTTTGGACCAGAAACATTCTCCGTGTTATCTTATGGAACAGTGGGACAAATAACGCACCGGTTATTTGCTATTCTCGAACGGGACACCACTGACCGTGAGAGCAAAGAGCCTGCAAAGGTGCATATAAAGAAACTTTATTGGATTTGAGATACACAGAAATCGGGGAACAACGTTGCAAAAGAAGGTCGAATTCTTTGTAGGCTTATTTGTTTTAATGGCTTTACTAATACTTGCTTACATGAGCTTCAAGATAGGATCTATTAGGTTTGACCGTGTACACTATAATACCTATACCGTAACGTTTAAAGATGTTTCTGGTCTGTCAAGAAAAGCCCAGGTGAAAATCGCAGGAGTGAATGTAGGTTGGGTTGAAGATCTTGCCCTTACCGAGAATGGCTCAGTTCGAGCCACTATCATGATTCATCGTGACTATATCATACATGATGATGCCTATGCCCTTGTCAGGCAAGATGGTTTGATTGGTCCAAAATATCTTGAAATAATCACGGGCAATCCGTTGAGACCAAAACTTGCCAACGGCAGTACTTTACGTAATGCGGCAGTCGCTCCTGCTTCTGTCGATGAAATTTTGCAACAGGTGCAGAGTATCGCTTCTCATATTGAGCAGGTCACCGCAACACTGCAACATTCTTTTGGATGCCAAGCAGGGTCTAATAGTGGGAATTTTTTTGAAAATTTACATCAAACGGTGGCACATATGGCCTCTATAACTGAAATGATTGATCGCTATGCTGCATCCAATGGAAACATTGAGCATTTATTTAAATTAGGCAACAATTTTGAGCGGACCTGCCAACAACTTGAAGGGTCTGTATTCCCCTCTTTTCAAGAGAGCATTGAAAAAATATCCCGCGTATTTGATCGTGATTTCAATCGTGTAGCATCAAAGCTCGAATCAAGTATAGATTCTCTAGAAGAAACGGCAAACCAGGTACGTGACGGTTTTAAAAAAGTCGAATCGATAGCCGAAAAAATAGATTCAGGTAAAGGGTTTATAGGTAATCTCATCAATGATGACCAAACATATCATGATCTACAGTATGCAGCACAAGGACTTAAAAGTTATTTTTCTCATGTGTCTATGATGCAGCTTGTTTTTGACTCCCATTTTGAATCGATGTACCGTCCTGCAGAATTTTATACTTTTGCTGATAGTAAAGGGTATTTCGATATTCGTATACATCCAAATGAAGATCATTTTTATCTCATACAATTTGCTGCATCCGAAAAAGGTATCATGTTCCGCAAAGATAAAAAATTTGAATTTTCTGATCGTGACGCCAAACATCTTATTAACCTTGAAGAACTTGATCTGCCTGACTGGGCACGTGTGAAATGGCAATATTTCCGTGAGCGTGAGACATTTAAGCGAAATACTCTGTATATTGGTGTGCAGTATGGCAAAATATTTGGCAATATTGCACTACGCTTTGGCTTATTTGACGGCTATTTTGCTGGTGTTGCAGCTGACCTTGAGGTGCCATTTGATTCTGATAAGTTTCGCTGGTTGATGACTTTTGAAGCATACGACTTACGTGGCTGGAACAGAGAGCGAGACCGACGACCACACCTAAAATGGCTCAACAAAATCTATTTCTTGCGTAACATGTATGCGGCATTTGGTGCTGATGATTTTGTCAGTCAGCGCAATGCCAACATCTTCCTTGGTGCGGGTATTCGTTTTGGTGACGATGATGTTAAGTATTTCTTACCAAGTCTCACCGGTCTACTCTCTACATAATTTTTTTATACTAATTCAGATCCAGACGTATAACCTCCTTATCATGGTGCATTATTATCTCACCTTACGCAGAAATTTACAAGTGCACAAACTTATGTTAACTTAATATTTATAAAAAAAAAGAGACTTCTCGGGAGCGGGAGCAATGAACAAAAAAATGTTAGATATTTACACGGATTTTTTAATATGTTCTACATCTTATACGACAGCTACAGCGTTATCGCATGCAACAGGCAACGCAATAAGTCATGATAGTGTAACAAGATTTTTGTCAGCGGAAGACTTTGCTCCATCTGATTTATGGCAATTTGCAAAACCGTTGGCCAGATCAATTCAAAATGAAAAAGATGTTGATGGAGTTTTAATAATTGATGATACTATCGAAGAAAAGCCATATACAGATGAGAATGACATTATTGCATGGCACTATGATCATTGCAAAGGTAGAAATGTGAAGGGCATCAATTTTATATCAGCTATTTATCAAGCAATGAATATATCTGTTCCTGTTTCATTTGCGTTAGTAAGAAAAACACAGCCTTTTGTGAATGCAAAGACTGGAAAAAAAAGTCGTAAATCACCAATTAGCAAACAACAATACTTTCGAGATCTGGTTGCCACTGCAATTGTCAATCAGATTGACTTTAAAACGGTTTTAGCTGATATTTGGTTTTCATCAGCAGAAAATATGTGTTACATAAAAAATGATATGCACAAAGATTTTATAATGCCATTGAAAGACAATCGCAAGGTTGCTTTAAGTGAAGAGAAATTAGCAGCAGGTGAATTTTTGTTAGTATCAAAAAAATGGAGCTAGGGGAGAGCGTTTTGGTCAGGCTCAAAGACGTAGATTTTCCTCTACGACTTGTGCGCCAAGTCTTCAAAAACGAAGATTGGAGTACCGGCGTTCTTCACCTGGTCTCCAGCAATACTGAATTAACAGATGAACAGATCACAACAACCTACCATAGACGGTGGAACGTTGAGAAATATCACAAATCCCTCAAAAGCAATGCTTCGCTTGCCAAATCTCCAACCAAGACAGTAAGAACACAATCAAATCACTTGTTTGCTTCGATTTGTGCCTTTATAAAATTGGAAAGCATATCGCTTTCAAAAAGGCTAAATCACTTTGCCTTAAAAAATAAAATTTATATTGAAACGCTTAAAACAGCGTTTCGAGAACTTGAAAAAATTAAGAATGAAGTTTTACAAACTGTTAAATTTGGTGTCGTCCCTGCGTAAGGTGAGTTACTATGTTTTGAGAAACAATTAAAATATTTATTAAACAAACAGGTTTTGCTAAAATCAACCTAAGAAGTAATTAAAGTGATTAAAAATTCATAAAAAAAGGAGTTCGGGCAACAAAATGCGGGATAAAGTTCCAGGGT
>JAKASV010000039.1 GCA_021818945.1 bacterium | reverse complement strand
TCTAATGCTACTTGTCCTTTCATTTTTGCACTAAATTTCTTTCGACCCATGTTGACCTCCTTATACCATAGTTTGGAGGCAAAATTGGATCTTAGCTAGTGGTCCGAATTATGGGGTTCATTATAGTACGAAGCCTTGGATATTTACTTAAAGTTTTAGCAGTGAGTCCATGTTTTTTCAAAAATTATTGCAGAGCATTTGTTTATGACCACGCCCACAGGACGTGGTTTTCTATGTTGAAATAAAAAGTTCCGGTTTTTTGGGTAAAATGATTGTAAGAATAAACATCAAAAAACCCAAAACAGACGGAACTCTATGGATAAAATTAACATGAGTCGAAAAGAAAGAGAACAATTAAAGGTCTTTGAATAATTAGAAACAGACAAGATAACACAGATAGTTGCCGCCAGATGCTGAATATGACTTACAATTCTTTTTCTATGATTTTTTTTCTAATCTGTCATACTGTTCAAGTATGAATTTTTAATTCCTTTACCTTATTATTGTAGTATGAATTATTGGAAGAGTCCGTTAGTTATCGGGTCACGTTCTTTTGGTAGGTTTATTGGTAGTCCCTTGGATGGCGTTACTAATGTGCCATTTCGCCAGACAGTACGTTTATTTTCACCTGAAGCTTTACTGTATACAGAAATTTGCCATTGCGATACGATTGTCAATGATGAACCTAAAAAATGGGGCCTGGAAGTTGGCGAACCATTTATAAATTTTCAGATAAGTTCGGCTGATGAAACCTATATCGAACGAGCCTGTGAACGGCTGATCACCCACGGCATTACGATGGTTGACATCAATATTGGTTGTCCTGCAAAAACTGTTGTCAATAAAGGTGCCGGCTCTGCGCTTATGGGTGACCTGCCACGATTAAAAAAAATAATTAGCTTATGTAGAGCATGCCTGTCAGTTGCACTGACGGTAAAAATGCGTGCAGGGTTCAAGGATTATAATGCATTAGAGGTGGCTCAGATGCTGCAAGATCTTGGTATTGATGCACTATGTGTTCATCCACGTTTGCAATCGCAGGGTTTTTCTGGTGAGCCTGATTATGCCCTTGTCGGCCAGATCAAAAAAGCTTTATCAATTCCAGTGTTTGTATCAGGTGGCATTACCAGTTGGCCTATAGCAAAGATTGTGTATGAGGCTACTGGGGTTGATGGATTCTTAATAGGTCGCGCTCTTATAGGCACCCCTTGGTTACTTTTACAACTTGCGCGAGAATCTCAAGGTATGCATTACATAATCAATAACACAGATATTCATGCAACGATGATGTATCACCTTGATTCTGCAGTCTCCTGGCTTGGGCCGAGCCGTGGTCTTGCATATTTTAAAAAGCATCTGAAAGTATATGCGCGACATCTTGGATATGAGTATCCACAATCTATCGAATTGTTGTCTTCAAGTTGTCCAGTTGAATGTAAGCGCTTATGTGCCACCATGCAAAAATTGAGGTAGAATCTGGGAGTGATGGCTATGTGTTGCATATTGATCTTATATACATGTAAACATGCAAGGTGTCTATGAGCTATTGGCGTGAGCATTTGTCGATTGGCAATCTAAAAATTCCCCGTTTTTTAGGGGGGCCACTCGATCGACTCACTGATGCACCATTTAGGGCAGTAACAAGACTGTTTTGCACTGAGGCTCTTTTATATACAGAAATACGTCATGTAGCAGCTGTTGTTAAGATGCCTCGCGCTAAAGTCGCTATTGATCAGGCAACGAGACCCATAAATTTTCAAATGACGGCAAGCAGTACCGATTATATAGACCAAGCATGTGCTATCATTCTGGCTCAAGGAGTTGATGCGATCGATCTTAATATCGGATGCCCTGCGTCTAATGTGGTCAACTCGGGTGCTGGGAGCTCTCTCATGGGCGATATCAAGCGTCTTGATTCGATTTTAAAGCGCTTTCGGACCAACGTGCCATGTCCCTTTACGGTTAAAATGCGTGCCGGATTTAAGGAGCATAATGCCGAAACTGTGGCACAGTTATGTCAAGATTGCGGGGTTGATGCACTCGTGGTGCACCCACGATTACAAAAACAAAAATTTAAGGGATTGCCGGAATATGGGGTTATTGCTTCGGTCAAAAAACTGGTCCATATTCCCGTCATTGTCTCTGGTGGAATTAATGATTTTGAAACAGCTCAAAAAGTTTACGAGTCTACTGGTGTAGACGGTTTTTTAATTGGACGAGCTCAATTAGGGGCTCCCTGGTTATTACACCAATTACAGGAGCAATCGGTTGGGCATGAATATAAACCTGAACGAGCACATGTGAGCCGTGCTATCATTGAACATATGACACTCATTGAAAGTTTTTATGGTAAAAAAGGCTTAGCAGTTGCAAGACGACACATAGGTTTTTATATGAAATGTCGAGAACATGCTGGATTAATACGCAGGCGCGCTCAAGAGACTACTTGTTGGGCCGATATTCATGAGGTAATTGAAAGTATGAATCAATGATAGGATTGAATATGAAAAAGGGATTGCTTTTTTGGGTATCGATTATCATGGTCCTTGTTCTTGGCATGCGTATCTGGCAGTCTCGTACGCCGGGAATGCTCGAAAAATATTCTTCCTATGTGCTGTACCCGTTTCTCGCTCTTAATCATGCGGTAATTGATCCGGTAAAAAACTGGGCAGCTAAGCGCCATACAGTAAACCAATTAGAAAAAATAATATTTCAATTGCAGGCTGAACGAGATGAACTTATGGCAGAATCTATCGAATTGCGGTCAGAACTTAGATATGTAACTGATATTAAGGATATCCTCAATTCGAATACACAACTGACTGATTCGACTGTTTGCGTTGCCCAAATTATAGCTAAGAATTTTTCTGATGATGCACATTATCTTTTAATTGACGCAGGATTATCTAAAGGCATTGCACCAGACATGGTCGTAGTATATAAGCAATGTCTTGTAGGTAAAGTAACTGATGTATATCCTTGGTATAGCAAAATCATTGCTCTTACTGATCGCACGTGCAAAGTGTCTGCTTGTTGTTTGCAAACTAAAACAATGGGAATGCATGAAGGCAAAAATATGTTCGGCTCAACGCAGCTCAATTTTGTTAGCCATCTGGAGCCAATTGAAGAGGGAGATTATCTGATCTCGAGCGGTGAAGGACTAGTATTTCCTCGAGGGCTTGGTATCGGGCAAATTACATCCTGTCATCA
Organism: bacterium; assembly: GCA_021818945.1. Taxonomy (GTDB): domain Bacteria; phylum Babelota; class Babeliae; order Babelales; family Vermiphilaceae; genus JAKASV01. Next base: position 6,089 of record JAKASV010000039.1, on the reverse strand, counting down.
AGATGGGCTCTATCATGTTATAGATGTCAAACCATTAGTTGATTTATCAACGATTTCCTATTGTATGGTTATTCAGCGTGGAAAGAGCAATAAGCTTGAACCTGTCATTCAAAAAAATGGGGAATAAATTTATTTATAATCTTTGTTGTGAGCGTGTAACTTGGGGATTTTCTATGCGTAAAAATTTGGTAGTGCTTTTGGTTGGTGCCATTTTACTGATACGATCTGCTTGGGCAATGGAAGGTGAACCCCCAAAAATAGCACTCCCTGAGCAAGGCATAGCCGAACAGCTGACAGAAAAACAAAGCCCTAGAAGTGTTGATATCAGTAACATCATTCAGACACGCTCTGATGGACTTGCCACTATGTTGCAAATAATCAAGCAGCGTGCTGCTTCAGGATCGATGGCTGACCCTCGGGCCAGAGAAGCTCTGGCCAATAAGCTCAAAATGATTCAAGATAAACTTAGTAATACATTGGTAACTGATATTCAGGTATTGGAAAGGTTAGCTATCAGGGATCATAACAATGCCAATCAATGTATTCAGATGTTGTCCGCAGCTTTTAAGTTTCTGAGTCGATATGTAATATGTGCAGATATTGGTAACCTAAGAAGAACTTGCAAAGCTTTTTCGCAGTTATGGGATAATGATCATCTTCTTGTGTTTGACATGCAACAGATTATAAAAATTGGTCATGGTACGTGCTTGGCACAAGGGCTAGCCATGCTTGGCAAAAAATTATCATCGCTGCCTAATCCAATAAAAATTACATTTGATGGGCACCCACTTAAAGAATTGCCGACTGAGATTTTCATGATACGAGAATTAAGACAGCTCGATCTTTCTGCCACGAAAGCCAGTCAAGGTTTAATAAGACAGGTGTGTGCAATGTGTCCAAAACTTGAAGAGCTTGTTCTCATGCGTAATAATCTAAAAGATTTACCTCAAGAAATCGGTACCATGCTCACCTTAAGGGTTCTCAATGTTGCTGATAATCAGATTCCTTCACAAGAATTGCGCGCAATTTGGTATCTTAGGAATCTTGAAGAACTTAATATTTCAGGCAATAATCTCACAGAACTGATTCATGAGATGAGGGAATTGCCAAAGTTAAAGCGCTTGTATCTGTGTGCTGCAGATCTGAGTATCGCTAGTCTTGACAGACTCATTAACTTGGCCAAGGGACTTGAACTGCTTGATCTACGTGGTAATGGGCTTAAACAACTGCCAGAAGCTATTCGTCAACTGAGTCGATTAAAAAAACTTGATTGTCGTAAAAATCAATTTGAACAAGAGACGTGTAAGAAGATCTGCCAATGGTTGCCGGGTACAGACGTTTTATTTTGAAAGATATATAAAAGGATTTGATCATGACTAAAAAATTATTGGTTGTTGGCCTTCACTTGTTGCTTGTCCAGTCATCATGGGCTATGCATGAGGAACCAGCTAAAGTGGATACAGCTGTATCGCATCTCACATCAAAAAAAGCGAAAAAATTATCAAAATTACCAGCTATTATTGATATACTAAAAGTACAGCATGAAGCTGAAGCAATTGGTAATCAAGCTCTTGATGTGATGATTAATATGTGTATGGAACAGCATGTTTCTGGGTTAGCGCTAGCCATGCTGGTAGCTGTTGAAAAAGCTAACCAAGGAACTGTAAATCCTGAACAATTGGCTAGGCAACTTAGCTTTTCTCAACAAAAGCTCATGGGGTTGTTGACCAGCACAATAGCAGCACTTGAATGAGGTAAACAGGTATGAGATCTTACGTGATAGCTTTGGGAGCATACCTTTGCCCCAAGTAGGTGCCGATCTTGGTAGCAAGACTTGTATACATAGAACTTTCTGGGTCATAGCCGGCATCAGTTGAAAAAAGGTTCCAAAAACTCATTTTTGTGGGAGGGTATACCCATTCTATCTTACCTTCAAACATAGCCTTTTTCTTAAGTGCTTGTATGGCATTTTCAAGGCAGCCAAGTTCATCGATAAGACCAAGTTTTTTTGCCTGTCTGCCAGTAAATATTTTGCCATCAGCCCATTCTTTAGCGCTGACCAGTGACAACTTTCGTTTTTGGCTGACCTCGAGCATAAATTGATCATAAGCATCATCGGCAACCCCTTGTAATAAGGCAGTTTCTTGTGGTGTCATTTCTACAAACGGGTTAGTAGCATTTTTGAAGGTACCTGCTTTAATAGGTGTATATTTGACCTTTACCTGTTCCAGTAGCTCTTTGACATTGAACAAATAAGGTAATGTGGCTCCAATACTACCGATGATAGCAGATCCCGGGGCAATGATATAGTCGCAGGCACATGCGATATTATAGCCGCCAGAAGCACAGATGTTCTCAACGAGGACGATGACCGGTTTAGGGTTCTCTTTTTTAAGCGCGTTCAATTCATTAAAGATTGTTTGACTGGTACCCGAGGCCCCGCCCGGACATTCCATTTTGATTAATATTGCCTTGATATCCTTGGCTTCAAAAAATTTACGCAATTTTTTACAGTAGCTCTCGGAATTGTAGATGACGCCAGTAATTGGGAGTACACCTACTTTGGTACGAGGTTCAACAAAATGTTTATACTGTTTTACGATGCTTTGAATAATGGGTGGTGCCAGCTGCACAATAATGAGTAGAAAGAAAATGTTTTTAAGAATGTCAGAAAAAGTTGGGGTACCGCTTTTATCCATAAATTAACCCTTTTTTATTATATTTGTTAACCGGTCTCGCTCTATAGTTTATACAATAATAAGTACTGGGATAAAGAAATTGCATGAGAATTTTGACTTTCCTCGCCGGTTCATTTAAAATTTTAAAGACTTGAACTTGGTTAAGGGCGGTTAGCTCAGTTGGTAGAGCATCAGTCTTACAAACTGGGGGTCGCAAGTTCGAGCCTTGCACCGCCCACCATCATACGCCTAGGCTATGGATGGATTGGCCAGCCCTTGCTCCTTTGGAGCTTTGTCTGGCAGGCTATAGGTTCAGGTCTTTGGAGTTTGACATGTTCCTCGGTAGCTCAGTGGTAGAGCAAACGACTGTTAATCGTTGGGTCGCAGGTTCGAGTCCTGCCCGAGGAGCCATTTTTATGTGCATTTTTTTTTACCGGTTGCACATCCGGGGCTGTAGCTCAGTTGGTTAGAGCGTCCGCCTGTCACGCGGAAGGTCGCGAGTTCGAGTCTCGTCAGCCCCGCCAGTATTTTGCAGATTTTTTTTACAGCAATTCCTTAATAAGATTACTGGTGTTAACAAAAGATAGTACCGTATTGCCATAGCGCCTTTCAAATGACCTATCTACATCACTTGAAACAATATAGTTTTTCCCTTTAGGGTAGTGGCGCCGAAAGGCATCGATGTTTGTACTGATTGCTGTATCGGTTATTCTGCTCTTAGATAAAGAAGAACTAGTAAATTTACATTCTATGGTCGTAAGTTCGTTGGTTCTTTTATTATGAAGCACGAAATCGATCTCGTGGCCCTGTTTGTCTCGCCAATAATGGAGGGCATTCTTTTGTAGATGTCCATGCATTTCATTTAATACGCATTGTTCCCACAATACTCCCAGATCTTCTTGCCGCAATTCGCGCCAACCTTTTGCGTAGCAAACAAATCCTGTATCAAAGCCATACACTTTAGGTGCCATGATTATTTCATTAGCTTTATGTGTCGAATATGGCCTAATTACGTGTACAACAAAGGTGGCCTCAAGAACAGCTAAGTAATTGGAAATGGTTTGCCTTGTGACCTCGCATGGTCCAGCAAATTTACTTGCTTCAAATTGGCCGCCACTGTGGGCCAATAAGAGTTCAGTGAATTTTTGGAAAGAATATCTTTTTCCGACATTAAACATATCTTGAATATCTTTAGCCCAATAGGCATCGATCCATTCTTTAAAGTCAACATCAGGAAATAATGAGGATGCAAAAAATGAAGGTAACCCTCCAAATAACATGCGATGCCTCAGATCTTCATTCCCAAATATGCCCATTTCATCGAGTAAAAGCGGGGTTAACCACAATTCTTTTTTGCGACCTGTTAAGGTGTCTTTAAATTTTGTGCTAGCTCCCAAAGTAGATGATCCTGTCGCAATAATTTTAACTTCGGGATAATGATCGGCAGCAATTTTTAGAATTTCTGATGGATTATCAAGCCGGTGTATTTCATCAAGGACGATGCGGTTGCCTTTTTGACTGATTAAAAATCCTTCTGGATCCTCAAATAATTGACGTGTTCGAGGTCGTTCACAGTCGAAATATTCGATTTCTGGTAAACTTCTGCAAAGGCTTGTTTTTCCTACGCGACGCACACCCATAAGCCAGATTATATTTTTTTGTTCCCACGCGTTTTCGATTAATTGTTGCCAAAACTGCCTTTGAATAAGCATAACAAAACTCCTGGGTTTGTTTAGTTGACTAACTATATGTTAAGTCATTTTAACAAATAGTTTAACTAAACGCAAATAGATCTAACATTTGGTTAATTTATTGGCTTTATTTAGGCGAATTTTTAATGCACTCTAGCTTACAGAAAAATCCAATATATTAGTATGAATCCGGAGTTAAGCTTAACTCTGAAAATGCCTTTTGAATGCGTGCTAACGTAATATCAAATTCAATTAATCCGTTCCTGAACACGTCTACTAAGTACCGCCAGTCTTCGCTCCTTTGGAGCTTCCGCCGTCGCTAAAGCTATGGCGGACAGGTCGTCTTCTGGCTGGCGCCAGTAAAGGTAAAAAATTAAATAGCAATTCACAAACAAAATTTATGTATTACGTTTACCTTATTAAGTCTTTGGAAATTCCAGAAAAGTTTTATGTTGGTTATACAACAGATTTGATTCAGCGCCTTGAGACACATAATTCTGGTGGATCTTTTCATACAGCAAAATATATGCCTTGGGAATTGATTATGTATTTAGCATTCGAAGATGAAGCTAAAGCAAAATCCTTTGAGAAATATTTAAAAACTCATTCAGGTAGAGCTTTTTTAATTAAAAGATTTTTATAGGCACCGAAAGGCTTATAGGGGGGCATGCGAAGTCAGGCGTAGCTCAGTCATGAGCGTAGACTGATTCCATAGCTCTCTTTACGTTGTCACTAATAGCATCAGAGTAATACTTGGCCAAACCCAGGCTGATGCTGAATTGGAATTTTTCTACCGCAGATATGCGGCTGTTGATGATTTGTCCGTCAGAGACAAAGTGCATTTCAATTTGGTCGCATAGGGCTTTTTCGTATAATATCGAAATTCGTTTATCAAAGACGTTACGTGACAGTCTATCTACTTTATCACAGCAGACAACGATCTTTTCTTCTTGGGCTAAAATAAGGTCTATAATACGGTCAAATTCAGAACGGTTATCCGTATATGCGCTCTCATCAAAGCTGCAGACCTGCATAATATCGAAGTTTTTGTTCTGGCAATATTTTTCAAGGCGTATAATTTGCGCAGGTAGCGAGTTGCCTGCTTCCCGTTATTCTTCTGCCTAGCCCGGCGAAGCCTTGGCGAAGACGTGGTGCTGACGCGAGCGAGTAGAATGGCTTTCATGGTTCTTTCTCTTTTATTCTAAAGTGAATGATTTTTATGAGAGCAATTAGCATGCCCAGCGAAGCTCAAAGAGCGAAGCGGGGTAGCATATTTGAGTAAAAGGGATAGGAGACTTCTGAACTATTTAAAAAATGGCCTCTATCGCCGGCCGCGCGAGCTTCAAAAACTACTCACCTCAATTAATAGTAACGAATCTTCTCCTTATGCTATCTTCACAGTAGGTTGAAAAGAAAATTCGTGTTAAGGAGGGAAAAAGTGATAGAATCTATTGTTCATGAAGGGAATCAAGATATCATTGCCAAAAAATCAACCAGTAATACGAGATAAAAGAGGAATAATATGAAGAACAATAAAGGAATAAGTTCTATTGCAGTGGCCTTAGTGTTGGCTGCAATAGTATTACCTATAACATATATCCTCCATTGATCAACCATAAGTCTGAAAAGTTTGAATTTTAAATAGCTTAAAAACAAACATTTTCATCTTTAAAAATTGATTCGCTTTGTAATCATGCTACAAATATTAATATTTATTTTC
>JAKASV010000038.1 GCA_021818945.1 bacterium | reverse complement strand
TTCCATGCTTTTTATATATTCTTGCCACTGTCATTCCTCGGGTAATAATGTTTCCTCTTAACATCATTATACCCTACTTCTTTTTCAAATTACCCGTGTCCAGTTTATAGGGGTCAGTATATTTTTTTATCCCATTTAATAAATTTCCATGGTTTCTCTAGGCTACTATTCAACAGATCTATAATTTAGAATTTTTTCATGGCAAACATCTACATTGGCCTGATCTTGATGTTGATATTGAACTAGAATCACTGAAATCGCCTGGTTCTTATCCGCTACAATATTCATAAAACTACTCTCAACAATAACTAAAGTTTGCAGGGCTTAAATTTGATGATCTGAGCCCGTATTACTTCAAAAGGGCTGTTTGGAATAGGCAATTTCACTTTCTTTGCGTCAGCCATTAGGCGGGACCAGCTGCGAACATGAAACCGTGAGAATAATGCGCGAAGTAGTAATTTAACTATTTTTGCGTATTGGTCCCTTGCTAGTCGCTGAAATTATCTATCAAATTGGCAGACTCTTTCCACGGAATAACGCGACCTCCTGAGCGAAGCTGTGCTTGTTTGCCTGTATAGATGAGATAACTATTTTTTGATGTATTTTTTGCAGTTGTATCAGGTCCATAAGCAAGTTCATTCCATGCATTAAGTCCTTTGAAGAAATCTATTGCTATGCCTTCACTTGCCTTAATTTCAATGGGCAGCAGCCTTTTGCCCTCATCAATAAGACAGTCTATTTCTAGTCTGCCATTTTGGTCTCGCCAAAAATAAATAGGAGGACGATCACCGCGATTGTAATATTGCTTGGCAATGTCAGCGATAATGCAATTTTCAAACAGAGGGCCCCAATATGGGCTTATCGATAAATCTTGCGCAGAAGCTATGCGCAAAAGATTGCAAGCAAGGCCTGTATCATAAAAATAGAGCTTAGGCATCTTGGTGAGCCGTTTATTGAAATTTTTGAAATGGGGCTCTAAGAGAAATATGATATAACTTGCTTGCATAAGAGATATCCAGCGTTTGGCCGTTGCAACACTAATACCACATACAGTAGCTAGATCTGTCAGATTGAGTAAGTTGCCTATACGCGCGGCGCAAAGACTTAGAAATTTCTGAAAAGAACTTAGATCGCCAATATTAATAATTTGGCGTACATCCCGTTCGATGTATGTTTGTATATATGAGGGATATAACCTCTCAGGAGTAAAGTTTTCATTGTAAAGCCGAGGATAGAACCCATTGAACACTGTCTCTTGGATTGAGCCATGAAGTATTTTGTTTTTCTTGAGCTCAGCCAATGAAAGTGGCAAAAGATTGAGGATGCCAACGCGTCCTGCAAGTGATTGCGTAATAGCTTGGTTCATCAAGAAATTCTGGGAACCGGTCAAAATAAAGTAGTTTTTCAATTTGCGAGAGTCGACAGCAAGTTGTATGTACGACAAAATTTCAGGGACATATTGAAATTCATCAATAACAATTCCATGTTCATTATCATGAGTGGCCAAAAACCTTTCTGGTTCATTGAGTGCAAATTCACGTGTTCTGGGATTTTCTAAAGAAACAAAAACATGTTTTTGAAATATATTTTTAACCAACGTTGTCTTGCCAGATTGCCGTGGCCCTAGAATGGCTATTACGGGGAATTTGCGGTACAATTTAATAGTAGATTCCAATTGCCTTTTATACATATAGTCCCCTGTGCTAATTTAACATTCAATATTAAAATAGCACAAAATGATAAGCAAATCATATAAAAATCAATATTGGTCAAAATTTGTCAAAACTTGCTCTAGCCGTTCAATTCTTGTAATTAGTCGCTCGATATAATTTATCAAAGCTTCTTGCGACATCTTCGCAAGTTCTATTTTATTTACCATGCACTAAATACTACAGAACATTTTATGGCTAGTCGATCAGATCTTTTGGTGATTGGGGTTATACCTCAACTTTTTGAGTAGTTATCTATACACGTAATATATTATTTACAAATATTTAATAAAATTATTGACTTTCGAATATCTAATCTGCTAAAGTGACAATTGAGGCAAGGAGAGTAGTATCTTTTGCAATGAGGGAAAATGAGTTGCGATAGTTCTGCAATTTCTTGTCTTTTGATAAACCTAGAGAATTATTATATTAATTATCATTAATCTCAAAAAGGAGGTTGTCATGAAATTATTACACATTTTATCAGCAGCAGTGCCACTGGTATTTTGCCTAAGCACACATGCATCTGCGCCTGATTCTGTTGGCGAAATTGCCCCAGCAATTGATTCTGAACAAGTTACAACAGGAAATGAACCTGCAATAAAACATACAAGAACTGAGGCTATGGCAGGTAAGCATGCAAAAGATCATGAGCATCGCAAATACCAAAAGCATGAGAAAAAACACCATGAGAAAAAGCATGAAGGTCATCATGCCAGAGCAGCACATCATAAGGGTGTGAAGTAGTATATGCCAGAAGCAGCGAAAGCATGGCATTTTAAAAAAGGAGGTCGTAATGAAATACTTACACTGGAAACCTTTAACTGAGCTTGAAGAAACATTAGAACATCTCCCTTCTTTTTCTAAAAGTTGGGATTTCGATGTAGATATGTATGAAGATAATGGGAATATCATTGTTGAAATGCACGTAGCGGGAGTAAAACCTGACGGCCTTGATATTGAAGTAAATGAAAACATCCTACGAGTTACTGGTTCTCGAGAAGAAGAAAAAGAAAAGGAAGGCAAGCACTTTTTCCGTAAGGAAATTAAGCGTGGAGCTTTCGAACGAACTTTGATGTTACCAGCCGATGTACAAGCTGAGAGCGCTGAGGCAACATTTGAACATGGGGTATTAAAAATAGTTTTACACAAAGAAAAAACCCAACATACCCATAAAATTAAAATAAAAGCACATTAGATCGAGGCGGGAAAGTTCGTTAACACCGAACTTTCCCGCCTCATTGCTCTTGTTAAGTAAGGTGACCCAAATAAGTAATGCAGAAATAATCATCAATGGCACCACAACGAGTAAATATCCTAAAAGAGAACTCTTATAGTTTTTTGCAATGGGCAACCTACCTTGAATCTTCTTATAATCGATAGATGCAAGAATTATAAGCACACATCCCCATACAATCAATGTTTCTCCCATAATATGGGCAATTATTTTGTGAAACTCGCTTTTAAAGCTGATCAACCGTAAAATTGCAAGTCCTCCAGCCATGGCTGTCAAAGCAGTTCTAAGCCACGCAGAAAAAGTGCGTTCTGCAGAAAATAAGACTTGTTCTTCGGTAAACAGATTATTAACTGATTCTTGATTCTTCATCAGTATACCCGATCATTACATCTACCTGCGCATTCTATACGTACCAATTTAAAAAACTCACTTTATGAGTCTCATAGATAACACAACTGTAGACACAGAGTAACAACCAGATGAAGAAATGTCACCATAATTGAGTCCTTTTTTAGAGAATGTACTCACCCGGACTCTTATAATAAAAAGTTACGGCTTGTTATTTTTATAACACTCATTATAGTATGAGCATAAAGTAGGACTATTAAATCAATAGTATGCAAGTTGTACATGGATAAGAAGTTAATTCAATGCATCGCTTTTAAATGCTTGGTATTTATATGCTTATTCCCCTATGCAGGCCTGCATGCCATTTCTATGGTATACAATTTTCGCATAGCCCAAGTTACCAGACAACCAATATTTGAAAAATCTAGCGACCGCCGCAATACCCTCATAGGACTCTTATTTGAGCAGTACCGAAAAAAATATAATGGTCCTCGCCAAAATAATGTTGGTGGACTCGCTTCATATATTTATGACTTTCACCCTTATTACATACGCACTGATTGTGCAGTATCCCATATACATGAAAAGATCGATCATACAACCTCCTTTGCTGGCACAGAAACGGATGATATTCTGTTCACCTTTGGACGAAGTTTTAATGGGAATGATTATACCACTTTCACTGTATCGGGGCTATTTGGTATTCCTACCCATAAAATATATAGGCTTATTCATACCGATTTTGGTTATAGCCAGGTTGGCACCGGTCTACAGTTTGATGGCTTATATGAATTCAATCCTATCAGTGCTTTCATCTATGGAGCCCGTTATATATATTTTTTTCCCAGAAAAGCATACGATAACCTAGGGCAACGATATACCTTTACTCTTGGCAATGTAGGAGATTTACTTGTTGCAGCTAAAAGTAAGTGGCCTAAACATGGAGTAGAATTTGGCTATACTGCAAGATTTCGTTTCGGAGCCCATATTTGCCCTCATCTTGATGACATTGTACAAAAGGCTAACTATATACGAAGTAACTTTTATTTTGTATATCAATATAAATTTCTCATTCATCAAACCTCAAACAGATTGATGTTCAATATTGCTTATGGATTTGATCATAAATCAAAAATATTTGGTAATAAGTATATCATTACATTCTGGGCATCCTGGAATCTGAATTTTTAATCAGCTTTTTTTCCGTTATACTCTTTTTATTTGTAGTCTCGATAATGTATCTTAATCAAGAAGCAAAAACGAATTCTAAAATGAGGCGGATAGATGAAACTTTTTTCTACACGATCAACTCGTCATCTTGCATCACATATCGCCATTGAACCCGGCGCTTGCACAATCAAACAATTTAGTGACGGCGAATTATTTGTGCGTATTGATGAAGATGTACAGGGACAAACAGTATGGGTACTTGCAGGAACACAACCACCAGCAGAAAATATTTTCGAATTATTTTTTTTATGTGATGCTCTTGTCAGAGCTGGCGCACAGATCAATGTATGTATTACCTATTTGGCCTATGCACGACAAATGGTCGCAGCACCAGGAGAATCGCATACAACACAAGTAATAGCCTCATTCATAAAAAATTTCCCTATGCGCAATGTATATATTGTACATCCCCATAGCGACTCATTGCACGAATTCTTAACATTTACCGCAGTCAGGGATATGAATTTTTTTTACAAACAAGCCGAAGCTTACGATGCAATTGCAGCACCAGATAAGGGAGCTGTTACATTGGCCAAAGAAATTGCAACGAGCTGCAGCAAAGAACTTATCCTATTAACTAAAATGCGCCCAGATAAGGAAAAAGTTGAAATAGTATCAGTTAAAGGTAAAGCCAAAGGTAAAAAAGTATTATTGGTCGATGATATCATTTCTACTGCACGGACTATTACTGAATGTGCACATACACTTATCACATTAGGCGCTACCTCCATAGCTGCAGCAGTAACGCATGGTATTTTTTCACCCGGTTCGCACGAGCTCCTTAAACAAAGCCCGCTAGAACGGGTCTTTGTGACAAATACTATTGCCCAGTACCCCCACAAAAAAATTATCGTAGTTGATATCAGCCAGTTTATTCAAAAAATTATGCAAACTTCCCATACATGAAAATCAAAAAAAGGAGATTAAACTTGGACGCCCAAGAAATAGTAATACCTATTGGTACATCACAGATCACAGGCAATCTAACTTTAATTAAAAATTCAAGATCATTGGTAATTTTTGCCCATGGCAGCGGCAGTAGTAGATTAAGCAAGCGGAATCAATTTGTGGCCAATATTTTACATCAAGCCCATATTTCTACATTTTTGTTTGATTTGCTCACAAAGGAAGAAGATGAAATTGATCAGTATACTCGACAATTTAGATTCAATATTCCACTTTTAGCGGATCGACTTGTTTTGGTTACACAATGGGCACAAAACAATCCAGAAACCGCATCGGCTAATATAGGGTATTTTGGCGCAAGTACCGGAGCTGCAGCTGCATTAATTGCAGCCGCTCGATTGCAGGCGGATATTTCAGCGGTAGTATCTCGCGGCGGAAGACCTGATCTAGCGGAGGATTTTTTGTCGCACGTTCAATGCCCTACATTACTCATAGTAGGAGAATTGGACTATGAGGTAATTGAGCTAAACGAACTTGCCTACAGTAAATTACATTGCACAAAAGAACTTTCAATTGTCCCACAGGCTACCCACTTATTTGAAGAACATGGAACATTAGAACAAGCTTCTCTTTTGGCACGAGATTGGTTTGTTAAATTTTTATCCAATGAGCCGAAAACCAATTCATTATAGCTTATCATTGTGTGAATATAAAAATTTTGACTATTATAGAAAATCAAGACATACAAAAAGCCCCCAAGTTTCAACCTATGAATATGTTCTGCACAGCGGTAACTATGCTGCTGGCCTCAAATTTTTGGGCAAAGACAAAGTACACTTGGATCCTGAACATGATGAACTTGGCAAGCCAAAGCACCTATATTGGGGCAAACTCTATACCTTACTCTATAAAAATTTGTGACAAGATTTTAGAACGACACTCTCTTCACTGGTTAATGCGAAGGCTCAGATGGAAATAGTCGCAAAAAAGGTGATCTCTTAATTTATTTTTGCTGCTGTAAAGTGAATTGCAAGCACAAGCCCTCAATCCTTGTCTTCACCCTGTTTATCTGATTAATCACGTTCTCTGACAAAATTTTGAGTACAGGATTATCTATAAAGCGGATATTATTGACTCGTTGTTCAATAATATCATGCAATAGTGCTCTGTTTGGATTTATTTTTTGATATAACATTACCCTTAATTGTAATAGTGAGTCTTCTGTTAGATTGGGACTTAAACGATTTATTTTTTCGACGCACATGTGAATTTCCTTGCCAATCGTATCTATAATATTGAGTAATTCCCGCTCGCTTAAATCAATTAGCGGCGTTTCAGAACCTTTTGCCGTAAAAATAATGGATAAAAATAAAATGTTTTTAAAAACAAAATTCTTCATATCTTCCCCCTCGTTTTAAGCTTATACTATTAAATTAATTGAATTCAATAGTATGGTTCTCAGATGAGACCGAGTTACTTCTATATCCTTCGATAAAAGATGAGCTGGACTATTAGTCGCTATGGGAGGATATAGGACCCGTAAGAGTACTAGTATTTCAGTGTATTGCAAAAGAGTGTTCCAAGATTATAGAGGCTTGGCTAACCAAAGCAAATTGATTATGTTTTGGCTGATTGTGTATTTGCTAATCTATTTTGCACCACAGAATAAAGCAGCTCTTTATTATGTATCACGAGAGATCGTATAAAGCGAGCAAGTCGTTGGCATGCATCCCGCGTATAGGTAAGGTGCGTCGTTTTATAGGTAGTAGTAAATTCTTTTTCTGGATCAAACGATGGATCCTCCTGGGCGGCACAGGATTGATCTTTGACCGGAACTATGTAGACAATCATCGGTGTTTCAGGGCTTTCGGGATCTGAAAAGATATTAACAGGTTGTTTGAGAATCGTTGTGTAGTCAATCTTAGGAAACGGTAATCCTTTGCTTCGAATATAGCGTTCTGCCTTTTGCAATTCAAAAGCACCCTGATGAATATCTTCCGATACATCCAGCATAAAAATTAATTTAAGCCTACGATCAGGCCGAACCAGCGGTACTAATGGCACACCTGATGAATAACCTGAGTCCATAAGGGTAAGCTTTTTTTCTGATCGTATATAATCAGGGCTTTCTTGCACATGGTATAAAGGATTGTGTACAGACAATGCACATGGTCTTACCCTACCGATGCCAGTTTCTTGCATAAAATGTTCTAACTCACTATAAAGTATCGGATTCATATGCGGTGCATATACTTTGAGCGCTTCTTGGATATTGCCCGAAAATGCCGATCCCCAGACTCCCAGTAAAAAGCCAAGATCTAATTCAGGAGAGAAATCTGTGGTAGCACCGGCTGTACAGGTACGACCAAATGCCCATAGGGGCATCGAAAAATTGAGCTCTTCGCTGCTCACATCAAAAGGAGTAAACGTTATCCAATGTTGTTGTTCATGATCTGCTTCGACTGCAGTACACAGAGGCAGCGGCCATTGCCCATCGGCCAAGCGATCTTGGCAATGAGAAAATTTTATATGTATGCGATCCTGCTCCTGCTGAACATGTCTTAAAAATCTGCAGGCAAGATATGCGCCAAATAGATCAGTGGGACCAACTCCCTGATTAAATAAATATTTTGGCCATAATGCACCTGTAACACTATGCACAGAAATCTCTGCCTTACCTGAAAGACTCTCATATAAATCTTCGCGATACTCTTGTATAGGCTTGCCATGCAATAGCCAATCGGCGATAAACCAGGTAGAACCTGAATCACCTGCGATATGAGAGACAATATCCAAAAGGCCGATCTCGGCAAATGCCTCCACAAGAGCATCAGCAGAAAGCGCAGCGCGCATACCGCCACCACTAAAGCCAAGCCCGACCCCAAAGACTGATGTCGGAGGAACAGATTTGCGCATTAATCGCTCAAGTGCTGCATGGACTATGACCCTACGTACTGCCATCACACGTTGTTCATCATTACTCAAAACACGGCCCGAACTTACTAAGGCTGATCGTGTGTCATAAGGATGATGACTATATTGTTCACGCAGTCGTGCCACCATTGCCTCCATGGCACGTTCATAAACATCAATAATTGGTCGTGCAGCTACCCAACCTAGAGTATCATAACATATCAAAGAACCGTTCAATTCAGCAACATGAAATACTGTATCAAAACCCAATCCAATACCATGATGCGGCGTATCTTTATACTCTTCAGGTCCAATTGTCTGCACAAGCCCAATTGGTGAAATAGAAAAAAGCACCTGCCTGTGATATAAGACAGATAGGGTAGGCCTATCTATAGTGCCAGTACTCTGCGGTTCAACACGGACCTGCACACTTTCTTTCGTAGCAGGCCCGACACTCTGACCAAGCCAATTTACTCCAACATAATAGATTGCAGCATATACAGGGTATCGCGTATGGTTAAATATAGTAATAATAGTGGCATACGAGGAAGAAATAACTGAACAACCGACTATAACTGCCAAGTACCATGTTGCCTTTTTATGCCCTAGAAACATACATGCTCCTCTCTTTTTGTGGGGATTAATCGAAGTCCATTATAGAACGACGAATATTTTTTGCAAAAAGCCTCAATTGGCCCGGCTAGGCGCAGCTCCAATCATGCACTGATGGAGAATGCCTGGCAGCATGACCTTTCCACTTGCAAAAAAAATCGGACCTCAATTATTTTTGATCCGCATTTTCAGAGCCAAGCAACAGTTAGAAAATGAGCAAAGAGAGTTGCTTTTCAAGAAATAAATATGTTTGGCAAAACGTTACGTATATAATCTGTGTTTAGAAAAGTCTTTAAATAGTGAGAGCTGCCAGTGGCAGCTCTCACGTTTGCAACTTACACATATAAATCTAGACCAGACAATCTCATATTAATGAGATATCTATTACTTGCTTACTTTTTTTTGATCGCAAATATCACAATGTCCATGTTCACAATTTCTACAGTGTTGAGCTTGGCAATAACCATGTTCACAATGCTTGCAATCTTGCCCTTTACAATGGGGATGGTGGCATCCACCCTTTTCATTTTTTTTACAGAGCCCACAACCCGGTTTTAAATCCATGACATCTCCTTTTTTGAAGGTGAATCAACTAAAGAGGCAGGAATAGTAGATCTAACACAACTAAGTATCACCTTAATTATAGCTAGGCTTATACACTCCCTACCTCAATACTTAGGCTAGCAAATTGCTTAGTCTAATATGAAATGCAACACGTTTCAGGTAGAATATAAAAAATGAAACAAATCTACCAATGAAAGGTGTTGCAAATTATGAGAAAGTTTACTCAAATAGTATACAATGAACGGGAT
>JAKASV010000006.1 GCA_021818945.1 bacterium | reverse complement strand
AACTATACTGACCCCTATTAAACTGGACACGGGTAATTTGAAAAAAAAGTACGGATCTAATTAATCATTATAAATTGCTTATTCAAGACCTAGCGTAGTCAGATTCCTACACTTTTTGAGTAGTTACTTGACTTATAGTAATTTTATTTTCTAATATAAAATTAAATAGATAGCGGATTGAAATAATATTTATTAACAAAAAGGAGGATTTGTGAATTACCCAAGACTTTTAATTTTTACTCTATCACTTGCAAGCTTAACAGCTAGTATAGTTTATTCATCATCAATAACATCTTCTAACCGTATTACGGTAACGAACGATACATTCAAAACATTAATCTTATATTTTGACTCGATGATATACAAAAGGCCCCAAATCGAAAGACTAATTCCTAAACAAACGCGCTCTATCTTTCTTGAAGACTATTCAGATAAAGACATAACAAAAAATATAACCATAGAAGTGCGTGGTGCAACCGGTGAACCCACAACGTGGGCCTTCTCTCAAACTGCTTTGAGCGCCAATATTAAGCTCATATTTTCCAAAACTGGTGATAGACCTTTGAGACTTACGATAATAAAACCTAGCGGAGCAACACGAATAGTAGATCCAATATCACGATAATTTTTAACCCTCAGCAGATCGTCCTTCATCTGCATCCAAATACGTACTTGCATAAAATAATACACAAAGACCTGCTATACAACTTATTTCTGGAAATTCTCCCACTATTTGACCAACTTTATTTTTTGCAATACCTAAAATCTCTTTATAAAAATATATAGAAAGAATAACAGCAATCATTTTGGGATATTTCATGAGACTTTTACAAGCAAGCCGTACAGAATAGGTGGCTGTTTTAAGAGAATATTTAAATAGTATATTATCAAGATCAAGACCAAGAAATGCTTGTGATTCCTGCGATATCACAGAAAATCCAAGTATGGTAATGATAAGTCCGATGAACATGCCACTTCGTTTTTGTAAAATCACAGCCCCCCCGCGATTCAGCATCTTTGGTGTCATCGTATCAGAAGGGATGTATAATTCACAAGAAAAAATCTACAATCGTATTATATTCCAGACTTTGAGAAGGTCTTCGATATTCATCTGCTGTGCTCTGAGTGCAAGAACATCATCAGAAATCTTAGCGAGATCGTAATGTTTTTGAGTCAAATTATTCTTTAACGTACGTCGAGGCTGCTTGAAACATGCGCGAACAAATTCCCAAAAATTATTTTCGTCTGGAATTGTAATCAGATCTTTTTTTGGTTTTACATATAATAAGCGCGAAAAAACTTTAGGTGGGGGATAAAAAGATGAAGGCGAAATTTTATCAAGAAGCTTAAGTTCAAAATAATGCTGAAAAAAGAGTGACACAAAGCCGTAACCGCGACCATGAGTCGTAACAATTTTTTTTGCTACTTCCTCTTGAATCATAATAACACCTTCTTGTAGCAGGTGCCTATGTTCTTGGAGCTTATATAAAATTGGAAAAGTAATTTGATAGGGCAAGTTTGCCAATAATATCCAGGGTTTGTAGAGCTCAAAGCGTGAAAAATCTACTGTTAAAATATCTTCTACAAAGATCTGCATACGAGGATCAGGCAGCCTTTTTTTTACCAAGGCTGCCCATTCTGGATCAATTTCAAAAATCCATAGACGTGCAAGTTTACTTTGTAAGATCACTCGAGTTAATGCACCATCGCCGCATCCGATCTCAAATACCGAACTGGTATCAGTAAGATCAACAGCCATCACAATTTTTTGCGCAATACTATCATTGCGTAAAAAATGTTGTCCATAGCTTTTTTTTAGCGCTATACCCTGCGCATGTCCATGCTTTTTCAATCTTACTCCATGAGTGCATCTTTAAAGAAATCCAGATTTTCTAACATTCTACCAATTCCCTTTACAACGCAGAACAGTGGATCTTCTGCAACCTGAACAGGCAATCCCGTTTCTCGCGAAATAAGTCCTGCTAAACCCTTGAGCAAGGAACCACCACCGGCCATGGTGATACCACGATCAACAAGATCAGAGGACAATTCTGGTGGGGTATTTTCAAGAGCCACACGAACAACATCAACTATGCTGGCAATCGTTTCGATGAGCGCCTCATTAACTTCTTGACTGGACAGTTTAATTGTTTTAGGAACACCTGAGACAAGATCGCGACCTTTAACTTCAATTGACTGATGTGCTGCATCTGGTGTTAATAAGGCTGAACCGATTTCGATCTTGATACTTTCAGCAGTGCGCTCGCCAATGAGCAAATTATATTTACGTTTAACGTACTGAACAATAGCCATATCCATTTCATCGCCACCTACACGAATAGAGCGACAAAATACGACCGATTTTAGCGAGATAACTGCAACTTCGGTTGTACCGCCACCAATATCAATTATCATATTACCTGATGGCTCTTGAACCGGAAGACCTGCTCCAATGGCAGCCGCCATAGGCTCAATTACGGTATAAACTTTTTGAGCCCCTGCTTGCATCGCAGAATCTTTAACAGCACGTTTTTCAACTTCAGTGATACCCGAAGGGACCCCGATTATCATACGAGGCTTTATAAGAGTTTTTCGATCATTATGAACAAGCCGTATAAAATAGCGCAGCATACTTTCTGTTAATTCAAAGTTTGCTATTACACCATCACGCATAGGTCTGCATGCAACAATGCTTTCAGGTGTTTTGCCAAGCATCTCTTTAGCTGCACGTCCTGCAGCTAATACTTGATTGGTGCCAAGTTTAACCGCAACAACCGATGGTTCATTCAAAACAATGCCACCCTTTCGTACGTATACAACCGTATTAGCTGTCCCTAAATCTATTGCTAAATCATTTGAAAAAAAACTGAACAACTTCTTTGCTGGTAAAAACTTCATAGTGAGCACCTGCATATCAATCTGTTAAAAGGCAACTTCAACACCAAGCGAAATCCTATTCGTTTTTGCAACTGTATTCGCGATAAGCACATTGCTTGGAATATCCCAGCAAAAGGTGAGTATCGGATATACAATACGATCAGGTTTCACTTTTCCAAAATCATAAAAAACATTAATCGAAAAATAATCTGAACCCCAAGCAGTTCTATTACAAAGCTCTTTAAGATCTGAAGTTGACGATGATCTGTGTAAGTTCCACTTATCTCTCCAATGCTTTGTTAGCGTATAATATCCACGAATGCCAAACCCATCCCGCAGGCATTCAAATGACACAAAAGGGCTAGCCACAACTGTTACCCCTGGTCGCACATTAACATCAGCCTGCAAAGCACCAAAATTGTCTGGTTCACAACAGATTGGTACTCGTTGACATGAAACTCGCGAAAATCGTTTGTTTGCTCGCAGATAGATACCGACTTTCCAATCTTCTTTAAGCTCAAAGATTGCATCGATAGCACCATAAATACCCCAATGTCTATCACCCCCAAAAGGGATAGAAGCAGGATAGTGAATATTTCGTGGCTTGGCTGTAGGTATTAAAATTCCTAAACGCCCTCCAGCCTGGATGCTCCGAAATTTGAGTTCATATTCCCAGTAATTGCCAAAACGTAGGTATAAATCTATGTCACCTATACCCCGCTCATGAGAATGGTCACCACAAAATCCTAGCTTTTGCAAAATAGATCGTCTTAATTCTTCTAATTCTTCAGCATCTCCATGCTTCAGACCACGTCGCATAGTAAAATTATCATCCTTTTCATCGAGTAAAAATTCATACCAGGAATTTAATCTCAGGAGCATGAAGGAACCTCCTAGGGAGACATAGCAGTTGAATGCCTTTTGCCATTCAACATCAAGCCCTTGACCCTGCAATTTGCCTTGTAGTACCCAAGGAATAATAGCTCCTTGCCATTCACTCTTAATAGGCTCCTGATAATTAAGTTGTACCATCGCTTTTGCTAATAATCCAAGATCAAAAGGCCCAAATATTTCTGGTAAAGGTACTTGATCACCAAATTTGTTATAAGCATTTGAAGCGGTCACAGCAAAAAGATTGGTCGACAAATGTGAGCGGCCATCATCTGGTGCAATCCAGGCTCGCTGCATCAACGGTAAAAACCGATTATCAAATACCATTCCAAAACAGGAACTGGTAAGAAGTAACATTAAACTGATGGCTAAAGATCTTACGTGTATCATACAGGCTTCCTGGACGTATCTTTATTGCGATTAAATTTCAAAAAATAGTTCATGCTAAATAGCTCTAAAAAAATCTGGAGGAGAGAGAGGGATTCGAACCCTCGATTCCGCTTTCGCGGAATAACCGCTTTCGAGGCGGTCGCTTTAGACCACTCAGCCATCTCTCCTGGACAGTGTAGAGCCCATTAGGGATAATAATACCTGATTTTACCTTTTTTTAAAGCATGAACACCTAAATTGTTTGTTTTTTATACCCCACGGTAGTTGCCTTATATGACGCTAATTTTACTCTCAATCACCTTTTTTAACGGTAATGCCAGCGTTGTCAAATGAGCATACAAGTAATGATTCTTAGCAAGCACATACACATTTTTTTTGAAAGAGGAAGCTGCTGCTAACGCTAGAAGCATCTTGGGTAAAGATAATGATGCAAGGTTGGGCATGCCACTCAAGAGCTTTTTATGTAACATTGGCAGAGTAGATTCGTTAATAGTATTAAATTCAATACATATTTTTTTCTCAACATTCCATACATACATAGAGACATTTCCATTATGCTCGCAGGTAATACTTGCATAATTAGCATCTGGGCTTAGTTGCAGTGAAATAATTTGAGCATGATCGAATGTACGTGTTTGATAACAACTCTTTGATTGCACATCCCACAAAGACACGGTTCCTTCAAGAGTAGCCATCATAATTTTTGTTGCATCATCACTTAACACCGCTTGCACAATTGGATTTTCATTATGGAACATGGCAAGAATTTGTCCATCGACAATATTGAGAAGTATCACTTCTTTACGTGCCATTAATAATAGCTTGCTTCCATCAGGACTCCATTGGATTTTATGTATTTGATTATTAAACTCACAATCTTTTTTAAAGAAACTACTATCAAATCCTCTCACGCGAAGGTGTGCATCAATGGTACTGTATGCAAGGTATATACCATCTGGACTCCATCCAAGCGCCATGGCTTCGCCCTCTGTTTCTACAGGCAAAATTTTTCCTGTATTGAAGTTCACCATATGTATCTTATGCGAAGTATCAATATAGGTTGCCATTTTAGTCAAAGGCCGTATAGCAAATGTTGTATCTATATCATATAAAATTGTTCCAACCGGGAAACCCTTGATTTCTTGAGGCTTAAATATTGAATAAATATTCGTCAATACTGGCCGGGAAAGACTGATCGCTATTTTATTCTCAAAAGTATTATCTGTTCTACGTTCTAAGAAAATAACCGTATCAATATTTTCTTGAGACCCTGAAAAAGCTAATAAGAAAGATCCATCCGGACTTAGTTGATATGTTCGTCCATTAAAATATGTATGCGATTGCGACTGTTGGGCTTGACAAAGCGTCATTCCCATAGTATCTAACAGCTGTTCCTGATCAATAATCGTCGGTTCTTTACAACACTCGCTCTTTACTACCAGTTGTGCAACTCCTTCGGGGTGTAAAAAATCACGTTCTATACTTACAAGATCTTCAGCCGCCCAAGCAGGCACAAGAAAAGCTTCTCTGCGGTCTTCAGACCTCGGTGATAATGTATAGATACGGTGCGGAGTTCTATGAGATGAAAACAATAGCTTAACTAAAACGTCTTTGTATGCCCTATTAAAATATTTTACTATGAGCATTTCTGAACGTCTGTCAATGCTAACGGCATCGTGCGCTAGATCACTACGAGACATGATAGCATGCAGAACATTATCTCGTGCCAACGTATCAGCATAGGCAGCACAGGCGATATTTAAGACCCAATCAAAGTCATAGTGTTGAGCCGTCCTGATCATCTCTTTTTGGGCAGGGACGGGCAACAGTGAAATTTTAGACTTTAAAATATGGTCATTAGTTTCATCGCCGACAGTAGATTTGATCAAAAACATACCATGCCGATAATCTGGATTTACTGGATACAGCGATAAACGCGTACTAGCGGCTATAGGTGCTGCAATTTTCTGCTCCACATGTCCTCTTGTCGACCTAGTATCCTGAGCCAACTCACTTTCCATAGCTTTCAGAAAAATTCCAAAATTAAATATTATTATAAAAAATAGAATTTTTTTTTCATCTATATATAACTTCATTGGCCATCTCCTAAAATAAACTATCACTTCATGCTTACCGTAGTCATTTCCCTTATCAACGTAAAGAAAAAAGAAAGACTATTATCAAAAGTATTCTTTGTCATACTCATACTACCCCGAAATACATTTGTTGCCCAGGATTATTTGTGCTAGAATTTTTTAGTATTTTCAACTCTAGAATTTAACAAAGGATTCCGCATGATCTTTCAAGACGTACAGGCTATTGTCCTTGCAGCAGGGAAAGCTACACGTTTTAAAACTAATACAAGTAAACTCGTAGAAAAACTATGTGGTCAGGAAATGATTTTATTTATAACAAAAGCTTTAGAAGATTTGCAGATCCATACAATTATCATAGTAGGACACCAAAAAGAAGCTGTTATGGAAGTTCTCAAGAAGCATCATTCAAGCAACATTGACTTTGTTACCCAAGAAAAACAAGAAGGTACCGGGCATGCCGTACTTTGTTCAAAATCTACCTGGCACAAGGATCTGATACTCATAATGAACGGTGATATGCCTTTGGTAACAGAGACCATCATTGAGCAACTGTACAACAAACATAAAGAAACTAATGCTACCATAACATTGGCGATAGCCCATGATACAGATCCATCTGGTGCCTATGGACGCATAGTCCAAAATGGCAATAAACTTGCTATTATTGAGGCTAAAGAATTTACTGCAGACATTGAGGATCACCCGTTCATTAATGCTGGTATTTACCTCATTAATCGTCAATTTTTAGAATCTGTCATAGATCTGTTAGCTCGCAATAAAATCAGCAATGAATTTTATATTACTGATCTTATAAAAATGGCTTCTGATAAAGGAGAACCTATATCAACCTTAACAGTTCCTTTTGATCGTATTCGGGGTATCAACACCTTTAGAGAATTTTGGGCTGCTGAACAAATTTTACGCTCTGAAATCATCAATCATTTGATGATTGAAGGAGTACGCTTTCAATTACCTCAAACCAATCATATTGATCTTTATGTCTCGGTTGGCGCAGGAACACAGATTGATGCGGGCGTTCAATTACTGGGCACTACACAAATCGGCAATTATTGCAAAATTCAGAGCTTTTCCTATCTCTACAATTGTCAAGTCGAAAGTAATGTTATCATACGACCACATAGCGTCCTCGATACTTCTCATATAAAAAGTAATGCATCTATAGGCCCTTTCGCGCACATACGTAACAACACACTTATTGATGAATATGTAACTCTTGGTAATTTTGTTGAAGTTAAACAAAGCACTATTGGCAAGCGTAGCAAAGCAAAACATCTATCGTATATTGGTGACACAACAATAGGAGAAGACGTTAATATCGGCGCAGGAACGGTTACGTGTAACTATGACGGTATTAATAAGCACAACACAACCATAAAAGATAATGCATTCATTGGAAGCAATAATACACTTATCGCACCGGTAACCATTGAGAAAGGGGCATATACAGCTGCAGGATCAGTTATTACTGAGAATGTTCCGGCAGAATCTCTAGCAATCGCCCGCACAAAGCAAATAAATAAAGAGGGGTATGCAAAAAAATTGCGCAGTCGCATTCAAAAAGCGAAAAACTCAGAAAATAAAATTGAATAAAAAGTAATTTACCATGATTAGATTTATACATACTGCTGATTTGCATCTTGGTACAGAAAATTACGGCAAGATTGATGCAAAGACTGGCATCCACACAAGATTATTAGACTTTTCCCACGCTCTTAATTTTTGTATAGATACTGCAATTAACGAAAACGTCGATTTCTTTCTTTTTTGTGGCGATGCTTACAAAACAACAACGCCAAGTCCTACACAGCAAAAGATTCTCCTCAATGCCTTGCTTCGTCTACATCATGCACAGATTCCTGTGGTGATTATTGTCGGAAATCATGATAATCCAGTAAGTTTTGGTAAAGTTAATAGCTTAGATTTGTTTAGAGATTTACCCTTGTCTGGCTTTCATGTGATTTCTCAGCCACAAAGTATACGAATCGATACCCAAAAGGGACCAGTCCAACTTGTTGGTATACCATGGCCTACCAGACATAGTTTAGCGCTTAGTAACAAACATTCTTTTTCGACTGCTCACCAGATAAGCGCATACATAAGCAAAGCTGTTAGCATGATCATTGAACATGAAGCCTCAACATTAGATGCAACATTACCCGCAATATTGGCAGGACATTTGACGGTAAGTACTGGAATGTTTTCAGGATCAGAAAAACATGCAATTTATGGAAATGATCCTCTTTTTTTACCATCACAACTTGCAAGAGAACCTTTCGATTATGTCGCGCTTGGGCATCTTCATCGCCATCAGAATCTTAACTTGAACCGACAACCACCCATTGTTTATGCTGGCTCAATCGAACGGATAGATTTTGGTGAAAAAGAAGAAAAAGGTTTTTGTCTTGTAACCATACATGAAAAGGGCAATACAGACTATACTTTCATAAAAGGGCCAATGCGTCCGTTTATTCAGTTAGAAGTCCATTTAAACCCAACTAATGATCACACCGAGCAATTATTGCATGAATTAGAAAAACATTCAATCGAAGATGCCATTATAAAAATAATCTATTACCCTCCATCAGGCAAAAAGGATACGGTCAATATACGCGCAATACAAAATGCATGTAGTAAGTGTGCACATCTTGTTGGTATTATACCAATCAGAACTCATCTGCCACGCGAAACACGCATGGCAATGAAGATAGATATGGATCTGGCAACATTACTTGATGCCTATTTTGAGAGCAAGCCAATCCTTAAAGATAAAAAACAAAAACTCGTTGAACAGGCTCTATTATTATATGAAGAATCAAAAGCTCCAGATCGCGAGGTTAACGGATAGAATATCGGTAAAAAAATTAGAAATATATAACTGCGGCACTGGTAAATAAATCTTTTTTATACGCCTCAAACAGTTCATTATACTTGGGGCGTTTTAATATTTCAGCAATTTCGTTATAGCGTTCTTCCAAAGATTTTAGCCGTTCTTCTTTGCTATTAATAAGCTTAAAAAGTTCGATGCCCGCGGCAGAATGAGTACCCATAGCAATAGCCCCAACTTCCATCGTCGTCAAAAATTGTTTGTCTTGAGCAAGCTCGCTTTTGTTGATCCAGAAAGGATCTGCCCAATCAATATCCAGCTTGCAAGATCCCGTATCAATCAATTTTTGTAACTCTTGCATGAAGATCGCTTGATCCATGCCATCTGGACATACCACGAGAGCACGC
This sequence comes from bacterium, assembly GCA_021818945.1. GTDB lineage: Bacteria > Babelota > Babeliae > Babelales > Vermiphilaceae > JAKASV01. The sequence goes on along the minus strand of JAKASV010000006.1, from coordinate 45,055 downwards.
TCGATCTGATACGAAGCTTCTTGAACGATGGGATGATCCTGATAATAGGTTTGAATATCCTTTTCAGGCACAATCAGGCGAGATCGTATACGAAAATCGACCATGGTACCTATAGCCGTCATATTCCTAAACTGTTCCCGCCCTTCTTCATAAGTATATCCGGCAGAACGAAAAATAGACTGTAATTCATCTAATGATAAATTATTTTCGCGTTGTACTGCTTTTAAATGTTTATCGACAGCTTCGTCATCGGGCTCCATTTTATAGCGAGCTGCATCTTGGCAAATCAATTTTGCAAGTATCAAGTCTTCAAGACTCTGTTTATTCCCATCGATCGAAGGTCGGGCTATGTCAGATAAGGTAATGATATCAGTTCGCTGCTGACCATAGACAACTGCTTTCATGGTATCAATTAGAAAAAATCCGTCATCATTTGGCTCCTTGCCAGTATTATCTAAACCGGTCTGTGCCTTCTTGATGGCTTGGTCAGACAGATGTTTATGAGCATCTTTATCAGGAATTGAATCCACGCTATCTTTGCAAACGACGTAATGGGAACCAATACTCAGCAGGACAAGCGCTGCATTTTTAACTATTTTTTTTACTTTCATAGCAACCCTCGCTTATATTATTAACTAAAAAACAAAGGGGAACATTTCGTTCCCCTTATTATATACCATTATTTAACTAAAAACGCGAGGGTATTTAAGCAGTTTTGGCGGTAGGTGCAGCCTCTTCTGCTTGTTTTTTAGGTTCCTCAGCTTTTTTAGTTTCTTCACCTTTTGCTGGCTCTTCAGCTGGTTTAGGTTTCAAAATTTCTTCATTGATTTTGACATCATATTTAGCTTTGAGCTCATCAAGCTTCTGTTCCATTGCTTCTTCCATCTTACGATTTGCAAGGAACTTCTCAAGTCCAGCTTTTACTTCATCAAATGGGCGATATTTTGTCTCTTCTTTTGCACCGATTTGGACAACCCAGAATGTCTTATCATTAACTTTAATCATCTCAGTTACAGGCTTTTTGACTGCAACAATTTTGTCACGCAATGCATTATCCATGCCCAGGCTTTGTGCATTTACAAGCCCAAAGTTACGCAACTTGGCACCAAGTTTGTCAGCCTCTGCAATCTTTTTAAATTCTTCTGCATTTTTGCCAGTTATTTTTGCTAAAAATGTCTTAGCATCTGCTTCTTTATCAAATGAAACTCCTGAGGCTGGTACACCACCACGTGAGAGCAACAATTCTGGATGCTCATCTTTATGTTCGTCATAATATTTTTTGACGTCATTCTCAGCAACTGGCTTGACGCATGCATTTCTAAAATGCTTTACATTAACAATCTTCTGAGCTTGATTTCGCGCTTGCTCCAGGTCATTCTTGTATTCTGTTTGTTTATCAAGACCACTTTCTTCAACAAATTTGTCAATAACTGATTGGCTTACCAAGCTTTTGGCTACATCAACTTTAAGATCAGGCATATATTGCAACATGGCACGCAACTGTGGCTGGCCAGCAAGTAATTGCTCAAAACGTTCTTCAAATTCCTTAATAGTCAAAACTGGTTTGCCACCCATGGTAGCAATAACTACATCACCAGATACTACTTCTTTTGCTCCAGCTTTATCGGTTAGTCCAGCACCTTCTTTTTTGCCAAACCAATCACAACCTGATAGCAACAAAACTAATGCGAGGGATGCAACTTGCACCACCTTTTTTTGGGTATTATGTATATACATAAAAATGACCCTCTTTTTGTTATATGTTACACCGATACACTCAACAACAAGTAAACATATCATAGAATAATTCATGATGGAAGTCCACACGGATAAAGAAAAAACAGAATTTTTGATCATTTTAAAAAGTTGTACATCTTAATGTATTCTCATCTTGGAGATACGAAAGTATTGATAATTGTTTCAGTACATACATAAGAACTATTTAAAAAAGATTAAAAACTGTATTATCATCAGAAATGTATAGAAACCAGTCCATGTATCAAAAGAGGAATGAATGAATTCATCAATAGTCATTATCATTTCGAGCGACGGTTATCAACCTATTGAATTTGCAACACCCAAAAAAATTCTGGAACAAGCAGGATTCATGGTTACTATAGCAAGTGATAAACCAGGAACAGCAGTCGCGGCAGACAAATCAACAACACGTGTTGATCTTACTCTTAATAATGTAATCATCGATCATTATGCAGCTCTTGTTGTTGTCGGAGGTCCAGGGACACTTGAGCATCTTGATAATCAAGCTACCTATTCACTGATAAAGTCTGCTTACCAGACGAAGAAACTTATTGCTGCCATTTGCATAGCACCACGAATTTTAGCTCATGCAGGAATTTTAAAAGCTAAGCGCGCTACTGGTTGGGATGGCGATGGAGAACTTGCCGAGATTTTTCGAGAATATGGTGTTATCTACGAACCACGTCCAGTTGTTGTTGAGGGTTCAATTATTACGGCAATTGGACCATCTGCAGCACACGAATTTGGTACCAAAATTGTTGAACGGCTGTCTCGATAACAAAGGGTCATAAAAAAGGAAATTCGATGAAATTAAGCAAATATATAATAGTATTTTGCGTGTGTATAGCCTTTGCTTCATGGGCTTCAGTCCCAGTTCAACCTAAAGTCACAAAACAAGTGGCACTTATTATTGCGTTTTATGATTTTCACCCAATAGAATATTATGATACAAAAGCTGTACTCGAGAAAGCAGGATTTCAAATCACTACGGTAAGTAACTATCAAGGAATAGCACGAGCTTCTGATGATTCTACAGTAAAAACTGATTGTGGATTTATCACATTTGATTGTTTAAAGTATGACGCCATAGTACTTATCGGTGGAGCTGGGTCACCGCGTAACCTTGATCAGAAACAAGTACACACAATCTTACAAAAAGCAGTACAAGCAAAAAAAATTATCGGTGCAATCTGTTATACGCCACGTATTTTAGCTCATGCAGACGTCATACGTGGAAAAAAACTAACAGGCTGGAATGATGACATGGCTCTAGATCAAATCCTTAACGAGGCCGGAGCAACCTATTTACCAAAAGATGTTCTCATTGATGGTACACTCGTTACTGCCGATGGACCTGAAGCAGCAGTAAAATTTGGTAATGATCTTATCACCCTGTTAAATGCACGCTAACCGATTAACTGATAAACATAGTTTAGCGCAATTACAATCTAAGGGACATATTCATGAATTATAAAGCATGCTTTGGATGTTTGATGATATCATTAACCTGTGTATCCTCTGAGAAATTTGAAAAAGCAATCAGAAACCATAAAAGGCAAATTGTTCTCATTGTCGCGTCTAAAGACTACCAACCAGTAGAGTATAAAGATACCAAACGTGTTCTCAATCAAGCTGGATTTAATGTAATAACGGTGAGTCCAAAAAGCGGGTATGCATATGCAACCGATGGCACTCGAACCCTCGTTGATAAAGTACTCAACAAATTTGATTACAAAAAATATGACGGCATTTTTATTATTGGAGGACCTGGCGCACATGCAGAACTTGATACCCAACTGATATACTCAACAATGCGCAATGCATATTCGTCAGGTAAAGCTATAGGAGCAATTTGCTATTCACCGCGCATTTTGGCAAAAGCCGGAATACTAGAAGGTAAAAAAGCTACCGGTTGGAATGATGATAATAAATTAGACGACATTTTTAAACAGTATCAGGTTATATACAATAAACAACCTGTTGTGACAGATGGGAACATTATCACAGCCGATGGGCCAAATTCAGCACAAGCATTCGGTAAAGCGATTATAAAAATTCTTAAGGACAAATAAATAGAAAAAGGGAAAGAATGCTTATTACGCGTATCATTGGTAGAGAGATTTATGATTCTCGGGGATTGCCAACCATCGAATGCGAAATAGTTCTCGATGAAAAAATTATCGTACGCTCACAAGTTCCATCAGGCACATCGTGTAGCAAGTATGAGGCTAAACCATTATATGATGGGGGTACACGAGTTATGGGCCTCGGAGTTCGCAAAGCGGTCGAACATCTAGAAACCATTATAGGACCTGAATTTATTAATAAAGAACCGAATCTCATTGATATGGACATCAAGATGATTGCTCTTGATGGAACGCAAGATAAATCATATTTGGGAGCTAATACGATATTAGCTGTAAGTATTGCCATGGCAAAAGCACAAGCCATATCATTGGATATGCAACTATACGAGTTTCTTGCACGTCTTTGTAATTTTGATTCTGTAACAATACCATATACCATGTTCAACATCATAAATGGTGGTTTGCATGCTGACAGCAATTTGGTCATTCAAGAAATAATGTTAGTCCCCATGGGTTTTTCCAGTTGTAGATCTGCCTGTGAAGCGACTTGCCTTGTTAATCAAACATTAAAATCACTCATTTTTGATCGTGGTCTACGACTATGCACGGGCATTGAGGGTGGGTATGTGTTAGATTTTTCAGATGAGTTTCAAGCATTTGATCTTTTGATGGAGGCTATTATCAAATCTGGTTATAAGCCAAAAGAACAGTTCACTATTGCATTAGATATTGCTGCATCTCACCTTTATAGTATAGAAACCGGAACCTATAGATGGAATGACGGAATAGAATTAAGCTCACAAGAACTTATTGATCGATATGCGCAGTTTATTACAAAGTATCCAATTTACTCGATTGAAGATGGAATGGCAGAAGATGATACTGACGGATGGATCGCTATGGAAAAACAGTTAGGTGATTCATTACAAATTGTTGGTGACGATATCTTCGCGAGTAATCCGTCACGCATCGCCATGGGTATTGAACATGGGCTTGCCAATGCGGCAATTATTAAACCTAATCAGATTGGGACCGTGTCTGAAAGTCTTCAAGCGGTACTTCTTTGCAAAAATCATGGCTTCAATACCATAGCATCGCATCGCTCGGGCGAAACAGAGGATACGTTTATTGCCGATTTTGCTATCGGCACCAATGCACGTCAATTAAAAGCTGGTGGATTTACACGCGGAGAGTGTATATCAAAATACAACCAAGTACTACGCATAGAAGATAATCTTGCCCGATCACTTATGGGGATCTGAATATATAACTGCCGTTTATCATGCTACAACGACAATTGTCATTAAAAATCACGCCGGCATACATTGATGGAGCGGATTTTCTTCGTCCTTTATGAGCGATTTTAGTCTGGCCTCTTTATCGTCCAATACCTGTTCTTTTTGAGAAGCAAGAAGCATTGTTTGCCTGCATGCCTCCTGAATCGGTTTGGACTCTAACATTTCAGCATTCAGCTCAGGCGCAGGCATCGATAATTTTTCTGCCTCATGTAACTGACTGACCGGCGTAGACACAATCTCATTCATCGCCCGCGGCTCTTCTGGTATTGCTCGCTTTTCAAGATATTCTTGTTCTTTTGCAATTCGTTGTTGGTGTGCCTCTTGCCTTATTTTTGAACGCTTTGTCAAAATTCTGAGCTCTTTATCTTTTTTTAACTCATCATTAGATAAAAAGTCATTGACCGTATCAATAACATCTGATTCTGTATTAAAGAACCATCGTGTGACAGGATCTTTGAGCGAATCAAATAACTGGCCTTCTTGAGCATATCGCTTTGTTAATTTTACATAATCTCTGGTATACCGATCTATACCACCACGTCGCAGCCGTGGTCGAACCACGGTAGGACATAAAAATACGGTTAAATTGGTATCCACTGCAATACCATTTCTATTTTTGAAAAAATAACCGATAATCGGAATTTTTCCCAAAATAGGTGTCTCTGATGCAGTCTGACTCGCTTCGCGTCTTATCAAGCCGCCAATGGGAATAACTTCCCGGTTACGTACCTGTGCACTCGTGACCACATGCCTGGTAAATCTGTTTGCAGCTTCAGGATTTTCAGGTGTACTGATAGTAAAATTAACAGTCTGGAAGTCATCAATATCTACAACAATCCCCAGCTGGATTGTATCATTAGCGGGATCACCATCAGGCGAAAGACAGATGCGCGGTTTAATATTAAGTACTAAATTTGCCTTAATATTTTTTCGTGGAAGTGTCGCGTTACCACCCTGGTTACCAACGGCAGCATCCTTGACCAATCGAGACTCACCAATCACTAATTTTGTTTGCTTATTATTAACCGCAATAATATGTGGGTTAGAAAGCACTTGTCGATCCGTGAGTACATTCTGAATTTCTAATAAGCTCCATACTTTTTTGGTGCATGGATCAATCAATGAAACTGCCATAGTCCCTGGTGCCGCCGCCGATACAATACTTTGATTAGTGGCTTCAGGTGTTTCGGTAGTTAGTGGAACTGGCGGTTTACTATTATTATATGCATCTTTAAGAATATCAACATCATTACTATGATTAATATTATCAAGACCAACAGTAGCCGGAGAAAGTCCATCATTTAGATCAAGATCATTAACAAGAATACCTCTTGCAAGTTGTGCAGATTGAAATTGGACATCACCAATAAGCGGAACGGTTAGAGGATTACGCAACATAGAAGCAATAGTTCGCGTATCATCAAGCGTCAGATCTGCTACAAGAACTTCAATAATGACTTGTGGTTGAGGTGTGTCCAGTTCTTCACATAATTTTTTTATACGCAACCAGTCATCTTGACGTGCTGCAATAATTAATCGATTTCCACCATAATAGACAGCCTCTGCGGTAGCTTCAGGACCTGTACCACCTGCAGAAACACCGGCCTCTGCCGGTCTGTCATGCGTGATGCACACACCTTCAAACATACGTTCGGTACCACCTTTTTGCTGCTGAGGACCTTCCGCATATGATTGACCAGTTCCTCCAGTAAGTGAAGACTTAACGATATTTTGCAAGATTAGTGAAAAATCTGCTGCATCCAGATATTGCAATGCATAGGTATGAAAGACCGATTGCCCTGTATCTTGAGCCACATCAATATATTTTAGAATAAAATCTCTAACTCGATCAACCGCCTGCTCACGGCCCACAATAATGAGCATATTGAGTCGTCCATATTCAATAATACGCACAAACTTTGAAAAATAGGTTGCTTCTGTAGTTGCTTTACGTGTATCAAGCCCATAAAGTGGTCGTGTCGGAGGTGCCATTATCTTATCAAATATCTGTCTTACATCTGATGCCACTGTATTAAAGAGTGTAAGCATCTCAATTTTTTCTTTAAAACCTGTTGTATCAAGAGCAGTAACTATTTGCATAATCGAACGCACAATACTTGCACGTTCTGCAATGATAAGCGCATTGGTAACAGGATCGAATGCCAGCCTAGGTGAAAGCGGATCTTGCAATCCAGTCTGGCCATTTGGCATAAGTCCAGTTATAACCTTATATAGCTCATTTTCCGGCTCTGGCGGATCGCCGGGAACTTTAATATTACTCAAATAAAATACACAGCGAATCCGTTGGTCCGTATCTGGAATCTGTTCCCATGGCACCCCTATATAGATAGGTAATGGTTCTCGAGCAACATCTGGTGTGGTTTTAACTACCTCGAACATACCTGATCGTGGAATAACGCTATAGCCGGCTATATCTAAAACTTGTATTAAAAATTTCCAAGCCTTGTCAATAGACATTTTTTCTTCAATTGCAATAGTTACTTTGGCATTTATAGCACTGGCACCAGTCGGCAATAATACATTCGCGCCTTTTTTTTCTGCCACAATATTAATAACGTCTATCAGATTTTCATCAGTAAATTTAAAGGAAAAATTCTTTTTTTTAAGTGATGATTTTTTAATTTGTTTGTCTGATCTACGGTCCAATGGGACATTTTGTGTAGCTGAGTTCTCCACATTTGCCATTGCTGCAATGAGCATCGAGCTCATACATAAACTACCCAAAATAACGTAGGAATTCTTGATTCGCATTCTATTCATAAAGTCCGTCCCATCTGTCTGTTACATTATGTCACTTTAGGAAACAACGTTGCAATTGTAATATGCACTTCCAAGCTGCTTTGCGTTGTCTTTGATTTTGTTATTTCCAATTTTTTAGTATAGACTCGTCGATTACTTTCAATAGCAGCCAAAAACTCAACAAGTTGTTTCATGTTGATATCATTCAAAGTAAATTCAAGTTCATTTTCGGTATATTTATCATCAATCTCGATATATCGAGGGGACTGACTAATATCTTTTCGTTCACTGAGATTCAACTTTGCAAGGACTGTTTCAAGATATCCGGTTAACTTAAATTCAGGATCTTGCGCAAGCATTGCATCAAGTTTTTCTTTCTGCTTTTTTATTTGACCCGCCTTGGTTAAAATTTGTCTGATTTGGCCAGATCTCATATTATTAAGATCTTTAAGCTGACGATTATAATAATGTGCAGACCTATAATAATAAAATACTATGAACGAAATAATCAATAATAGCAGACCCAAAGCTCCAAAGACATAGGTGTAAAATTGCTTTTCATCAAGCGTCTCGAGTTTAGCTTTTAATTTGTCAAAATATTCCATTTATACTTCCCCGGCCTGTGGTACTAAGGTAATCTCGCGATCAAAATCAAGACTATCGAGTGGTTGAAATTCAAACATCTTTGAATCGTGAAGATTCTTTTCAAGTATTTTTAATGCAGGAAAATCCCGAACTCTTGCCTTCAGTCGCATCTTGTCACCTTCAATGACAAGACTTTCAATTTTCAGACCTGTTTCTTTCTTGTCTATTTTATTAGTCAATTCCAAAAGATATTCCAGCATTGATGGTTTGGAAGGATCCAAAAAGGCTACTGCTTGTTCTTGTTTATTTAATTGATTTTGTGCCTCATTCATAACACCATTTAATACAGAACCCTTAATTCCCTTAAAGCGGTCTTTCAATGCGGATACCGCCTGCTGATTAGAAGCTCTCAGCTCAGCTTTTAGCGAATGGAGCCGCCAAAATGTCGAAAACAAGAGAGCGCAAAACAGTAAAGATAATAAGGTTATCCCTACAATAATTTGTTTATTAAATAATCCTTTATCTGAGGGAGCAAAATCACCACTTAACAAATTAAAACGATTGGTAATCTTTGACGGAAACACTGAACTAAGGCAAATAAAATGTGAGCGCGGCACATGATTAACACTGGACACAACAATTTTTGAATCCTGCAATAAAGATATTACAGAAAACAATGCACATTGCTTATTAAACACAGTTGTTATAAAACGACAAATATCTTTAATTTCAGATCCTCTACCAAGAAGAAGTATTTTTGTCATAACTTCTTGGCCTACCAGCGTTGAGAACGATCGGATGGTAAAATCTATTTCGCTCCAAAATGTCGTCAGCACACGCGTCATGACTGTATTATACGTAGAATCTTCTTGATGCTCCAGCCCGAATCGCATAATCTGTTCCATAGCATCAGATGGCTGAATTTTAAGTTCATCACTCATCATTTTTGCTATATGTATGAGCCCTTTAGACAGTGTTCTTATATATTTGAGCTGTCCATTGTTAATAAAAGCTATACGCGTTGCATGTACACCAAAATCAATAAGCACAACGTTATCCGCTTCATTGGCGTATTCAGGGATACTCTTATAAAGTCCATAAAGTGCAAATAAATCAAGAGTGACGACCTGAGGATCTATTCCTGCAGTGCCAAACAAACTAAGATATTGCGCTAAATGCTCCTTAAGTACTGCAGCAACCAATATTGTCGATTTTTTTTCTTCTATATTTTGTTTGGTAATAATAAAATCTATCACCGCATGCGCACCAGCAAATGGCAACAATGGCTCAACCTCATAGTTGAGAACCATCTTGATTTTTTCATACTCTAAAAAAGGTAAGGCAAGCTCTTTAAAAACCACAACTGAACTATTAATCGCTGCATACAGAGCATGATATTGATCTGCATGGGCCGCAATATTTTTTATTGCATCAGCAGTGCGATCCGGAAGAGTTGCAGCAGTACCCGGTTCAATTTTTTCTTCAAGAAATTTTTCGATGCGCATGGTGCGTCCCTTAAGATACACTTGCACAGCATGAACATAGGTTCTTCCAATATCAAAACTCAGGATACGTTTTGGAAATACATAATAATCACCGATGGATTCTGGAATAAAAATATTTTTTATCATGCCATTTCCTGATTATCAAGTATATCATGAGTTAATGACACCTTGGCTCGGCGTTTGCTTGCATTATTATTTGCCACAGCATTCATTGGTGCCTGCTTTACTTCTTCTGTCACAGGTATTTTCACTACGTTCTTTTCTTTTAATTTTTCCTTTTTAGAAACAAAAGTTTCCAAAACTTCCGGTTGATCGGCAAGAACAGGATGTTCTTTTTTAAGTTCTTCCAGCTCAGCCTGTGCCTTTTTTGTACGTTTTTTTGGTTTTTCAAAGATAAAGTCTTGTACACGATTGCCAACACTCTTTGGATCTTCCTTAAAGAACATTCTATAGATAGGATCCCGTCGTTCGGATGTATGTATCATCGTATCCAACGTACCATAATAATCATCAATATGATGCCGGGTAAATCTGGCTGCAGCGGTAGGAGACAATGGATCTATAATTTGAGTTGAGAAAAGAATCAGCAAGCAATCCCGTTGATCGGTCCTACTTTCATTTTTGAATAGCCAACCCAACAATGGCACATCACTAAGTAACGGTACTTTGGCGAGATTCTGATTCGAGTTGTTTCTTATCAACCCACCTAGAGCTAAAACTTCACGATCTGTAACAATTGCCTTAGTGGTGATTTCTCGTGTCTCTTGTGCCACGGTTTCAGCAGTTGAGCCAGCTAAAAAGTTAACAATTGACACAAGAATATCAAGCGTGATCATACCATCTGAATTTATCTGTGGGGTGACTTCAACTTTTAATGTTGCTTTCATATCATCAAATGTTGGTGTTGATTGGCTCGCATTTTGTACAATTTCAGATGTGATAACACGACGGATTTCACCAACTTCTACGACAGCTTTCTGCTTATTCGCAGCTAATAAGAATGGGTTAGCTACAGTTTCTGCTGCTACGAAGCTCTCGAGCATTTGAATGATACCCCAGACACCGAATATATCACGACCAAGCGTTATGATTGTATTACCGGAAGCTAATCCCGTGACAAGATCCAAAAGGTTACCCATAAGACGATTCGGTATAGTAGATTCAGTACTACCATTCGGTTTTCGTCGCTCCACAATACCACTATTTCCTGCAAGCCCAGAAGTCTGGAACTGAATGTTCTCTGAACCAAAGCCTCCACAAGCTTTCATATAATTTCTAATCTGCGTACCCAACTGTTTGATTTTAGACCAGCTGACTAAAAGTACTAAAACTTCAATTGCAGCTTGTGGTTGAGGTTGATCGATTTGGGCAATCAGATCTTTTACCATGATATAATCCTGATAATCACCTTTCATTATAATACGATTAGTTGCAGGATCATCGATGAAAGCCATCGGTCTTATATACTTATCAATACCACGAATACCTCCGACTTTTCCTGCTTCAGTATCTGTACCAAATTTGCCAACAGTATCCTCAAGAATTTTTTTGACCGTTCGAGCATCAGCAAATTTTAAATCATAATAAAAGAGTGGTGAATGAGGCGTATCAGGATCTTTATCAACATTTTTACGAATAAAATTTTCTATTTTTTCGATCGATTCTGGTGTACCAAGAATAATAAGTGAATTGGTTCTTGGTTCCGCTATCAAGCGTGTGTTGGCAGCAAAATACAGGGCCGTTGGTTGTTGGCGCGGCGGCATAAACATCGGCTGTTGCTTGCTTTCTTCGGTCCCCATTAATTGATCAAATAATGCTTTTACATCTTTGGCATCTGCACGATATAATTTCATTACAGACATCGATTGGGGCATACTCACACGATCAAGCTCTTTGACAATTACCATAAGCGTTTTGATATTATATGACTTATCAGTTAAAATAAACGCCTTTGCATCACCCAACGATACTAGATCTGATGTTGAACTACGTAACTTATTAACAACACTTTGTATGACCGCCATATTGCCATTTTCTACAAAATAAACGAACCGTATAATTTGATCATTATCGGGCAACGTTACCGGATCAACCCCAATATAAACAGGTTCTGCCGCTTTCAGCGCTTTTTGCAATGCAACAATGCGATATCTGCGTGGTGATTTCTCTGGTACAACAGCAAACCCTGCAATATCCAAGAAACTCAAAAACATATTCCAGGCCTGTTTTTTTGTCATAGATTTTTGAGTTCTGAAGGATATTTTGCTGCCGGTGGTTGCAGCAGCTCCTTGGGGCAGAGGATTAATAATATCATCTGTAACGAATGTTACATTAAACAGGTCTCCAACTTGCTGAATAACATTCTTTAGATCGGTATTCTCGAATTGAAAATCAATACGCTCATCATCTTCATCTGGAGGAGGAACGCTGAGATGTTTTTTGACATCGTGTGAGCGAACGGCAAGATTCTCTAATGCAGCTGAATCATCATGAAGATGGTCTGAGCGCATAGCGAACTTCGACCCTGCTTGTTGTTCATCTAATGAGACTTTAGTTTGTGGTGACTGTCCTTGCTCTTGTTGAGGCACTCGTGATTTTGGTGGCAATATTCGTGTGATAGGTACAGAAGGGGCGGTAGGCTTTGGTGATTGTGGCATTTCTATTACTGGTACCTCTGGTTCTACTGTCTGAACTTTTTGAACCTCCTCAACTGACGGTCCAGCCGATGGCAACAAGTCTTGGGGCATTGTCAATTCTTGAGGTACCATAGATGGTTGCGGTGGTTGGTCGGGCACAGGAAAAGCTACAGGCGAAGGTTGCAGATTTTGCTTCTCCTCAGTTACTTTGGCACCCACAGCTTTATTTTCTACCGCTACAGGACCTTGACCACAAAGCTGCAATGCACATAAACTTGCAACACAAAAGGATTCAATTTTTTTTAATCTATTCATACGTTTACTCAACTATGCTCGGGTTTTTCCGCTTTTTCTGGTTGTACCATATGTGTCCGTTCCCGTTCTCGTATCTCTTGTAACGTTGGAGCAAAATTAAATTTTTCGCGTAACGTTCTCAATTCTTTTTCTTTCACATCTTCAGCAGTTTGTGGAATAACTGGAACTTTTTTAATATTTTCTAAGGTTGGCTTTGGTCTTATTTGTTCCAACGTTATGTGTATAGACATTGGCTGCTTGCGACGAAGAAATTCAACAACAATCTGTTTCCCCTCAATAGGTAATTTAGTCAATTCTTTATATATTTTTAATCGATGAGCCGTGTCAGTTGCAGGAATATTGTTGATCCGCACAATAATATCACCTAGTTGGAAACCAAGGAGTATGCCAAGCGAATCTTTTTCAAGGTTACCTATACGACATCCTACATTTTGACCTTTTTTATATACTGTTGTTAGGTCAAAAATATCGATAAATTGCGCAAGACTTTTAACACGATCTGCAAACAATACAGGATCAATGGTATATTCAGTAGGACGTACTTCATGTACTATATCAGCCCAACCACTCAGTACAGCAAACATAGGATCAGTTTTAGCATCTTTTTCTCTGAGATAAAGCACTTCTTGTTGACCATTAGAACGTACGAGCACAACTTTATTAGAGAATATGCGCATTAATTGAGCATCTTCGATTGTATCTCCTGTCTTATAAACTCCTTCCTGAGTTGTTTTGTTGTCTGCAATAATGGCGCGGTTCCTCGATTCATCATGCGAAACAGTTACGATCCCTTTTAATGTTACATTGAGCGGTGGTAAAAAAACAGGAGTCGGCATTGCAGGAACAATTGGTGGTCTCGCTACGGGGGCAGGTGGCATTTCTGGTACAAGATCTGTTGGCTTTGCCGGAGGTACTACAATAATCGTACCGAACAAATCTTTTTCCCATATTTTTTTGCTGCTGATGGTTGGCCGTTCGGCACTTACTTCAACTGCTGCCGGTTCTGGACTAATTACCTGTCGTGAGGGAACTCTTTCTCGCGAAGCCAAAATAAACAAGCCCACAATACCTAATAATAACAGCAAAGAACTATTGAGGATCCATACTGGCTGTTTCATCAAGCCTTCCCTTTTTTAGTATACTTTTCCACAATACCCCCCATATAAGAAATTTGTCAAGCACGAATCGAGCATGCTTTAGAATAATAACTTGTATCTGAAGAATATCATGCATCATGGAGTTGGTACCGTGTTCAAAATTTTTTGTATAATTGCATCGGGCTTGACATTTTCTGCTTCTGCATCATAGGTGAGCACAAGACGGTGACGCAAAATTGCTGGACATACTGCCTTTACATCATCGGGAGTAACAAAATGACGACGCTTTAAGAATGCATGCGCCTTTGATGCACCAAATAATGCCAGAGTTGCTCGCGGCGAAACACCATACAAAATAAGAGGATGCAATTCCTTGAGTTGAAAATTAGCTGGCTCGCGCGTAGCAAAGACTATATTAACGATATAATCAATAATTTTTTCGTCCATATATACACGTGATACAAGTTCTTGCGCACGTTCAATATCTTCTTTCGAAAGCAACTTTGAAATACTATCAAGTGATAAAGAACGTTTTACGATTTCATGTTCTTCTTTAAGGCTTGGATAATGGACAAGCAGTTTAAACATAAAACGATCAACCTGGGCTTCTGGTAACCGATATGTCCCTTCCTGTTCTATCGGATTTTGCGTTGCAAAAACTAAAAAAGGCTCTGCAAGTTTAAAGGTATTTGATCCAATGGTAACCTGATGTTCCTGCATAGCTTCAAGAAGAGCTGATTGAACTTTTGCAGGAGCACGATTGATTTCATCAGCTAGAATAAGATTGGCAAAAATTGGTCCTTTTTTTGTTTCAAATTCTTGCATTTTAGGGTTGTAAATGAGTGTACCAATTAAATCTGCTGGCAATAGATCCGGTGTAAATTGAATACGATTAAAATGCAGCCCGAGAGCCTTAGCCATCGCTTTAATCATGGTTGTTTTAGCAATACCCGGCACACCTTCTAATAGAATATGTCCATTACATAAAATAGCATTCAAAATGAAATCGATGACCTCTTTTTGGCCTACAATTACCTTTGAAACTTCAACCGCCAGACCCTGAAACCGTAAACTCTCTTCTTTTATTTCATCAATTATATTTTTATTTGGATTGACATCCATGGGTAGTTCATCCTTATACTATATGACCACGCCATCGTACGATAAGTGCATGGATATTGTATCAAGAGTATTAATTTCTGACAATACTTAGAAAGGAATTTATGATTTTGTCTGGCAAAGAAATTCAATCAAAACTCGGACATGAGATTATTATCGAACCATTTTCTATCAACCAGCTCAACCCAAACAGTTATAACTTGACTTTGCATAATGAGCTTCTGATTTATACTAATTCAATCATAGATATGAAACATGAAAACAAAACCGAAAAACTAGTGATTCCCAAAACCGGAATTGTCTTACAACCTGGTCGGGTCTATTTGGCGCGAACAGTAGAATATACAAGTTCAGATTATTATGTCCCCATACTTGAAGGTCGCTCATCAATAGCGCGTCTTGGACTTTTTGTGCATGTAAGTGCCGGACTTGGAAATGTTGGTTCTTCAGGTTACTGGACACTGGAATTAGTAGCAACACAACAGGTACGAATTTATCCGGATATTCAGATATGTCAGATATACTTTCAGGAAATTGTAGGCACATACGAACTGTATAGCACTAAATATAAAGCAAGCACAGATACACAACCAAGCTATCTTTATAAAGAATTGCAAGAGAAAAAATGATTCTAAGAAAAAAAACCGAGGCACTGTTGAAAACATGTACCTCGGTATATTCATATATCATCATTAAGAATGATTAATAAAGCTAAATAGCGCAGGAAACCTCCATTTCCCCATTATTGGTAACAATATATAACCTTCATTATTTGTTATGTCTGATTTTGGCAGTTATACCGTTAACAACTTTCAATTCACTTCCAGATTTTTTCTGCATAGATGCACCCTTAAGATTCTTAAGGATATTTTTTATTTCTTTAAGACGTTCCGACAGTGATTGCTCAGAGACACCGGAAACCAAATTGTATACTGTATCGATTTTGGCTTCAAGCTGAGCAATTATTTTGCCATCTAAAAGATCTTTACAATACTTTTCTAGTTCTTTTGCAAGCTTGATAGCTTGTATACCATCATGAGCATTAAGATATTCGGGCTTTACAAGAATATTTCGAAGAACATTGAGCTTTGTTAAAAAATCAGTAAGAACCTCTTGCACAATGCAGATACTTTGTTGAAAGACTTCAGTATTTTTTGATTTTGCTTCAACAAGTTTTTTCGCCAATGTTGTCATGACATGTTGTTCAAATTCAGCAATTTTATCGCTTAATGCTACAGCAAGTTGGCGATACGGTGTATGATCACAGGGATCAATAAATTTTGAAATGTTTACTCTAAAAAACTCAAACATGTCTTCTATTTCATTTGCCAGCTTATGAACATAGGCACGTTCTTCTTCTTTAAATGCAGCATTATTTCTGCCACTTACCATCATGCTTTGCGCAAATAAACAACTAAGGGCAAGTAATGACAAAACATTCTTTTTGACCGATAAAAAGTTCATTCGTATACCTCTCAACATTATTATGGAAATTCAACGCAAAAAACCATACGTAGTATTGCCCATTGAAAAGTTGCTGGTACATATATACAGACAATATATGCATACCAACTGTTTGCGATAATTCAAGGTACAATAATAACTCTCCATATTTTCTGCGCTACCGAAAAGCATATTGCTAATAAAATGCTCCTTAGTACTATCAACTATAAGTATCATTCAGTTTAGATAAACTCAATCTGACAGTCAAATGGCTCAGAAAACACTCACTAGAATGGACTTGTATACTCGTATGAGATATCATAAAGTAGTTACATTTTTTTGCAACCGCTCAGGTCGAAAGTATCTATGTTTTATCATATAGCAACTTATCTTCAGCAATCTATTTCTGCATTTAATATTGTTCATTACATTAGTTTTCGCACCATAGCTTCGTTACTTACATCACTGCTAGTATCCTTGCTTATTGGCAATTGGTTCATAAAAAAATCCCAAGAATATTTTGCAAGCCAAGTTCGTGAATACACACCAGAACGGCACAAAACAAAAAACAATATTCCGACAATGGGTGGCCTTTTGATCCTAGCTATCGTTTTTTTTACCAGTTTGATATGGTGCAACCTTGCAAAACTTCATGTATGGTTGTTTCTACTTGGCATACTTCTTTTTGGAGCAATAGGATTTTGGGATGACTGGAAAAAAATAACAAAGAGAAAAGGCATAACTGCTAAACAAAAATGGTTTATGCAAATTGCTTTTTCATTCATAATTGCTTTGTTGCTTGTTTCCACTTTGACAGTTTCTACCAGTATATGCTTTCCTTTCTTAAAAAACTTTCATCCTAATCTTGGTTGGTTTTTTATATTTTGGATAATGTTTGTACTTCTGGCTACTAGTAATGCTGTTAACTTAACAGATGGGCTCGATGGACTTGCTAGTGGTGTACTATTACCCAACTTAGCCCTTTTTGCATTTCTGTGTTATGCATCAAGCCATTTTATTATTGCTGCGTATTTACACATTCCTTTTACCAATAACCCAGAAATAACCGTTATTAGTGGAGCTCTTATCGGTGCGGTACTTGGTTTTTTGTGGTTCAATGCTCATCCTGCCCAGATTTTTATGGGCGATGTAGGATCTCTTTCTCTTGGCGCTGCTTTGGCTCTGATGGCACTCATGTCAAAACAAGAACTATTGCTTGTTGTTTCTGGTGGGGTTTTTGTCATCGAAACAGTGTCTGTGATGCTTCAAGTCTTATCATTTAAATATCGGGGAAAAAGGATCTTTAAAATGGCACCTATTCACCATCATTTTGAGCTTGAAGGCCTAAGTGAAACAAAGATTACGACTCGCTTTATTATCATCTCGATTGTTCTTTGTATGGTGTCACTTATTACTTTAAAAATTCGCTAAAAAAACAAACCTATAAGCTTAAATTTATACTGATTATACTAAGTCTTTAACTCGGCAGATCTTTGCACAAGCACTAAAAATTTATGAGTTTGTTTGAATAACTCGGCTTTTCCAAGTATACATGAACATGATAACCCCTAAAACAAGCAGGGTTGTAAATAAAAGCAATGGATGAATGCCAAACAATATGAAATTACGAACACACGAACCGATAAGAATGAGACAGTTAAAAAGAGCCAATATAGGAATCCAACACTGAATGTTCACCGTTCGTCGCCAAAATACAAGAGAAATCAGCGCCACAACACTAACCGTGTAGGCAATCGAACAAGCCAAAGCACTGGTTTGTTGTAATGAGAGTGTATCTCCCTGCGTAACTAAAAGATACAACGTACAGAGAACTCCTTCAGTAATAATACACCAAATTGGTAATCCATACCTGTTGAGATAAGTAAAAGTTGATTGAAAACAAATATGGCCATAGCGAGCCATTGCATACAAATTCCATGGATTACTGAATAAAATACCATAACCTGATCCTAAAGCTGAAGCTGCAATAGCCAAATACAATACGGCTTGTATGGTTGTTGCAAGCGCTGTATATCCAGGCATTAAAGTGCCCAATAATAAAGGAAATATTCCAGTATATTCTTGTAAAGCTGCCAAAGAGTTACCCATAGCACCATAAAAGGCAAGCTGATAGGTAAAAGCAATGGCAATCATAATTCCGTATGATATAAAGATTGCTAAAGGACCATTGCGATGAGCATCTTTAATTTTACAACTGAGCGAGCAGGCCGCCTCAAAACCGGTGGCTGCATACAGTACCAGCGGCAATGTTGATGGAACACCCTCCCAGTGCATATTAACTAACGCATAATTGCGCCAAGAAAAGAGATATAGCCCAGCAAAGATCGAAAAAAAGATGGGAATGATTTTGAGTGACATAAACCACACTTGAATCCGACCACCTGTTTGTACATTAAGCATATTTAGGAGAATAAAGGTAAAAAGAACTACTAAATCAAGCACAATAACAGGAATATCTTGTACTATTGGCACAATCTGATGAACGAGAGACAGCGAGACATGGATCATAAGCATTGCGGAGGCAAGTTTACCTGTAAAATAAGCCCATGAACTAAAAAACCCAACAAATGGGTGAATTGCTTTAGCTCCATAGCCATAAAAACCTGCATCAGGATATACGTTCACCAATTTTGCGATTGAAATGATAAGCGGTAGCATCAATAACCCAATGAGCGGATACATTAAACAGCCAAGCACGCCTGCCCATTTTGAAAGCTTTACTGTATTGATGAAAACACCTGCACCGAGCATAATGTTAAGATTAATTAAAATCGCTGCTGGCAGCGATAGCTTATCTTCTTTTGACACGCAACAGTCTCCATAAAATTATAGAAAGCACAATAGAATACATAAAATGTAGCTTACAGGGCTCTGGATAGTTTGTCGAATATTTGAATCTTTTATAAAAATTTGTGCAGATAAAAAGATTCGATACTCTTGGTATTTGTCATGGCAAGCCAAACATCCATTAATTTCAACAAAACTGCTCTTTTTGGTGTAAACTTAGTTTCCTTACCCTCGCGCCTTGGATCATAAAAATCAATCAGAGCTAGCCGATCTCCTTGAATTATCATATTATAAGGCCGCCAATCGCTGTGCAATACATTTTTAATTTTATCAGCAGCTTTTTGTAATGTTATGGTTGCAGGATAAGCCCCAGAGTACATTTTAAAGGTCAGTAAATTTATACCTGGAAGCCAATCTGATGCAATATTTTTATTGGTAACATCAGGCATCGATTTTATGAGTTTTTTATCAGAAAAGCTGCTTTCTATATAACAGCTTGAAAAAGAATATACGCTTAGCCATGTCCTTCGTCGCAAGTATTCTTTTTTTCTTTTAAACAAAAACAACCAAGATTTACGCCTATTGTGCATACTCGCAATCAGGATTGCCCCACACCTTGTAAGATCTCCTTTTATTTCTTTATCAGAGGTTTCAATAAATATGTGCTCACCTAGATTAATTATACTATCAAGAAAGGTTCGCCAATCTTTTTCTACGCGATCCATAACATTCAAAGCTAGCACCACATCAAAATGCTCACACTCGCCTAACCTTTGTATATCAGCTATCTCGACTGCCCTTTTGAGAAAAATAATATTATGAAGATCATGATTAAGCATACAAATCTCATGCAACCGCGTACCAAATAATGATGGTATCGCATCACCCTCAAGCATTACAAAAACTGAGTCATTATAGTCCTGTGCAGCTCTTAAGGAATAATAACCATCACAAGCGCCAACATCAATCATCGTAAACGGCCGTTCATATTGATCTAAGACTTTTTTTATAAGCTGATACCGAAAATCATCTGACTTGGCTGACAGATAAGCAAAAGCTGAAATACACAGCCCGATAAACAAAAGAACTTTATACAAAGCTGACATATTCATAATCTCCTTTTTTGTAGCAGCAACAGACATAGCAGTAGAACAGATCAACATCCTTCTAGTTTTTAGTGTACATCTGTTTAATTACTACTTAAAAGCATATGCTTTTTTGATAGTAGTCCTAAAATTACCTATTCATTGATTATGAACCATTAGTTCCATTGGTAATTGGACCATCTGTTAATCCTCGAACAAATTGGTAGACCCATGGATCTTGACACTCCCAGATTGTTTTTGCCTGACCAAAATAACGAATTTGGCCCCCAATCAATAAAGCTACATACTCTGCATATTCAAAAATACTCAGGTCGTGACTTACGACAACAGATGTTAAGGAAAGCCGTTTTTGCATGTCACGCATAAGTTCGTGAATTATGCGTGACGTTATAGGATCTAAGCCTGTAGTGGGTTCATCATAGAGAATAATATCAGGATCTGTAACTAATGTTCTTGCAAGCCCTACTCTTTTTTTCATACCACCTGACAAGTCTGAAGGATAGGAAAAAAGAATTTTTTCATCCAAATTAACTAGTCTTAATTTTTCTTTAACAATAGGTTTTGCTTCCTCTACAGACATGCCATTTTCAAGCAAAGTGATGGCAATATTTTCAAAAACGTTAAGTGAATCTAACAGTGCTGCAAACTGGAACACATACCCTATTTTTGTAACACTACTTTCAAGTTCTCGATGTGACTGCTTGGTGATATCAATCCCATGGATATAAATATGTCCAGAAGTCGGCTTGATAAGTCCAATAATTTGTTTCAGAAGTACCGATTTCCCTTCTCCCGAAGGACCTATAATAACTGTCATACACCCTTCAGGAATATCCATACTGACTCCATGAGTTACCCAGTGCTCACCGAACTGTTTGCAAAGGTCGACTATTCTTATCACAAAGTATCCTTGTTTATAGCCGTTCTAGAAGTTTAGTCAAAAAATAGTTAGAAATAAGAATCATCACAGAACTAGAAACCACGCTTTGGGTAGTAGCGATACCGACACCTCGCGCACCTCCGCCCGTTGTATATCCTTTATAGGTACCATTCAGAGTCAAAATAAATCCAAAAGCAGTTGCTTTGATAAGCCCACCGATAATATCTGACAGTTCAACATATGTTGTAATACTGTTTACATAATCCTCAGCACTCAAAGAAAGAACATGAACACAGATAAGGTAACCACCTACAATTCCACAGATCATGGCAAACAAGGTCAAAAATGGAAATATTATAGTACCTGCAAGGATTCGTGGAATAATAAGGTACTGAAACACGTTTATGCGCAATGTACGCAAAGCATCTATCTGCTCGGTTACATGCATGGTGGCAATCTCAGCAGCAATTGCAGAACCAGCACGCCCGGTAACCATCAGGCCGGTCATGACAGGCCCCAATTCCCTAATAATACCTAAGGCTACAACAAGTCCAATAAATTGCTCGCCACCAAACCGTGAAAAACCTACATAACTTTGTAATGCAAAGACCATGCCTGCAAATGAGCCCGTGAGTGCTGTTATACTAAATGACTGGACTCCTATACGATACATTTGATCTATTATTTGTGTATATTTAGGTCTTGTCGTACAAACAACCCGCACAGTTTCGATTATAAAAAGTGAAAATTTACCAAGGCCTGCGCACATATCTATCGCATATGAACCAATAGACTGAATAAGCCTTATAATCATATGCGACATGACTTATTTGGCCTGTTTAGCATCTCCTGTTTGAGCTTTGCTCGCAGGAGCTTCTTGTTGTGCTGGTTGGCTTTGTGGAGCTTTTTGGGCCATGCGGGACATAGGTATGACTGGCCGGGCAGGTTTAGACATATAGTCACCGAGTTCTGTTCCCCTAGACTTTAAGATCGACAAACCTAAAGAACCAGCCATAAAAATACCCCCCAGTACCCAGGTAATCTTCTGGAATAGATCTTGGCCTCCTGAACCGCCAAATAACGTTTGGGCGCCCCCACCAAGGGCTCCAAGTCCCATATTGCCCTTACCTTTTTGAATCAAAACAAATAAGACAAGAAATAATCCATCGATGACTAATAATGTGGTTAATAAGCCTATTAACATAATTCTACTCCGTATTTTAGGCACAACAAATATAGTTTCATACACATAAAGATATCATATTCTTGAATTTTTGAAAATCTAAACTTGAACCCCCAACCAAAAATCCATCGATAGTTCCAATATTGGTTATAGATTCAATATTTTCTTCAGTAAGACTGCCGCCATATAAATAGCGAATGGTAAAGCCCTGCGGAACCCTTTTTGAGACTATTGGTTCTAGCATATCATAAATCTCATGCAAATAATGCGAATCCGGCAACCTACCCGTACCAATAGCCCATACTGGCTCATAGGCAATCCATATAGTTCTAGTCTCATTAATCCCCAAATCAATTACATAGTCGCTCAGCAAGCTTAACTGCTCATCAAGTATGGAAGCTGTTTTGATCACAATCGCTTCATCTTCAACTTCACCGATGCACAAAATAGGAGCCATACCTGCAAGCAAACAATGTCTTACTTTGCGGGCAATGTCCTCATCTGTTTCATGACAATAGTGTCGCCGCTCGCTATGACCTACAATGCAGTATTTACATCCAAATTCGGCCAATGAAATTGCCGAAACTTCTCCTGTGTATGCCCCGGGAGCAAATGAACTACAGCTTTGTGCTCCAAGAGTAATGGGGGTATCTATAGTTAAATAATTGACCGCACCAATCATGGGGAAAGATGGACACAATACAATACTGTTGCCTGTAGCTTCTGAAAGTTTAGTCATGTCAGAAATATGCTCTTGGCAATAGTTCATTGACTGTTGAGCCGTTAATACCATCTTCCAATTTGCTACAAATAGAAAAGATTTTTTGTTCATATCTTTCCTTTTTAAATAAATCAACCATCTTTTCTTATTTTACGAATATCACAAAAGGTTTCAATCTACCACCTTTTTTGTCGAGAATCAAAATAGTATATACTAGTAAAAATGAATTTTTTAGTAATTAGGGGGTTTAGATGCGCAATCGTTATCTGATAGCTTTGCTATCGATTTTATTTTTTGCTGGATGCAAAAGAACCAAATTAATTCGTGAGAAATTATATATAAAAATACCAATAGCGAGCAATCTTTGTAATAAACCTGCAATGAATGAGCCCTGCGAATATATCACTGTATGGATTCACGGAACAAAACTCACCCCCCGTGCAATATTACCTCGGATATTTCATACACCAAATGGTCTGATTAAAGCCTCTTCATTTGATGGGCAATACCATTTAAGAACTATTGCTGATACCTTATCATCCGCTGACCCTGTACAATACGGAAGCGGTTATATGTTTCTGTTTGGTTGGTCCGGAGCATTGGGCTTTCAAGAGCGCGTAGAGGCTGCCAAAAATCTTTATACTCAACTCAAGCAGGTAATAAAAGCATATGAACTAGATCATCATAAAAAACCAAAAATACGCCTCATTACCCATAGCCACGGTGGCAATGTTGCCCTCAATTTGGCAAAAATAAAAGATGACTGTCCTCTAAATATTGATGAACTCATTTTACTAGCGTGTCCCGTTCAGGAAGAAACAGCCCCATACATTAAAGATTCTCTCTTTAAAGAAGTATTTGTCATCTATTCTTCTTTAGATTTGCTTCAGATTGTCGACCCGCAAGGCTTATATCCCCATGATGGCGATCGTCCGTTGTTTTCACAAAGACGGTTCCCCGTACAAGACAACATTACCCAAGTCAAATTAAAGCTAAATGGACATGCTTTATTCCACTCAGATTTTATTCGCATCAGGCTCATTTCAATGCTCCCACAGATAATTCAACACATGCGCACATTTCATGACAAACTTGCCTGTAATTGCCAGGCTTTCGATGAGCATGATCAGCATATTCTTGCAATTTATACACAACAGACTAAAAAACATCGCCATAAAAAATGCCTATGAAACAACAATTTCTGCCATTAATAGTATCAATGGTCTTATGCATCCTTTTGCCAGGATGTTCTCATCAAAAGAATTTTTTTAGACGGAAGCTTTATTTTACTAACCATCAAGTGATAAGTGCCTCAAAATACACCAATCAACAAGTCCCAACTATTTCAGTCTGGATACATGGCGCACGCCCTTTTGGTAACAATACCTATAACCTAGGGCTTAAAAGCCTCACTCTTTTCGACCCCCATAATAAACTTGCAGAAACTGCTAACATCTTAGTTAAAGCTGATTCAATCAAATTCCCTTTAGATAACTTTTATATTTTCAGTTGGCCTGGAACTATGGATTTTGGTGTGCGTCAGCAGGAGGCAATAACGTTACATACTGAGCTTCTAAAACTTCTAAATACCTATAAGATGTCTCATGGCATAAAGCCAAGGGTACGCATTATAGCCCATAGCCATGGAGGAAATGTAGCACTCAACTTAGCCGCAGTTACCAATAACATGATTGAAATTGATGAACTCATATTGCTGGCAACACCCGTACAAGACAAAAATAAAGACTATGTAAGATCGCCCTTATTTAAACGAGTTTTTAGTCTTTATTCAACTATAGATATAGCTCAAATTATAGATCCTCAAGGGATATACCATGATAGCTGCACGCACTCATTATTTTCAGGCCAACGATTCAATCCAAGTCAGAATCTTATGCAAATAAAGACAAAAATTAATGGTACGGCATGTCAACATTTACAATTCGATGATAGACCAATGCTCACCATATTGCCTGCCATAATTGATCAGCTACATGAGTGGATGGACAAACTCCCTCAACAGGCACTGCTATCAGAAAATACGCGATTTATGCTTTCTGTGTACACAAATGGCAGACGCCCTCCACAAGCAAAGTGCTATCGCACAGGTGGGCCTCATGAACATATTGAGTTACCAATACCTAGTTCTTACCTCTAAGACTTAAGGCATCACTATTGCTAGATCTTCAAATAAGCTCAATAACTGTTCATCCATATTTCAGGTTTATGAGCAAGTGCATTTGATCCAGAAGCATTTGATATTGCCACGTTAGCCCCATGGTTTAATAACTCTATGCACATGCGTCTAGACGTTGCACAGTTTGTTATCGCTCATGGTTAGGCTTCTAAACTTATTTTGCTAAATTCTTAACAGTCTTTATAATTGAGGCTGAGTCTATTCCCGCCCATGCAAGAAGTTCTTCAGGTTTTCCTGAGCGAGGCAACTCAGTGACCGCTAAGCATGAAATTTTAATGTTTTCGTTACGCAATGCATAGCAGATCTGCTCTCCTATACCACCCTGCAGATAATGATCTTCAACGGTAACTACCTTATTTCCTGATGAATGCGCTACTTTCAACAAAGTTTCTCTGTCGAGCGGTTTAATACTATAAAGATCGATCACTGAAACTGCTAACCCTTCAGATATCAACTGATCTGCTGCTTTAAGCGCTTGAAATAATGTAATTCCAGCTGCGACAATACACACTTTATCATGATCTGTAGAGCGCAGGACCTTACAACCTCCTATGTGAAATTCTTCGGTGTTATTATAGATCACTGGTGTCTCAGGGCGCGTTGTTCTTAAATAACTGATCCCCTGATTATATTCAAGCATTTGTTGTACCAAGTGATAGGTACTCACTGCATCTCCTGGATACAGGACTACGGAATTTGGCAATGCACTCATAAGGGCAATATCTTCAAGCCCCATCTGCGAAGGCCCATCTTGACCAATAGAAACACCTGCATGTGACCCACAACAACGCAAAGGAGCGGTCCCTATAGCCGCCATACGCAGCTGATCATATGCTCGAGAAAAAAAGGCAGCAAAGGTTGAAATAAAAGGAATTTTGCCACGCGACTCGAAACCAATCCCCATACCTACCATGTTTTGTTCAGCAATAAAGCATTGAAAGAATCTATCTGGATAAACTTCTTCAAAAAGCTGAGCATAGGTAGAATTCTTAACTTCAGCATCCAGACTAACAACCTGTTTACACGATTTACCGATAGCAGCAAGAGCCTGTCCATATGCTTTACGCGTTGCAACCATTTGTGCCATCTTATAAACTGGCTCATCAACTGATACTCCAACACATGATTGAGAATCCTCAATAGCTTTTTTAGGAATGTGAGGCTTCCATTCAAAATCTGATTTATAAGAAGCAGCATGAGCAAATCGTTGATCAAGCTCCTTTAAGATAGAATCCATATCGGTTTGCACGAAGGCTTTGCCATGATAGCCATTCTTGTTTTCTACCTCGGATATGCCATATCCTTTAATAGTTTTTGCCAAAATGATGGTAGGATGCTTTTCATGACGGGCCTTATCAAGCGCCCCCATTATCTGAGTCATATCATGGCCATCAATAATAATCGTATGCCACCCAAAAGCCTCAAATTTTGCACTGTATCGCTCCATGTGATAACCATGAATCGTTTCACCTGTTTGACCTAATCTATTACAGTCGGCAATTGCTATGAGATTATGGAGTTTATTATACGAGGCTAGTTCAGCAGCTTCCCATATTGACCCTTCAGTCAACTCACTATCACCGAGTAAAACATAGGTATTGAACTCGCGTTTATCGGCAAGGGCACTAAGTGCTATACCTGCACCAATAGAAAGACCCATGCCCAAAGATCCGGTTGCGACTTCTGCAAATGCAAATCGTCGAGTCGGATGACCTTCAAGCGTTGAGCCGAACTGCCTATAGGTATAGAGCTCATTTTCTGTTAAAAGGCCTAGTTCTTTCCATGCGGCGTAGAGCAATGGAGCAGCATGACCTTTAGACAAAATAAAACGATCATTATCTGGATTATTAAAATTTCGCGGCTCAAACTGCATAGCATAAAAAAAAATGGCTGCCACAAGATCAGCAGCTGAGAGACATGATGTCGGATGCCCTGACCCGGCTTTAGCTGTCATGACAAGAGACTCAAGTCTTAATTTATAAGCTTTATATTCTAAAAATAGTTTCAGCTGGTTCATTACACTCCTTTAATCATTCTCCATATCCTTAAGATATTGAGCCATTCTTGCTTATGACAAAGCAACACTATTACCCAAGTGAAATCTATCCCAGGATAATCTAAGTTTTATTGTTATGGGCTAAAACAGACCCTAACGTTTATCTTTACGACGCCAATTTTCCTTGCGCGCAAAAGGAATAAGGCGAACTATGACTGAAGCTCCACGAGAAAGTTTTTCCTGAGTTGAGGCCATCACATTCTTCCAATATCCTCTCATGCGCCTGCGAGATTCACGACTTTTATCCCACCACTGATCTAGACGTTTTTTTATCTTCAAATCTATGCTCCTTTTTACCATTAAAGGCACTCTAACAATCCACCGTTTACACGATAACACATCGGACATACCTAACGCAATTATCAATATTACACATGATCTTACTGCCAAAACTAAAGCTTTGTACCAGTATAAAGCTATGTGACGATCTATAAAGCTCAAACAAAAAATGAAATTAATCTGATTGAAAAATTGACAATAAGCATTTTTGAGTGTACAATAAAGGCAGTGAGTACCAAAGTCCCAGCAAAAAATCTGGCATGCTTGTCTCGCTTGTATGTATATCTTTATAATTTTTTTTTAGGGTACCCTATGAATATTTACGTAGGAAATCTTGCTTTTGGCACAACAGAAGAAAGCCTCAAGCAATTATTTGAACAGTTCGGCAGCGTTGTAAGCTCCCGCATCATTATGGACAAAATGACTGGTAAATCCCGTGGATTTGCTTTCATTGAAATGTCAAATGACGCAGAAGCTGATCAAGCAATTGAAGGCTTGAATGGCACAGAACTTGATGGCCGTGCATTACGCGTCACCAAGGCCGAACCCCGTGCTGAACGTCCTGCCCGTTCTTTCTCACCTCGTGGTGGCGACAGAGGCGGCAGACGCTTTTAATCGAATATTATTTGATTAAAGTCAATAGAAATCGGAGCCTTAAAAAAGCTCCGATTTCTATTTTTTTATAAACTAGCTCCATTTATCCATGATTGACTGACAAAAAACTATTTTTCTGTATAGTAGTTGCATGGATTATTCTAAATTAAATCGTGCAGCACATTGGCTTGTACGCAGTATTCAGTTGCAGTTGTATTTAACTCTTATAAGTGGGCCTATCTTGGCCTATTGGGGGCTACCCATCTCGGTAGCTTCACCCATTGGGAATATACTGTTTCATCCCTTGTTGACAGCTTTTCTCTTTTTATCCTCTTTGATTTTTTTCTGCCAAATTTTACATATTCCCCATCAATTTTTCGTGTATGGGCTCACAAAAACTAGTCACGCTTTTCATTACTTTCTAGGTCTTGGGACACAATGCTGGCTTATGGGTTTTGCAAAACCTCCTTTATGGATACTTTTTGCACTCCCGCTATCAACTGCTTTCATTTTTTGTTGCAAAAAAACCCGCACCCCCTTTGCAAGCATTGGATGTCTCCTAGGACTTTCAGTTATGTTTGGAACCTATCTAAAATACACCTGCAAGCCAGTGCCTATAACAACAATCACTTGCAATCGCGGACATATCAACATATTGTATGTCAATAACCAGACCATAGTAATCGACCCTGGACTCCTAGGAGCCAACATCTCATCAGCTTCGTGGGTAGAATTTACTCTTATTCCTACAATAGTGACATTAACAGGACAAACAACTATTTCACATCTTATTGTTTTACAACCAAGTCAACTCACATTTGAGGCATTAAGGGCATTATGTACAACATGCATGGTTCAAAAAATCTATATGCCACTATGGAGGGGGAAAATGTCAGCGGGACAACGGCGAGCCTATGCGAAGTTAATGGAGATCATCCGTATTAACAACATAGAGATTATCAGATTATCTCATGAGATGGATATCGAAATTGGTCTAGACAAGCTAACGATAACCCCTCAACCCCAGACGATCTACAGCAAAGAGATTAACTACCAAGCATGGCATATTTCAGGGGCCATAAAGGGGCACCTCGTTGACATTTCAAGCCAAAAGCTTCTAAAAAAGAACCGGTCTCAAAAAATTCGAGCTGGAGATAATCCAAGTTCACCAGCCTTATGCCAAAATCTTGCCGTAAAACGCTTAATCAGTCCGGTAACAAATCGAACCTCGACTGCCATCGATAGAACTTTTGAAGCATGTTGAATCGTTCTTGCAGGTTTTAGCTTTGTCCATGCATATAAAATTCCAAGACCAAATGCACACATACCAACAATAGCTCCTATATGTCGCCCAAACTTTGAGCCAGCAGTCTTGAGAGTAAGATATCTCTTGCAGTGAGTTGCAAAATCTTTTAGATATGATGTATCTTGACTCATTTTAACAATGCCAACATGTGAGCATGAGGCTCTTAGACTTGGTAATCGACGATCCTTTGACCCTTTCGGCCTTCTCTTTATCTCTAACATTTTAAGCTCAAATGGTTTTTTTCCTGCACTACTTTCCATACTCATGGCAACAGATGTATAGATAAAGATACTGCATAAAAACAAATACAGTGTTTTCATCAATAATCCCTTCAGCCTGGTTTTTAACCTCTATTTTTACGTATAATTATGGATTTACTTATTTACTTTCAAGAGTACTTATCATGCTTTTGCATGTCAAACGGCCCATGTCGAAAATTCAGCGATATCTGATTGCTTTTACCACTGGTCGAGTATAAGCTTTTTTTAAACAAATTAACCAACAATTAGGATAATCGTATGAACATACATCCATTTTTGTGGGTCAGCCTTTCGATCTTTTTTCTTTTGGCAGAAGTAGGCCATCCCGGACTTTTTTCTTTCTTCCATTTTCGTGCGGAGCAGGCATTATTGCTCTTGTGAGTGTCTGGACAGAGTCCATTATCATTCAAGGAATTTGCTTTTTAATAAGCTCTCTTATAGCTTTTATTGGTTTTTGCATTTTCTTTGTTGTGGCGATTTTTCTGCTATTAGTTTTTGCCTATAAAGCGATCTTTTTAGTTAAATAAGCATCATAATCTTGCTGCCAAGGTATCAACTTGCTTACTAAGGCAAATTTTAACTATTAAATGACTTGCATACCAAATTATGCAAGTTTTTTAGATCAAGAGAGATAAAATTTCGATTTTTTACATAAAATATATAAAATCTTGATTTTTTTTATAATAATTTTCTATTATATAATTAGCTTTTATGGTGTTCGGTTAGTTAACCTCTTTTAAATGAGTAAAAAAGGAGTGAATATGAAAGGTTTTGTATATCGCATAGTGTCAGTAAGTGGCTTAGCTTTTTTGTTTCTATTTCTGAGCAATAATATCTATTGCATAACATTACCACAAGAAGAATTAGTAGTTTATAAAGCAATGATTCCTAAAATGTCTGATCAAGAACTCGTACAAAAATACAAAGAAGAATTCAGCCGTTTGCAAAAAACCTTTAAAGAAGCAACAAAAGACGTTGCTAATACATCTATAAGCCAACTGCCAATTTTCAAAGTAGCTCTCTTGAAAGCTATCACAAATGAAATCAAGAACCGTCAAGAAAAAACACATAAAAACCTGTTAAGCCCGGAACAAATAAAATCTGCAGACAAGTTAATCAGCGACAAAGAAACATCATTTAAAGAATACAAGAAGAAAGGATGACTCACCATGCCTAAAAAATATTTAGAAGATGGAAAAAGTAGTTGATTTAATAATTTTAATAATAAAAAAAGAAAGGAAATAATGAAAACAAGTATATCAATACTTCTTATCGGTTCACTTATAAGTTGTATATCTCTGTTGAGAGCTGAAAAAAGTCAACCACTCATGAGGATAATGCCAAAATCAATCATACAAACACAACAGGAAGTTCAACCTGTTATGTCAGACATTCAAGAGGGTAATGTATCAGAGAAAGAGCCTAAACCTTTAACACAAGAAGAACAGGAAGCCCTCATTAAACAAATGGGCCTTGCTGATCTAGATAAAGGATCATGTGCTAACAGCTCTGTAGAAGAGATGTAAAAATCGGAGAAATACAATGAATAAGAAATTAATAATAATCATAGGCATAACGGGAGCCCTCATTGTAGCTCCTATACTACTTATCGCCCGCGGGGGCGGTGGGGGTGGACATGGCGGTGGCGGTGGTATGCGCGGCGGAGGTGGTGGATTTAGAGGTGGAGGCGGAATTCGGGGTGGCGGCTTTCGCGGAGGAGGCGGCATGCGAGGCCCATCAGGCATGAGAAGTGGCGGGATGAGAGGTGGCCCTGGATTTCGTGGGACTGGCGGTATTCGCGGTAGCGCAACAGGTATACGCGGTGGAGCCCGCGGTCAAAGAGGTTTTGTCGGTAGATCGATAGGCAGACCTGGAATGGCAGGCGGCCGCGCTGGCATGAGGCCAACTGGAAGACCTGGAGCTCGACCAGGAGGTAGGCCTGGAATACGGCCTGGAGCAGGCGCTAGACCTGGGGTAACCCCTGGTGGACGACCTAATGTTGGACCTAGTGGTCGTCCCAGAGTGGGCCCCGGTGCAGGCATTAGACCGGGTGGCCAAGCAGGTAGATCTGGAGCAACCCCTGGTGGCCGAACTGGTGTTGGACCTAGTGGTCGTCCTGCAGCGGGCCTGAGATCAGGCGGCCCTAGCGGTAGGCCTGGTGCAAGAGCTGGTGTTGGACCTAGCGGTCATCCTGGAATAGGTGGAAGACCTGGAGGACGTCCGGGAGGTAGATCTGGAAGACCAGGACAATTTGGACCGGGACATGGTGATGGCAATAGACCGGGCGGTTGGCATGGACAAAATTGGCATAGCAATAATTGGGGCCGAGGAAACTATGGTCGCGGCTGGGGTGGACACCGTGGATGGTGGGGCGACTGGGGCTGGGGACTTGGTTATTGGCCTTGGTTTACTCCTGGATTATTCTGGCCTGGATGGGGTTATTATAGCTGGTATCCTGGCGTAGGCTGGGGCTGGTGGGATGACATGTATTACACAACTCCATATATAGAAACCGATGGCCAACAAGTACTGGATCAACCTTGGTGGCATATTAGAAACGATACTCAATATACCATAACTGTTTCCAATGGAGACGGTTCTGATGAAGTCGATATACCAAGTGGTGATACAGCAAACCTCATGCAATATGGTACAGGTGAGTTTAAAGTAACCTTCCCTAATGGCTATCAAGCAAAAATCAGATCACTAACCAATAATATAGCGGTACAGCTCGATCAAGAGGGAAGTGTAATAATTCAGTAAGTTAGTTATTTGAAATGTACGTTAGTTATTTGAAATGAATGTGTACATTAATAGATATATTCCGATTCGCTGAGTTGGCTCCCCCCCTGCCAACCAGCGAATCAACCAAAGTAATCAAAAGAAAGAAAGGAAAAACGATGAAAACTTTATTAATATCATTAACAATTGCCCTGTTAATTGTAAGTGGAATAATGCAAGCTGGTCTTTTACAAAAGGTTGTTGAAGCACCCGTAAAAGCAGTTGAAGCTACGGCAACAGTGGTAAAAGATGTATT
Organism: bacterium; assembly: GCA_021818945.1. Taxonomy (GTDB): domain Bacteria; phylum Babelota; class Babeliae; order Babelales; family Vermiphilaceae; genus JAKASV01. Next base: position 12,025 of record JAKASV010000006.1, on the reverse strand, counting down.
TACAGCACCAACTGAAGTTGTCAAAGATGTGGTAACTGCACCGGCTAAAGTGATAGGTGAAACTCCTAAACCTGTTTTACAGAAAGAAGAGGTTGTGACAGTCAAAGAAGAAGTGACACAGCCTAAAGAGGAAATAGCAAAACCTGTAATCAAGCCTGAAGCTGCCAAACCAACAGAAATAAAAACAGAAGCTATCACATTAGAAGAAGATGAAGAAGTAGATGTAGATGCTATGGCAGAACAGGCAAAAGAGCTTGCATACTAACTATTAATTAACTTTGAACTAATGATCAAAACAGGAGAGACAATAAATAAATTTAATATGATCGATCATACCATTCGTTTTACTATGTGCAATCACAAGCCCATTATTTGCAAGGGGAAGTGGAGGATTTCATGGCGGTAGTAATGATGAATACTAATAAGATTGCATAAATAATAAAAGAGAGGCGTTAAGTACTGTACTCTGCTTAGGGCCTTATCTTTTTTTAAAAATCTTCAAAAAGTATCGCCCTTGCAGGAGCAGCCTCGATACCAACAAAAGCTAGCGGCAAGCAGATAAAAAAATAATTACCCGCATGTACCTTACGCAAACGCAAGCCCTCTATAATAACGATATTGTTTTCCATCAATGTGCGATGCGTTATATGAGCTTCTTGAGATCTTTCGATACCTAAATAATCAATTCCTACTGCGTTGACTTGCTTTTCGGATAGATAAGCGGCTCCAGATTCTGAAAGATAGACATAATTAGAATCAAAAGGAGCATTATCCTCGAGTTCGCTATTAGTTGTTTTGAATAATAGTATAGAATTGGGCTCAATGTGAACAAGAGACAAATGTTCATCGGTAATAGAATCTCCGACAAACGTCATGTCTATAACTGAGCAACGACCACAATATTGTTGCAACCCAATTTTGTCCGTTGTAATGCCATCATGCATGAAATGTGCTTGAGCCTCAACATGCGTTCCAGTGTGTGAATCCATCAGAATGCTCGTCTGACGTACCTTATCGTGATCAAATGTTTTAATGGTCTGCAGTTGGATAACACTTTTATTTTTATATCGCGTCATTTGTTCGCTGATCGGCCAGCTGATATCAATAATTTCCATATACCTCCCACTACAACTTACCGATTGTATCGCAATGTCAATGCTTTTTCTTGTATGGATGACCTCCAAACTCATGACGTAGCAAGGCAATTATTTTCGTAGCATAATTGCCACCAGTTTGCAAAGACAGAGCACGTATCTTGACAGATTCTTCTATAACCGGCACTGGGACGCCACTTTTTTTTGCTTCTTCGACGGCCCAGCGGCCAGTTCCTGTTTCATCAATTTCACCAATGATTTTCTGAAGTTCCTGATCACGTTCCAAAATTGCATGCAATAATTCTAAAATCCAAGATCTGATAACAGATCCATGTTGCCATATTCGTGTAATTTCTTCAAGGTCTACTTGAGAATCCTTAAAACTACCCTCTTTGAGCAGCTGCATCCCTTCTGCATAGGCCTGCAAGACCCCATATTCAATCGCATTATGAACCATCTTAACATAATGGCCTGTCCCTGAAGGACCGACGTAGCCAAGACCCCCCTGGGTAGCTACATCCTGCAGCATGGGCCGAATTTTTGTGTAAATTGCCTCATCGCCACCAATCATAAGACAAAAGCCGTTACCAAGACCTTGTAATCCCCCAGAAGTTCCACAATCAATAAAAAAGACATTAAAAGACCCAAGCATGCGCGCACGCGTCATAGAATCTGTATACTTGCTATTCCCTCCATCAATGAGAATATCACCCTTTTTCAAATGAGGGATAAGTTCACTGATAGCCTGATCAATGATAGAGCCAGCAGGTAAAAAAAGCCAAATAGTACGGGCTTGTTGAGCTACTTGGGCTGCACTCGGAACTATCATAACACCTATATCTAGTGCCCGTTTACAAGCCACTTGGTCCACGTCAAAACCTATTACACTATGACCAGCATTAATAAGTCTTTGTGCTACGGATGAGCCAATTTTGCCTAATCCTATCAATCCTATCTTCATGCGCGCCACCTCATGCCATGTTTGAATTCAAACTGTTCCATTTCATTCGGGCCATGACTTGCCCGTTCATAATAATACAAAGGAAGCTTCATATCATTGATCGTATCGATTATCTTCCATGCATGTTCAATCTCATCAAAGCGCACTGATACCGAGTGTTCGCCGCGTATGACTTCATCGAAAATTACTTCATAGGATTCTACCGTACCTTCTTTGAATATACAGTTATGACAGAATTCCATGCGAACTGGCATCACCTCTTGAACAAATCCAGGCTTTTTTACGTTAAGCGTGAGAAAGAATGATGGATTCGGAGTTACTTGTATAGTTAAATAATTCGGTTCACTCGGACATTTTTGCGTCAATAAACAGTCAACATGTTTAAATTGAATATGAATCGCAGTGTCCTTTTTATCAAGACACTTTCCCGTTTTTAGAAAGAACGGAACACCGGCCCATCGAGGATTATCGATCATGAGATGTGCAGCCGCAAAAGTCTCAGTCGGTGAATTCGGGCGAACATAAGGTTCTTGTTGATAGCCATTGTATTGAGCTATCAATGCATCAACCACGTGCACCTGTTTGAGAACCTTAGAACGTTCGGCACGAATCTGCTCACCGGTCAATTCTTTTGGCGCTTCCATACCAATAAGGGCTAAAAGTTCAAGCATATGGTTTTGGAGCATATCTTTGAGCGCACCATATTTATCATAATAACCACCCCGGTTACCTACACAGAGTTTTTCATTCAAGATAATTTGAACCTGCGATATATAACGATTGTTCCATAGTGGCTCAAAGACTGAATTAGTAAAGCGAACCAGTGCTATACTACTAACAATTTGCTCAGTAAGATAATGATCAATTCGATAGATCTGTTCATCTTCAAGTAACCGACAAATGCAGCTGTTAATAGCATGAGCCGAACGTAGATCATAGCCAAAAGGTTTTTCGTAGACAACTCTATTCCAGAGTTGACCAGAGCCTCGCTTTATTAACCCGGTTTTTACAGCATTCTCTGTGATCGGACAAAATAAATCTGCAGCCGTTGAACAATAGAGCAGTCGATTGCCAGCCATGTTACATGAATGTTCAAGACGAGAAACAAATTCATGCAAAGCAAAAAAATCATGCTCTTGTACAGCATCAACACGAATATAATGAATTGAAGAGCGCAACAAATTCCAAACAGCTTCATCAACTGGGTGAATAAAATGTTTAGCGCCATCTAATATCTGATCTATACGTGTATCTTCTTTAGCAGCACCAATAATCAGAAACTTGTCGAGCTTGCCTAAGGCTATCAATTTATACAAAGCAGGGATTAATTTGCGTCTAGCTAAATCTCCTGTTATCCCAATAATAATGATCGTACAATCATTCATCTTTTTAAACTTTCTCTGTGAACGATCTTCAATTAAACCCATTCATGATGGTTGTATCCGTCATTATTGAGATTAATGCTTTTAAATACTTACTTGCAACAAGTTACATTATAATAAGACAAAGTGAAAGAAAGGCTTTATTATTGGGCCAACAAATCTCGTGTCTTTTTTTTATACAATTCAACTTGTGGTTGTGTAAAGGGATCTATACCAAATAGATACCCCAGCAGGATAATTTCTAACATTTTCCATTGCATAAATTGGCCTATAGTAAAAGCAGATTTGTCCTTCAATGTCACAGACACAAAAGGCCGATTGGCAAGAGTATACGCATGTTTTGTTCCTTCAAGAATTGCCTCCATAATTGTACTCAGTGATTTGCCTTGAATGTTTGGAACAAGTCGCTCAAATGGTTCATATTCTGGCACTTTTATCTGGGTATATGTTGATGAAACATTAATAAAAGTAGTCGATGTATTGCGCGGACCTCCAAGATGCAATTCTACTATTGAGTGAAGATCTGTACTGCCAATAGATACCATGGGTGTGATTCCGACATTAACCCGTTCACCCTTAAGGTTGTATTCTTTACCTAAGCTTTCTGCCATGAGCTGCCTATACCACAGGCCAAGAGCGTAAAGGTCTATAGAAAATGCAAAAAAATTATGGATTACAAAATCACGGTTATACAAAGCATATAATATCGCAGCGCTTTGAGCTGCCTTATTTTCTGGCAAAGGCTCTCTGAAAAATTCATCAATAAAGTATGCAGCACCGCGTGCAAGAGCTCGTATGTCAATTCCCATTACTGCCAATGGGAATAGTCCAACTGCAGAAAAAACAGAATAACGCCCCCCAACCATTGGCGGCACTGATAAAACTTGAAAGCTCTCTTGCATTGCAACATCATACAAGCTTGATCCTGTATCAGTTGTCACTACAATGCAATCATGATATCGTGTCGGATAATATCGCTTGACTAATTCTATAAATATTACCCCATTTGCTATAGTCTCGGTCGTTGTTCCCGACTTTGTAACAATATTAATTAGAACCATGCGCCCACATTGTAATGTTTTTTCAGCAGACTCATAAACCTGAGCTACCATATCAGGATCAATGGTATCGACATAATAGACAGGCATTCGAGCCTTGGAGGGCCCTGTGCACCCTAAAGCCTCTTGAACAGCTTTAGTCCCTAGATTTGATCCACCTATTCCAATAATAATAAGCATGGCAGGATTATGAATTCTTATCTTATCAATTAATTCAAAAATTTGACCCTGCAAAGACGTATCAAAGGGCAAGTTGATTGCAGCATATTGAGAGTCATAACCTAATTTGCGCGCCTCAATTAATCTATCAACGATAGGTGAACAACGTTTTGCAATAGATAGCATTTCTTCATATCCAACTTTGCAACCATCAAAAGAAATATCTAACCAATTCATCGATCAAGCCTCTTTTTAGATATACATTCAATACTTAAAGGTCATACGTTATTTCATATAATCTTATCTGTACATATGTAATTGCAATACAACATGTGGGCATGCATTATATCCTACAAAGCTTAATACATACTAATAAACATATACAAGTGGAAAGACCAATATTGACCATACGAGATCAATGTATTATAAAAATTTTGACAAATTTATTATTTGTATTAAAATAATATAATAAAAAGCTTTATAGCATTACAATAATTTTTTTAATTGATTATCGCTCAAGATAACGTGCCTTATATATTATAATACCCTCAGGAATACATAATGATGAAGAACCAACAGCCACATTTGCCCTACCGTTTCTTACCTGCTTTTATTACAGCCGATGAACTTACCTATATGCGTCAACAAAGACAAACTTTCTCTCAATATTTAAGAAAGTTTCTCTTAAAGACATCAGTTCATCAGAAGATGGCTTCTCGCGACCAGAATATGCGATGCATAAATGATACGGGAATCAGATTATGTGGACCAAACTTCGAGCATGTTGAAAAAATCTACATACATACTTATCGACCAAAAAACCAACATACTTGCACAACTGAAGGATCAGTTATTTTTGTCATAAAGGATCCACATACCCTGCATTACCGTTATTTTAAGGGAATATGGGATTTCACAACATTCCAAATTAATCTGTGGTTCGAATTGATGCCAGAAATTGCTCATCGCGAAATCGCTTAGATTCTGTTACTGAATAAAAAAGCTGAATACCATTCATGCGCAAGAAGGTAAGAGTTAGATATGCTTACCCTCTTGTTAAATTAATATCTACTCCGAAAGCTCATACCAAGATAATTTTGTCCTAGAAAAAGTTATAGCGAGCACCTAGGTCAAAAAAGGCTGTTGCTAAGCACTGATTAACCATTTTTAAGCCTGATATTCTTGCAACAATCCTTTAACAATTGCTTCTAGCTGTTTTTGCATCTCATCTTTATGCATTAAGCCTGTTTTTGCTCCAACATGACCGATAACTGATGCACTATTGAGCATACCTGCCCGTATAGAATCTTCTATTGACGCTCCATAGGCATGCATACCTACAAAGCCAGATCCAAATGCATCGCCGGCACCAAGGGTACTAATCACAGGCACCGCAAGACTTGGATGGAAAAAGATATTCTCTTTATTGGAAACATAAACACCTTCTTTGCCATTGGTAACGACGATAAGCTTTGGACCTCGTGCATGAACCTCTTGAAAAAATGTACGCAATCCAAAACACAATCCTTGATGAGTTATTGGGGATTGTAAAAGACCAGGCATATTTTCCATGTGCTGCTGTTCTTTGATAGTAAGCATTTTTACCTGTAGTTCGCGATCTTCTTGAACCATAGCCGCCATACAGCATCTTGCTTCAGAACAATTGAGAATAAGAATATCTATAAACGAAAGCGATTGGCATAAAATTTTCGTACCTACTGTCAGTTGACTTGTACCTGGATTGACAGCCACCTCCTTGTTATATTCTTTCGCACGCTGTACTATAGGCAACAAAAGATCTCCCGACCTACCACTTAATGATGTTATGTAGACAAGATCTGTTGTTTTTAGAGCATCGTCAGGTATTTCATCAACTTTTAAAGTAAGATTTGCACCACGATAAACAAGGACAACGCGATCGCCACCCTCAGTCGGAATAATAAATGATGTTGCTGTTGGCGCGCTATCTGTAATAATAGCTAGGCAGGTGTCTACCTGATTAGTTTGTAATGATTGGATAACATACACTCCTTCTTGATCATGACCGATTTTAAAAAATGCAGAAACCTCGTGCCCAAGGCGACGAAAACCGACTGCTGTGTTTGTCGCTCCTCCGCCCGTATGGTACTCGAGAGCTTCAACTTCTACCTTTTTTCCATCTTCAAATATCAAGAAGGAGCGCCTGCCTTCGTGTAGGTACAGATCGAACATCTGTGCCTGCTGGTAGGTTATAAAAATATCCTTAGTAGCTCCCCCAATGGTCAATATATGTTTCATAATTAATGTTGCCGCATCGTTTTTCGTTTACCGTTAGGTAACAATACACGTTCCATGACTTCATTAGCATGATGTACCCAGATAACATCTATATCTTTAGTTATCTCTTCCATACCCAAAAGATCATGTTTGTTTTTGAGCGGCAAAATTATATGCGACACATTGTTTCGCTTAGCAGCTAATATTTTCTCTTTAATGCCACCGATCGGCATCACTTCGCCACTCAAATTAAGCTCTCCAGTCATAGCATATGTAGCATTGATCGGACGCTGAGTAAATGCAGAAAGAATCGATGTCAGCATGGTGATTCCTGCTGATGGACCGTCCTTTGGAACAGCTCCTGCAGGAACATGAATATGCAGGTCATGCGTCGTAAATATATCGTCCTGAATATTAAATTCTTTGGCGTGTGCACGCGCATAACTAAGTGCAGCCTGCGCCGATTCTTTCATGATATCACCCAGATGACCAGTCAAAATCAACTTGCCCTGACCTGACATTAAAACAGCTTCAATGCGAATCATCTCACCACCGCATGGTGTCCAGGCAAGACCATTACTGATACCAACCTGATCTTCATGTTGTACTTCATCATAAAGAAATTTACGCGGACCCAGGTGTTGTTCAAGAGTATTGCTATTGAATGTAATTATCTTATTTTCTTGCACAATAGATCTAGCAACTTTTGAGCACAGTTTATGAATAAGACGCTCAAGCTCGCGTACACCTGATTCTCTGGTATAATTAACTACAAGATCAGTAAGAACCTCTTCAGGTATTTCTAGATGATGATTCTCTAGCCCTGAATCATGAATGCCACGAGATATCAAATATTGCTTAGCAATAGCCAGTTTCTCATCGAGTGTGTATCCGGACAGCTCAATAATCTCCATACGATCGCGTAATGGTCCAGAAATAGTCTCAAGATTATTAGCCGTTGCTATGAACATAACCTTAGAAAGATCAAAAGGTACACCAAGATAGTTATCATAAAAAGCCTTATTCTGTTGCGGATCTAAAACCTCGAGCATTGCTGATGATGGATCACCCCTAAAATCTGCACCTATTTTATCAAGTTCATCTATAACGACCACAGGATTAGATGACCCAGCTTTACGAATCCCCTGAATAAATCGTCCGGGTAAAGCGCCTACATAGGTCCGTCTATGACCTCGAATTTCAGCTTCATCTTTGACACCACCTAATGAAATGCGCACATATTTTCTATTCAAACAACGTGCAATCGATTGTCCTAAAGATGTCTTTCCTGTGCCTGGAGGACCAATAAAGCATAAAATAGGCGATGCCCCATCCATCTTTAAATTACATACGGATATAAAGTCCAAAATACGTTCTTTAACCTCTTTAAGTCCATAGTGATCAGTATCGAGAATCTCTTTAGCTCGCTTAATATCAAGATTGTCTTCAGTAAATGTTCCCCAAGGCAATGCAATAACCCAATCTAGATAGGTACGCAAAACACCCGCCTCCATTGAATCGGGGGCCATTCGCTCAAGCCTATGGATCTGCCGCATAACTTCAGTTCGCACCTCTTCCGTCATCAATATTTTTTCTAGCCGCGTTCGATATCCATCGATTTCTTCAGCGTCATCTTCGCCCAGTTCATTTTTGATAGCACGGATCTGCTCGCGCAAATAAAATTCTTTTTGAGCCTTATTCATCGATTCACGAGCCCGGTTCTTTATTCCTTCCTCAAGTTCAGCCACTTCAAGCTCACGGCACAGATACTGATAGATGGATTCAAGAAATTGATTCATCGATGAAACTTCAAGAAGTTTCTGTCCTTGTTCAACTGTCAAGTTCAAATGAGAAATCACAAAGTCAGTAATTTTTTCCGGTTCTTGCATCCTCGAGATAATAGAATAAAAATCGGGGCTAAAAAATTGACCCGCCGCAGCCATCTTTTCTGCAACACTTTTTATATTGTTAATCTGGGCCACAATTTCTACATCTGTTGGATCATAACTCAAATCTATTCGTTCAATAGCTGCTTGTATACCATCCTCATTTGCTAATAATTCGTACACCCGTGCTTTTGCAAGCCCTTGCACGAGAACCTTAACCCCTCCTTCAGGAATATTAATAAGCCGCATAATAGAAGCCACGGTACCAATGGGATATAAGTCCTCCGTCCCTATGGTAGTTTGACTATCAGACTGCTTTTTTGCAGCAAGCAAAAGCACTGTCTTCGACGAATCAAGCGCCGCCCGAACCCCCTTGATGATCCGCTCATCCAGTATTAGTAATGGTACTAACATATGGGGAAAGACGACAACATCCATAGTCGGAATCACATGAAGCATTTCACGTGACTCTTGCTGGCTGTCATTCGTCTGTATAGTCTTCATTGCACACCCCCCTGCCCTTAACCTTTTTTTTGCATAATGTATGCGGATAAAATCTAAACTACATACAATATACTGTCCCTATTACGTAGCTTAAGGAATGTCAAAAACAAAAAACAACAATTAGCCCAAAAAGTAATAAATTTATCATCTAGACTATACTTTTATCCCCTTGGCAATTTTTTAAAAAATATATCTTCTCTTGTAAATGTACATCACATGCAAATTTATTAAATTATCTTTTCAAAAAGAAACTATCTTGACAATTATTATAATTTATTCATCATTATAACAATTCAGAAAATTAATATTATTTAAAAACTAAAAGTTTAATATGAATAGCTTAATAAAATTTACTCTACTATCAATATCGCTATGTACTTTCTATATTTCAAGTGTTATTTATGAGCCAAGCGGAGCTGGTGCGCCACAAAGTACACCATTTGAGGCAAACAGATATTTGACTCATTCACACGTTCCTGCCTATGAAGACCCATCGCCTGAAATAGACAAATTTCAAAAACTCAACCAATCATTATTATCAGCGATCATCAATGTAGATCTGCTAACATTTTTACAACTCATCAAAAATGGGGCATCAGTTAATGCAACTGACAAGATGGGCGAGACCGCTCTTCATTATGCTGCCAGAGGTAATACCCGCGCTCACCAAACAATGGTTATATACTTGTTAGCCTTTGGCGCCAATGCATCCCAAAAAAATAGACAAGGACTAACGCCTGTTCATTATGCCACATATACTACAGGCATGCTTAAATGTTTTTTTAAAGTAGCTCAAATATAGTAAAAAAAATTAGTTTGCTCGAATAGAACATTATATACTTACAGGTTGTATACTCGCTGGACGTATGCCATGTTTCAATAGTGCAATTTTCTTCATAGCCTCTGTTTTGTTCATCCCATCAGTACGAATCCCCTGACTCTCTAAGTAATATTTCTGCTTATCAGTTATAGGATCAGCAGCATGCTGGCGCAGCTGCTTGTTATGCAATGCATGATATTGTCTTATTGCAATAGCAGCCTGTGACTTGCTCATATTGTCAGCGGAGATACCCATACTTTTCAAGCAGCTTTATCTGTTTATCAGTTGGAGCCAATCTATTCGTACTATAGAGTAGGCTGGTTGATTCGCAGTACTTTATCTCTAGATATTGCCGTGCATAGTCTTCGCATACCCCTCGTGCATAATCCAATGGCAGCAGATGATCCAGTATCTTTGTTGGTGCAACATTGTGCCATAGAGCAGCAATATACTTGCCATCAGTGCATGGCGATAAGACTATCTCGTGATAAGCGTCATCCATTAACGAATACTCACATCGCCAATATCAACCCATAAGAACGCAGCTCGTCCAAGTATGTCGAACTGCCCATCATAGACTTCAATGACTGGTACATTGCTTTGCTTGTCAGTTTTTTCTTTGAGTTGTTGTTTTTCCTGTTCGGAAACTTCGATGATCTCTGGCATAGTATTGTGCAATGTCATAACCGAGTTAAGATCATGTCCCTGGTCTGCAAAATCTAATACAAGACAATCAGATTTGCCCATATCAGTTCTTAAGCCGCGGCCTATACACTGTGTATGTATAGGCCGCGCGATTTCGTTGGTCTTGCCATGAGTATGCAATTGATACTTGGTTCATCAAAGCCTTCCGTTAATACCCCACAAGAAGTACAGACTTTGATGTCACCGCTTTTAAGCTTGGCAAGTGTTTGTCTACGCTCATCAAGATCCATGGCACCCCATACGGCTTTGGTTATAATACCACGGTCATTGAAGCTTTTAGCTAGATCATGACAGTGCTGAACATCAACACAGAAAGCCACTGCTTTACAATCCGTTCCATAGAGCTGGTACTTATCTACTATATGAACTCATTACGTCCTTGCACGTTGACTGCTGTTGCCAGATCACCTACCTGGAAATCACCATGTTGTGTGCGAATTCCATCCAGTGATACAGACGTGAGACACCTACGTGCTGATACTGGACACAGATACCCTTGCGTAATCATAGTTGCCACAGAACGCATGAATACTATCTTTTGGAAGGTATCACCAAGGCCAAGATTATCAGCTCGCTCAGGCGTCGCTGTAAATCCAAGTAAAAGCTTCTTGCCAGTATTACGCATGAAGCCCAGTTTCTTGATGATTCTTTGGTATGAATTAGCAGCAACATGATGGGCTTCATCAACGATGAGAATCTGAAAGTCCTGTTCTTTGAGCCTCTTAATGCGTTTCTTGTACATGCATGACTGTACACTTCCTACTACAATCTGATGATCGTATTCGGCAAGATCCGCTTTAACAATACCGATGTCAGCCTCTGGCCAATAGAGTTTTATCTTGGAAGCTGCTTGTTGGATAAGTTCATCTCTATGAGCCAATATCAGTGTGCGTTTGTTAAAATGCTTTGCTATGGCAGCAAAGATTATGGTCTTACCCGTTCCAGTAGGTAAAACAATAAGTTGCTTACGGATCTTTAACTTGTATTCTTTTTGAACAATCTGAAGGGCTTCAAGCTGGTAATCACGGAGCTCAATTTGTGACATCGTATGCCATTCTAAAAAAATGCTTATTACCTCCATTGATCAACCATAAGTCTGAAAAGTTTGAATTTTAAATAGCTTAAAAACAAACATTTTCATCTTTAAAAATTGATTCGCTTTGTAATCATGCTACAAATATTAATATTTATTTTCAAGAG
>JAKASV010000005.1 GCA_021818945.1 bacterium | reverse complement strand
CAAGACACCCATTGAAGTTTTACGCTCTTCAGTCATGAGTAGTTTATGAAGCTTGCCTGCCCGGCAATGGAGGGCTGTTTCTTATTGAAATTTTTTAGTGTTGCATTTCATTCTTGACTTTGCCATCGAGTCATTTACAAAGCATGGAGCAAATCTGGATCTAAAAAATGGAGCAGGCAAAACTGCATATGATGTAGCGATAGATTTTGCACGGTTTCAGAATGATGGCTACATAGACCCGCAAGTGATAAAGGCTTTAGAGCCTATCGGGAAAAAGAAGAAGCGAGGTTTACTTGGTACTATTGTCTTTGATCCAAAAAGGCCAGAAACTTCAACCGTAAAAATAAAAGTATCAGAATACGGACAAAAAGGAGGCTTTTTAGTTATGGCAGATGCTACGGCCATGAGGCCAGCATTGTTGGGTGATGAGAGTCGATTATTGGAAGACTCTGGTGTACCAGTGCCTGCTACTTGTGGGACTGTGATTACAACTGAACCAATTGCTGCTCAACAGTGCCGTTCCACAGAATCAAAGCATGAATCAGAAGGCATGGTATCTGCGATTTCAAAATTCTTTAGTACGCTCGTTGGTGGGAAAACAGAGAAAAAGCATCAAAAAGGTAAAGCGAATCTTGTTCCAGTTGAAGAACGTTTGCAAATAATTGACGAACCAAAAGCAGATAGCCATGCAAGTAGTGTTAGTCAGCAAGTAGCCCAACATGCCCCAGAAGAGGCAACTAGAGGAATTGATGCACGCCAAGTTACTCAAGGGCGTCAGGGGGACAGTAATTTTTTCGCACCCATACTATAGCTCGATGGATCATAGGTGCTGGGATTACAGCGCTTGGTTTGTATGCAGCGGTAAAAATAATACCGCGGATGGTACGCTTGTGTGGTCGGGTAACAACGAGGATTAGTCATGCAGTTTATAGAGGGGGGCAAAGGCTTACAGCTGTGCTGAATAGGGTATGTATTCCAGTAAAGGGTATCTACCAAAAGTTAGCCGGATTGGTCGGCGTTAAGACTAAAGATAATAAACATTGCGCATAATATAGATACAGGTACTAGAAATTGCTCTTGTTTTTAATAATTGAGGAAAACTGTTGAAAAAAATATTATTAGTGCTCGGAAGTTTTTTGATTTTGACTCAAGGCTGCTTGGCAATGGAAGCAGAGAGTGCATTTTTGCAAGAATTGCGAACTCGATTTGCCCACCCGCAAGATGTTATAACAGCATCTTGTTATAATGAATCGGCAAGTTGCTGAATATTGTGGCAAATTTGTGCTAGACATCAGGTTGCAATACTGGATGTACTATGTGGTCCATGAAAATTTCTTGCAAGCTAGATATATCTATCTATATGCTATATCTAGTAGCTTTGAAAAGTCATTTCTTAAAAGGAGAGACATGGTTGATACGCAAACTCAAGCTTCCGCTGGTTGGATATCAAAAATAAAATCTTCATTGCATATTGATAATTTTCAATTCTCATCGAATAAGCTTATTGAAATCGGTATGTATCTTGGATTCGGATTTTTGATTGGCTATATACTTAAACGATTTAGTGCATTTGTTCTTATTGTTGTGCTTACTTTATTGGGCTTGTTTTTACTTCATCAATTTGAGATTATCAACCTTACCCTCAATATTGATAAATTGCGCGCGTTTTTAGGTATCGAACATATGGCCGATTCAAGCATATTCAGTGCATACTGGAGTTGGGCAAAAGCGAATATTATTTTGCTTTTAAGCTTTTTTATTGGATTTTTAATTGGTATTCGACTTGGCTAAACAAAAAGGTGCGATCATGGAGAAACATGCGTCATTTGCCAAAGAGCTTACGAATATTCTTCTTAAAAATAGGGTAATTAAAGATAAAGAATCCTATAATCTTCAAAAATTATTTCAAGAATCTTCAAAAGAATATTTTGATGACTTTTTGCTAGAAGAAGGCGTTGTCAGTAAAGAAGATCTTTTGCATGCACTATCACAACTATATAAGGTTCCTGCGGTTGATGTTGACGGCTACTTTTTTCAAACTTTTTTGCTTCATAAGTTTCCCAAAGACATTCTTCATCGCCATGCATTTATCCCTATGGATGTTGACGATGATATTATGACTATAGTTGCTAGTGAGCCTGATAATCCCCGACTGTTGCCTCTTATTGGTGACTATGTCTCCTACGACATCGTCTTTCGTGTAGGATTAAGGCTAGATATTACTGATGCGATCACCGAATTTTATGATAAAGCTATCACCGAAGTTCCTCAAGATATTGATTTGCGCGTAGAACGGACTGAGGATCGTGGTTATCGACAAGAGCAGTTCGAAACAGATGCAGATGAAGATTTTCCGGGAAATGATGAAGATATTCTGGACTAATAGATGAAGCCAGAAAATTCTATTGTCGAACTTATCGATTTACTGATTTTTGATGCTATTACACATCAAGCTTCTGATATACATTTAGAATCGCAACCAGAAGCTTTGCGTGTGCGATGGCGTATTGATGGTGTTTTATATGATAAAGAACAGATAGAATTTAATCATATGCATCAAGTGCTTTCGCGTATTAAGGTACTTGCCAATATCGATATTACAGAAAAACGAATTCCCCATGATGGTAAATTTAAGGTGATGGTCAACAGGCAAGAAATTGATTTACGAGTTTCTTCCTTTCCCTCTATTCATGGTGAAAAGATAGTCATCCGTATACTTGACCGTGCACATCATATGATTACTCTTGATAAATTAGGCTTTTCTGATGCAATGCTGAGCTCGTTTAAACAGTTACTGTCTCGATCAAATGGCTTTTTTTTGGTTTCAGGGCCAACAGGGTCTGGTAAAACAACAACATTGTATGCTGCCCTTTCGGCGCTCAATTCACCCGAAAAAAATATTATTACCCTTGAAGATCCTGTTGAATATAGCCTTGAAGGTATAACACAGTCACAAGTACATCCTGAAGCTGGCTTTACCTTTGAAAAAGGCATTCGCTCTTTATTGCGTCAAGACCCTGACATTGTCATGATCGGTGAAATTCGCGATCGTCAGACTGCTCAGGTCGCTATAGAAGCTTCCTTAACAGGTCATGTTGTGCTGAGTACCATACATACAAATGACGCTCCAGCAGTTATTATGCGTCTTATTGATATGGGGATTGAGCCTTTTTTAGTCGATGCTGCTATCAGTGGTGTTCTCGCACAACGACTTGCACGAACCATTTGCCCTCATTGTCGTATCCAAATTGAACCAACCGAACAAGACCTGGCTTTATTCAAAAGGCTAGGAACTGAACCGATTATGCTTTATAAAGGTACAGGGTGTGCACATTGCTTTAATCTTGGGTTTAAAGGTCGTACCGGTATTTTTGAATTATTAACTATGACACCAACGTTGCGCTCTATCGTTATGCAGCGTCCGCATCTTGATGTCATACAACATCAAGCTCTTGAAGATGGTATGCAAACATTGCTTACAGATGGATTTCCAAAAGTTCAACATGGCCTTATTACATTGCCAGAACTCATGCGTTCGGTGATATAAGCTTATGATTCAGTAACGTAACTAACGAGCTCTATTATTGCTTAGACCTATTAACCAGATCATTGTCAAGAAGATTCGCCAACACTGACACGTTCTGTTCGATATGCCGAGTGTTTTCTGCTAAAGCCTGGAGGTGCAATTGTAACTGAACAAATTCTGCTTGTAGATGACCAGTAGTTGAGAGTTTCTCTAAACTATCCATCTGCCTAAAGAGCTTATTAAACGTTGTACAGCTTTGAGTATATGCTCTAGAACATTCACAACCAGCTCTTTTTAGCTCTTCTGGTTTGTTGAACAAAGAAGATAAATATGAGAACCAATATTCTTGAAAATCGTATGCAAAAAGAAGATCTTGTAAGTTAAAGTTACTTGCAGTGCTCTGTGATGTACTACTGGCTGCCGGCGCTATTCCAGGTCTGGCAGATGTACTCTCATCATCAGGTTTTGGCGAATTGCACCATTCAATGGGTGAGCAAGGGAAGTCATCAAGTTCTGATCGACGACCTTTTTTTTTCATGGGTAACGTTCGAAAAGGTTCTTCGAGAGTTTCAGGTGGCCACTCGTGCAATTGAGAGTCAAAGGTGAGAGAATAATCAACAGGTTGTGTTTCTCGCGAAGTATGCAGAAAAACAGGTAATATTTTTTTGGGTTTATCTAAATACTGATGAAAAATATTTGTGATGAATTGAGGCTGAACTATAATTTTGGCTCGTATCAACATTATGAGGTTTGTATACTGGCTTCGCAAAGATGTGCATGCAGTTCTGTATTGTGTAAGAACAAGATCGAGGGTTTGACTGAGTGAGTACAAGGATAATAAGAGTTCCTTCTGGGGTGATTTATTTTTCTTATGAATAAAAAAATCAAGCTGTTTCAGTATTTCTTGCAAAAAAGAAAGTGATGTATCAGTTTCGGGATGAAAGTCTGGTAGTAATAACTTATATGTTTTTTGTCTGACAAGGTATCTAAAAGTATAGTAAATATTAGAAATAAATAATTTTTCGTGAGGGGGTGTTTCGCTATCAAATTTTAAACTGTCATTTTCTAAAGAACGCAAAACCATGGCATTTATCTTAGGACATGTTTGCAGAACGTCAGCATGAAATTCATCAGTTCGACGTGTCTGAATAATTGCCATCAATAATTCGCAAAAAAAAGCTTGTTCATACAGTAATGTGGCAAAATGGTTCCATTCTTCTAGAACGGTATCTTGTGAACATGGGAGTCTTTCTTCAGATGCAATAGCATTATTGAATCCAAGTGAAATCATTATTACAAAGAAAATTTTTGGCCGAAACATTATGCCTCCTGATAGTAGCAACTGCTTTTTAATTCAAAAATAATCATTGTCTGATTTAATTATATACACGATTATCAATATTTTCATCTAGAAACCTATTGTAACACACCCAGCTTATATTTATACTGAACTATTATGATACAAGAACAAAATTTCACTGGACAGCCTTCGATTATCACTATTGATAATCTTGCCGTGTCAGTTGAGAGAAAAAACATCATTCATTCAGTTAATCTACAAATTAGACCCGGAAGTGTTCATGCTCTTGTAGGGCCTAATGGTTCAGGCAAAAGTTCGTTGGCCTATGCCATCATGGGGCATCTACGTTACCAAGTAGTACAGGGTTTTCTGTATTTTCTAGGTTCTGATTTAATTGAGATGTCTATAGAAGAACGGGCATGCAAAGGGCTATTTTTGGCCATGCAGAACCCGGTCGAAATTCCAGGGTTATCAGTTTATGCACTATTAAAGGAAGCTGTGCGTGCACGTAATGTTGAGGCATTTTCATTGACCAATTTCAGTTCTCATATAGAACAAGTCGCAGACCTTCTGCATATTAGTAGGGCTTGGATCCATAGACCTCTAGATAGCGGGTTTTCTGGTGGAGAGAAAAAGAAACTCGAGTTATTGCAGATGCTTATACTTAAACCTGTGTTTTCTATCCTTGATGAAATTGATTCAGGCCTTGACATAGATGCTCTTGCCCATATGGCGGGCAGTATAGCTGCTTTTTCCCGTGAAAATCCAATGGCAAGTCTATTGATTATAAGCCATCAAAAGCGATTTTTGGATTATATAAAACCTGATTATGTGCATATTATGCAAGAAGGGACTATAGTTCGCTCTGATACTTATTCATTAATTGATCAGATAGAGCTTGGTGGTTATAATGCATCATAATAATAGTTCATGTACTCATGAACGAGGGATCTCTCGAGCTATTGTCGAACAGATCAGTTCTTACAAAAATGAACCAGAATGGATGCGGGTATGGCGCTTAGCTGCCTATGACGCTTTTTTGTCTGCACCCATGCCAACTTGGGGTGTTGATCTATCTTCTTTAGATTTGTCACAAATCTGTTTTTATTGCAAGCCATTTGATACCCAGGTGCGATCATGGGACGATGTTCCGTCGTATATAAAAGATACATTCGATAAACTTGGGATTCCCCAGGCTGAGCAACAGACATTGGCTGGTGTAAGTGCGCAATTTGAATCTGAAATAATATACAAAAATCTTAAAGCTTCATGGGAATCTCAAGGTGTTATCTTTTGCTCATTAGATGAAGCTGTTGCCAACTATTCTGAAATCGTGCGACAGTATATAGGTTCAATAGTTCCCATTAATGATAATAAATTTGCTTCTCTCAATAGCGCTGTTTGGAGTGGGGGAAGTTTTATATATGTACCTAAAGGAGTATCTATTGAATTGCCTATTCAGGCGTATTTTAGAATGCATGCTGAACGAATGGGTCAATTTGAACGTACATTGATTATTGCTGACCAAGGCTGTAGCCTTCATTATCTTGAAGGATGTAGCGCGCCGCTCTATAGTACACAATCATTGCATAGTGCCGTTGTTGAAATTATTGTCTTTGATAAAGCTCATGTGCGTTATACGACGATACAAAACTGGTCTAAAAATGTGTATAACCTGGTGACCAAAAGAGCGTTTGTTCATGCAAATGCTCATATCGAATGGATCGATGGTAACTTTGGAAGTTGTGCTACTATGAAGTATCCCTGTATGATACTGCACGGGGACCAGGCAAAAGGCTTTATGATGTCCTTGGCCGTTGCCGGCTGCAATCAGCACCAGCATACTGGAGGAAAAGTTATTCACCGTGGAACTAATACGTGTGCTGCCATTGTATCAAAAGCGTTATGCAGCTCTGGCGGGATTGCTGCATATGCAGGCAGCATAATCGTTGAACCATCAGCTTATGGAGCGCGAGCTCATATTCAATGTGATACTCTTATGCTTGATGAAAGTTCACGATCGACATCTTGTCCATCAATCAATGTGGGCAATCCTGATGCTGAAGTTGGTCATGAAGCTTCAGTCAGTTCGTTCGATCAGCACCAACTTTTTTATCTTGCAAGTCGTGGTATAGGAAGTTCAGTTGCACGTGCATTGCTCATTAATGGGTTTGTCGGTTCTTTTGTTCAAGAATTACCTATGGAATATGCCATCGAACTTAATCGGCTAATTATGCTTGAAATGGATCAATCGATAGGATAGCAATGAGCACACTACATGAACCTTATAGTATTAATATTCATTCTAGTCAAGACCTGTATGACTTGAATGAACATGCTCATCATCATAAACATATTCGTATTATGATTGAGCATGCCATTGCTATTACTATTCGAGATAACGCCAGCAGTATAGAAACTCTAGAAATCATAGTTGGGTCCGGTTCCCAGGTGATAGTGATAGCTGAAAATGTATATCGTAGTCTCTTGATACGATGCGCTATGGCTAGTTCCATTACTTTTGTACAAATTATTGGATCATCTATTTCTATAAATCATCAGCGACTTACAGTCTGTTTGTTTGAGCATGCTCATGCCAAAATATGTATATTCCCTTTATTAAAAACAAACCAGCGTCTTGAATGTGTAACAGAGCAGCAACACAGCTCGAGTGTAACATCAAGTGTAGTTCGTATTGTGGGGTATCTTAAAGATAGCGCCCAATTTGGCCACCATGGCATGATCACTGTCAAACCGTTACTGCATGATGTAGAGATTTTACAAAAAACTCTCCTGTTTTTTTCAGGACCTGCTACTAAAGCTTGGGCACGACCCTGTTTTGATATAGCGAGTAAAGATGTACATTGTTCTCATGGTGCTGCTATTGGACATGTTGATCAACAGCAACTTTGGGCCTTGCAAATGCGTGGTATAGAAATGTCTGTCGCTCAGAGACTTATCATACATGCTACATGCATGGAGTGTCTTGATGAAAAGCTGTCTAGTAATATCCGTGATCGTATATCTTCGATGATCATTGCCCGCCTTTAGTAAAACGAGCGTTATCCCAAACGCATGGGTGTTTGAATGTAGACAGCGCAACTTTTTATTTAAATTCAATATTTAACTTTCAAGCTTTTTCATAAGTAGTTA
This sequence comes from bacterium, assembly GCA_021818945.1. GTDB lineage: Bacteria > Babelota > Babeliae > Babelales > Vermiphilaceae > JAKASV01. The sequence goes on along the minus strand of JAKASV010000005.1, from coordinate 49,558 downwards.
TCATTAACGTTATGCTCAGTTATTGTAACTTTGTTAATGGGAGTGCATATATGGCATATCTTTTGAAAGTTTTTCTGGTAGGCTCGTTTTTAATGATTTTCATGTTTCCTGTTCATTCATTAACTGCCATGGATCAATATCACCAGCATGTATTTCCGATGTGCCAACTGGCAGATAACACAGGTAGACCGTGGCCATGTTACCTGTATTCAAACACTCAAGAAAAAAAGTTTTTTGTGGTCAAGCCTTTTTCTCATGCCCCATCGATCCTACATATGCAAGGGTTGCATTGTACAGGACATCAAGACAATCCCTTATATGAGTTCTTTAATGTGTATATTCCAACGTTAGTCACGTCTGCAGAATATGCTAAACAGCGCAATATGCATGCATTAGCTTGGTATTTCTTGCGATATTCTCGTTTTTTAGAAGCATATCAAGATGTTACGTGCAGTCACATGGCTTATTTAGATGATAGTGACGGTCAAAAAATTGATTCTTTAATGACTCTTTTGAAGCTATACCCCAAACTCACTATGTCTGTGTCTCCCAGTATGCCTTTGTCTAGTGCATATGCCCATGCGGTTACAATGCTTATTGGGTTAGCAGAACAACAGAATGTACGTGCACAATATCATTTAGCCAGTTTATATGCTTCTGCTGGAGAAACAAATAAAGAAAAGAAATTGGCTGCGCAATATTGGCTACATCGATTATTTGATAAAAAAAATGATTGCGAGTGTCGAGATATCATGCTTACCTTTGATATGCATCCTTTATTGTCATTAGGCATAACAAATGACGATGTTCATATGTATAGACTATCGCAGGCTTTTTTATATGAACGAGGTTCTCTAGAAGAAAGAGTCATTGCATTTGAATATTTCAAAAGATTGGCAAGTTCAGGCGATGTATTGGCTCAATGTTATTGGACTCACGGGCTACTGGTTGGTCTACAGCAAGAGGTATCCTATGTGGATATTCGCAAAAACCTTGATCAGCTGATGAGCAGTCCAGCAGGCAGACAGATGTTGCCTATATTTGCACAGTTATGTGATCAGTCCATAGTAACGATGCTAGAGCAAGAAACTAAAAAGAATGACAAAGATGCCAGGACGATTTTGGGGTTAATTGCCTATTTCAAGCACTATTACAAACAGGCATGTATATCTTTGCAACAGAGTGTTGATCGTGAAAGCTGTCCTTATCTATTTTTTTGTTTGGCGAATTTGTATAAAGAGGGTAAGGGTGTTGAAAGAGACTATAATAATGCGGTTGTTTTTTACGTCAAAACATTAATGGCTGGTGCCGATTCTGAACTTAAAAATGAAGTAGAACAAGCATTACATGAGATGACGCAAGCAGGTCACGTAAAAGCTCATTGTGAATTGTTATTGATGTTGTTGCATGATACAGAGAAATCTACAAGCGTTTATCAAATAATTAATTCCTGTCGTGCTAAAGAACAATCAGTGTTCTCTCAGTATCTCAACTATTTACTTAATAAAAAACGTTATCGTCGTATTGTAGATGCAGCGTCTAAAGGCTCTATTTCCGCATATTACTTGCTTGGTGTTCTTTATTGTGCATTAAGTGACGAGATGCAAGATCCTATAAAAAAGAAAGATGCGCTCGAGCAGGCATTAAGCTGGTTTGAGCAGATTCCTCCAGCTGTACATAATGTTAGGACTAATATTGGCAGAATTTGCATGCAGCTTTCAATGTTTAACGGCTTGAAAGATGAAAAAAAAGCTATTTTTTATATGCAAAAAGCTGTTGATGTACACTATCCTGGTGCCGCTAGCAAGCTCATCATTATGCGTATGTATAGTCATCACGCAACAAAGGAAGACTTTTTTGCCGGTTTAGAAGAATTATTAAAAGAAGGCGAAAAAGGAGATGTTGATATTTTCCGCGATATAGCTGAAATCCTTTGTTTTGGAGGAAAAACAAAACAAGGAGTTGTTATTGAAAAAGATCCGACAAAGGCCTATCAGGTAGCAATAAAGTTGTTATCGCAGATACCAGATGAGATGGTAGGACAATATATTCTTGGTACTCTTCTATACGAACATGGTGGTATGCATGGAATACCACAAGATGAAAATAAAGCCCAAGAATATTTAATGCGGGCTATTATGCAAGGTCATAAGAGTTTTAACATTGATTATAGCCACATAGCTATGACGAGTTTTAAAAAGCAAGATTATAAAAAAGCACTTGAATGGCTTTCTAAGGTACCAGATGACCCATTGTTGAAACTATTTCAGGGATTTATTCATCTTTTGTATCCTGGTGATGGTTCATCCGATGGACTGGCGTTACAGTGTTTTGAAAATTCTTTGTGGCATATGACTGACCAATACCAATCGTATTATGATGTAGAATTATTGATTTCATCGTCAACTCTTGTCGACCAGGTAACTCGACGTGCACAATCAGGTGACCCTCGTTTTATAGTAATTTTTTTGCGATTAGCATTATTGTATGGCTGCGAGCATCTTGGTATTGATAAGAGTACTATTGATAAATATCTTGCTATAGTTGCGACCCATGATGATGTGACTACAGTAGATAGTTTTTGTGCACATCTTTATAGAAATGGAATATGGGTGGAAAAATCTGAAGAAAAAGCATTGTCATTATGTCAAAAAGTTCTCAACAATAAACTGTCACCTGCCTATGTGTACGATGAAGCTATGCACGAACTTTTAGAGTTGCTAAAAGCAAGCAATAACAGAATTGCAATTATTGCTCATTATATAGCCGTTGTACAGTTGCTTGGACGAACTGAAAATGAACGAGCTTTGGCTCTCAAACTATTTGGCGAAGCTGAAATGTTAGTAAGAGAGTACCCGAATGATCAAGAATTACGTGGCTTTGCCCGTCAATCGGGTGCCTGGGATGCTGTTCTTGCCCTGGCATATCAAGATATTGAGGTAGCTGCGCAAATGGGTTCAATCTATGTAGGTCGCTTGGTATATCATGCCGGTGACAGTGCTTTGCTGAATGATATTGAACAGATAGGCATGCCATTGCTAGAAAAAGCTCGCGGTAAATCTCAGACCACTGAAGATGCATTTATTTGCAATGCGTATATTGCTCTTTCAGATGCTTGGCTTAGGCTTGGTGCTGATACAAAAAAATGTGAGAGTCTATTAGAAAAAGCAAGACGGATAGATCCTGAAAATATAGCTATTCATCATCGCCTAGCTGCTTTCTATCGACAAGACGGCTTAAAGGGTGGATCTCCAAAAAAAATTTCACAAAAAAGTTTTAGGCTGCTAGAAATGGCTGCGCGTAGTAAAAATCCAGTTGCATTGTTAGATCTAGCGCTGGCATATTTGCCCGGTAGCGACAGCTTATATGTAAAGCAAGGAATAATTGAATACTCCGAGAAGAAAGCTTATGAATATATTATGCAAATTTTGGGGGAAAATCCATTGGTTGCTATTTCAGCAATCAACAAAGATCATCAATTCTTTAAGGTCCAATTGTTGGCTATGATACTACTGGCAAAGATTCATCTTTCAAGAGATCTTGTATATGTAGGGCAACTAATTCCACATGTCGAACGGCTATTTCAACTGTTTCAAACAGATACTTTGCCAGGTCGCGAACAAGATCCGTTTGATAGACGGGTGTTGAAAGAATGGAATAGCTTTATGGCAGTTTGGTCAATCAAGCAAGGACGGTGGGCTGATGCACTTAGATTCATGCAAGCATTAGACGCTATCGAAGGTAAATCTGTTGAATCTTCAATACAACAAGCAGGTTGCCACATGGAACAAAGCAGGTTGGTAGCTACACAAGAATTGAAACAAAAATGTTATCACGATGCAATGATAAGTTTGGTTGATGTATTAAATCAGGGGGCCATCATACAGGGAGTTTTTGTTGATCCTAAAATAGAGGTTATTTTTGCTCATGTCTTGGCTGCATTCAAAGAAATATCCGGGAATGATCCATATGTGCAGACCATACTTAAAATAATTGCAGCTAGCTTAAATAAAGTAGGTTATACAATATAGAGGATAAATTATGTATGAGTCAATACTATTTACACGGGAAATATAAAATGAAATTTGTTTATAGGTTAAAAATGTTGATCTGCATAGGCGCAACGGCACTTTTTTGTGAGTATTTTACTATGCACGCTATGCGCGGAGATCTTGTTGATGGCAAGCAACATATATCTGTTCAACAGCGTTATTCACATGCGAAACTACTTCTTCAATATCTACTAGAAGATAATGTGATAGATGATTATCGTGAGCCATATGGCTGTTTTCGGAGTATTTTGGCTATGCCAGCCGAAGAGGTAGGATCTTTGCGTGAAGCTGCTGCTCACAAACTTGGACTTATGTGTAAAGCGCATATTGGTGTTCCTGATAAAGAAAATGGTGCTGGAGGTGCACGAAAATATTTTTCGTTTGCTGCCTATAACGGTCATATACGATCAGTGGGAGAATTAGCACGGTGTGCACTCGAGTGTGGCAACCGGGCTCAAGCGAAAGATTATTGGCGACAAGAGCGATTTCTAGAAGAGGCGCATGAATGTCTTCAGACATCAACTATCCATGCTTGTGCTTCCTCTGCAACCCCTGTCATGCAATTAAACAGTATTTCACATGCCCTTGATCTTGCCTCTTTGCTCAAAGAACAGGTGAAAAAAGAACCTGGATCTCGACGTGCAGCAGTATTAATTGAAAAGTTGCTCGAGCAATTTGTTGCACAAGAGAATAATGAGGCATGCTTTTTGCTGGCTCGTTTGTATAGAATATTTTTGGATGATAAGCAAGCGGTTGATTATATACAGCCATTGATTTCTCGTGTGCTCAGTTCATGTCCCATTGAACAATTCTGTAGATTAATAATTTCTACAAAGGCAGAGCAAGCTCTTCGTTTGGTTGCACAAACTGGGGATAGTCGGGCATGTTCATATCTTGGAATGTTGTTATACAAGCAGCATAACTATCAAGAGGCGTGTACATATTTACATAGAGCAGCCCAAGTAGGGGAAATGCAGGCAAATTGTTATTGCTTATTACTTAATATAATGGGGTATGGGTCAAAGCAACCATTAAAGGATGCTGCCATCGAAATTGAAAAACTTTCACGAGAGGAATCGGGTAGGCAAGAGATAGGTTTTCTAGCACGTTTGTGTACTAAGGAAAACATTGATAGGCTTATTACTTGCGCAAAAGATGATGAACATGCCAAGTTTATACTTGGTGTTATCACCTATGCACGACATGATGATGATTCTTTAGCTTTTTCATATTTGCATACGCTTGCAAATAATTCTATCTATGCGTGCTATTGCTGTGCTCAGATGCTACGTTATGGCCGATGTACCACGCAATTATTTGATGAGGCAGCGCGCATGTACGGACGCATTCTTGTATCGCATTTGATTGATGATCAAATGCGTGAAAATTGTATAGTTGCCCTAAAAGAGATGGAAAAAAAAGGGAATATCACAGCAAGCTGCGAATATATCTTATCTTGTTTAGGTATATCAGTTCCGGTTTCGAAACTAATAAAAGCCATAGAAGATATGTGTAAAGCGTCTAAAGATAAGCAGGCTGAATATGTAAGGTACCTATTGTCACCTGCATGTAATAAGAGGCTCACGAAAGAAAAAAAAGAGGGGAATGTTCGTGCAATGCTCGTTCTAGGGAAACTCTATGAGATGAAAGCAGCTGGCTGTGAAAAAATAGATGAAAGAATTCAATTATTTGAACAATCGTTTGAATTGATTCAGCGGTCTCATCGTGAAGAAGTAGCATCTGATCATGACATGGGGAGCGTTGGATTAGGTTTGGGTAGAAGTTATAGTGCAAAAAAATCTTTTGATCGGGCAAAGAAATCGTTTGAATCTGCTGCTGCGCTTGGAAATAGAGAGGCCAAGAGTGAACTTGCATTTCTGCTGTTGCAAGATAAAAAATCAACAGCAAAAGATATAGAACGGGGTATGGCTTTACTTGAAGAATCAGCAGTGGCAGGGCATGTAGAGGATCAACGATTTTTAGCGCAAATATTAAGATCAGACTCAAAATGTGAAAATTCACCTTATATAATAAAGGCCGATTTTGCCAAATCATATAGGTTTTCAAAAATGCTCCTTGAGGCCAACCCAGATGATCTGGTTGGCCGTTATACTATGGGTACCTTACTTGGTATTCATGCTGGTCAAGATGGTATACCTACAGGTCAAGAGAGTAAAGCTTATGATTTATTGTCGTCAGTGATTGATCAGGTTCCCCAGGCCAATGATGAAGATTATTATCTTCTTGGTCGTCTTAGTTTTGCCCTGCGCAATTATATTCAAGCAATCTCATGGTTCAAACGGGCGGGAGATTTATCCTGTTGTCTTTGTTATCGTGGACTTTGTATGCTTAGTGAATATCAAAAAGGGAACAAAAGTTTTAGAAAAAATGAGGCATTGGAGCTCATTGAAGAAGCTCTCATTAAGGCACGTAAATGTTTTGTGTTAAAAAGAGTGGGATTTAGTGAATTATTTTGTAATGAAACGCTTATTCAAACGTTGAAACAGGACTCTGATGCTGGCGATCAACGAGCTCGTGTAAATTTAGCACGGATTGCGTATTTATTTGAAGATGAGCGGATAGGTATTTCGAAAAAAGTTGCTTTTGAATATTTACTCCAGGCATCGGATGATGGTGTTGCATCTGCTTCAAGTTATATAGGATTTATGTATTATCATGCTCAGGGAGTTGCTCGATCTTATACTAAAGCTATCGAATTTTTTATCAAAGCTTCACGGCAACCTGAACTGAAAGGGTTTATTCTTGAAGAAATAATAGAAGAGCTTATTGCAATGACAAATGAACCAGAGGTGTCAGCAGTAACAGTATCTGCTGCCTATTATGCTATCCCTATGATTTTGCAAAATTCTACACCTGGCAATGTCAAACGTGCAATCTTTTTAATGAATAAGGCTGAAGCTGATCTTGTACATAAGTTCGCCGACGATAAAAGTTTAGTTGAACTTGTATATTCTTCAGGCGCTTTTTCTGCGCTTAAAGTACTTGCAGACAAGGGTAATGGCGAGGCTGCTGCTGCGTTAGGTTTGGTGACGACTTTTAGATTTGTTAAAGGGATCATGGGTTTTGATCAGGTGAAAAATGAAGGGTTCCCATTTCTTGAACAAGCATCGAGATCTAGCTTGACTGACCACACTTCTGAAAGTCTAATCGATAGGTATCTGTATTGCATTAATCATGCTTTACAGCATCAATTATGCTCCTACAAGGAAGGAAGAGCTTTATTCGAGCGAGCTTGCACATTGAATCCTACAAATCAGGCCAGTGCATATGCTTTAGCAGGTTTTTATCGCAACTATGCTGCATCTGATATTGATCCTCTTGAAAGTTATCAAAAAAGTATGGCTATCCTGGAGCACTTAGCCGCTCAAGGACATGAACTAGCCGCTTTAGATTTAGGGTGTTGTTATTTATCAGGTCAATGTAAGGTGCCGGGTATATCAGAGTATCTTAAAGCTATTAAGTTTTTAACTCTTGCTGCAAAAAAGGGTAATAGGAAAGCCCTTATTATATTAGTTTGTACTGTGGCAAAAGAGAGACCAAAAAAAATAAAGCGTTTTTTTAAGGATCTTGTTGAGTTTCTGAACTTGTGTATGGCAAATCCAGAAACTTCAGCTGAAGATAAGCTTTTTCTATTGGGGACTAAATATCTCGTATTGCATCAGTGGGAAAAGGCTCATGATTGCTTTGGAAAGCTTCTTCAAGGCTCAAATCCACAGACATGTGCTGAGGTTGGTCTCTTGTGGCTACATATAAAAGAAGATTATGCATGGGCTGTAGACCTATTCATAAAGGCCATAGATATGGCTGGTTATCAGCGAATACCAATATCAGGGACGAATATAGCTTTTTTGATGAATCGAGTGTTATTAGAGTTAGGGGAAAAAGCAAAAACTGATCAGAGTTTAATGCATTATGTGGTAAGGCTACAATCTAAGTTGAAGCAGTATAATTATACTTTGTAAAAATTAGTTATTTTGTATTTTTCATGATATAATAGCAATTATGATAGATAAATATACTGTATAGATTAATTTCTATATGTAAAACATATGAATTCGGAAAAAACATATGAAAACTTGTTTTTCAATCCAAGATGATTTTCCTTTGTTAAAAAGACGTATAGGAGGTCATCCATTGGTTTACCTGGATAATGCTGCAACCTCTCTTAAGCCACAGGTAGTAGTGGATTCACTGGTCGATTTTTACAGTAATTATGGGGTTAATATTCATCGCGGTATCTACACCATTGCAGAGGAAACAACATTATTGTATGAGCAAGCCCGCACTATAGTAGCCGATTTTATAGGAGCCTGCCACGAAGAAATAATTTTTACAAAAGGTGCCACTGAATCAATAAACTTAGTTGCATCTACGTGGGCTTTTGATGCTATCAAGCCGGGCGATCAGATTGTTGTTACGACTATGGAGCACCATGCTAATTTCGTTCCATGGCAGCAGGTGGCTGATCGAACCGGAAGTGTGTTGAAAGTTATCCCAATCAACCCTGATGGTACCTTGGCTCTGAACAAGTTTGAAGAAATAGTAGGGACAAAAACTAAAATGGTTGCCGTATGTCATGTCTCGAATCTGCTCGGAGTGCATAATGATATTTCTACCATAATTAAGCTTGCACATAAAGCAGGGGCAAAGGTTCTTATTGATGCAGCTCAATCAGCCCCGCATCAAAAAATTGATGTTTGCCATCTTGACTGCGATTTTTTGGTTTTTTCTGGACATAAATTAATGGGGCCAACTGGAGTGGGAGTTCTATATGCAAAAAAGGAACTTTTAGAGTGTATGCGACCCTATCAATATGGCGGGGGCATGATTTTGAAGGTTAATGTAGATCGATCGACATGGCAGGGCCTACCTCAAAAATTTGAAGCAGGGACACCTCCCATAGCCTCTGCTATAGGTCTTGGAGTGGCTATTCAATATTTCAAAAAAAAACTAAATTTTGATGATCTTAAGATCCACGAAGCCTCATTATGTAAACGCCTAATAGATGGACTTGCAACGATAAAAAACGTTACTATCTACGGACCTACAGACCAGTTGCAAGAAAATGGGCATATTGTAAGCTTTACTATACGTGGGTTACATCCTCATGATGTTGCAGCTTATTGTGATCGATTTGGTATTTGTATTCGTGCTGGATTACAATGTGCTCATCCTTTGACTGAATTTTTGGCAATGGGCCCAACAGTACGGGTAAGTACTTTTGCATACAATACTCAAAATGAAATTGAATATCTATTAACAGTTTTAGAACAGATGACAAAAGATATGGAGTCTGTCGATGCATTTGAAGATCGTTTGCATAATCATATGTCTGTGTAGTATTAATGCTTTTGGCATGAGATATAAAGCCCAACGAAAAGATGTTGGTTTTAGGCATACTATGGATTCAGCATGTGCATTTCTAGCACGTGGAATATCAGCTATAAAAAATCGGGCTGTATCGCTATGGCGAAATAATTCTGGCCTTATTGCAACACCTCTGTATGAAGTAATTGGTGAATATTTCTTCCCAACCGGTGAGCAGGTTAAGCCGATAACGTTTAAATCAAGAATGTTCCAGGGTTCTCTGAATCTTGCTGTATATTGTGGACGTGGAATGATCGCTGCAAGGTACATCACCTATGAAGATGAATCTGGTTTTGAACAGCGTTGTTATCAGGACGAAAATCCTGAAAAGTATCAGGAGCTTACTGCCGAACTAGATAAGATATACGAGCAGCCTGATTACCGTTATGAAAAATATCTAGCAAATGGGTTTGATAGAAGTATCTTTTTCAAGGTTATAGGCGAAATGGTAGGTTCAAAATTACTTTTTGGGGGGCTCAAAAAACTTGTCTTGGACAAAATTAAGGTTCCGGACCTGCCAATTTCTTTATTTTGCAAAAATGTAGCCCGTCGTCTTATATATGTCGCTATCTGCGAGGCTATTCGCAGATTTATTGCTGTTCCCTGCATAAATTTTGGCATGCGCGCTTGGCGCATTGGTCTGGTAGCAGCTTTAAGATCTAGAGAGTCGAAAATAAAGTCTGCTACTCATTCTCATATGGCAGGATCATCTAAACTGATTTTTGGTTCTTATTGATAATCTATTGTCCTCGAGCCTTGATAGCTGTCATGCTAATTTAGGGTCAAAAATGGAAGCAATGATTCTAGGGGGACATGTTCGTGTTAAAAAAATGTCTATTGACTATGGCTCTTTTTTTTATATTTTCTCTCGTGGCCAGTCAACTGCCAGGGTCTCAAGCTATAGAGCAGAGTGAAAAAAAAGTAATGAATGTATTAACACGGACTGAACACGCCGTGCAATCTGCTATAGCTGTTGCCAGTAAGCTTGCTTTATGTTCTGTAGCTTTACCTGCGCGGTATCCGCGACTTACATTACTCGCAATAACGGTTGTTCCTATGGCAATACCACAATGTCGTGCTTATGTTCAAAGATCATCTAGTCGTATGATGCGAATCATTTCATGGGGAATTGGTAAATGGGCGCAAAAACACTTACATGGGTGGTTAGTAGGTTCTACCGATGATCAGATTGAGTGTGCGCAGGAAGAACTTCATTCCCAACATAAAATTCTCGATGAACATACGCAGAGATTGGAAACGATACAAGAAACTGAGGACAAAGAGTTGGCAGATATGCAAATTCTTCAGGAGCAACAAAGATTAATGGATGAGCGAATCAGCACATTGGCCGAACTTGCTGCACGGCATAATCAACTTCTGGAAAGTATTGGACTGAAAACTACCGCTGTTCATGAACAAGTTAAGCTTTCTCACGTAGAAATTGCGGGTCATACTAGTCAGCTTTCAGCTATTGCATTGCAAGAAGAAAAGACACAGCAAGGAGTTCAGGCGGCTCAATCAAAACTTGAAGATCTAGAAGCATTAACGAAAGGTAATTCTGAACAGCTTGCTGCGATGGTAAAACAGGAAGGAGCTACTGCAGAACATGTGCAGAAAATAACCGTGACACTGGACGAATTATATACGCGGTTGGCTGCTCTTGATGGGAATGTGTCAGAAAGTAAGGCTCAAACTTTGGAAAAAATACAGTTACTAGAGAAGCATCTTGGTGAACTTTCTGAAGATCAAAAGCATATGTTTGAAGAATATGGTGCTCAGTTTGCCGTCCGCTTTGATCAACTTTCAGAAAATCTGCGATTGGTACTTTCTCAAATGGTGGAGCGTCAACCGATATCATGTGGTCAGCAACATCTTGTTGCTCTTAAACATTAAAAATGTTTAATGTTTTTTCAGTTACCACTAGGATTAGCCATACGATGATAGACAGATCAACGCATAAAGATAGTAGCCTTTTGGTATAAATATGATAAGCAAGCAGAATTAATGATTTCAGATAGAAAAATCATGACTTGATGTTTTATCTTAAAAAAATTTAATACTTGCTTTGAATAGCCAATTAAGCAATAATGATAGTGATTAGATTCATTGAAAAGGATTATACATGAAAAAAAAGAGCATGATATGGCTCCTGTTTTTATTGATAATAGTTATTGCCAAATTTGCTATAGGGAAGGTTATTATGTATTCCTGGGTTAGCCGATTTATTACACTTGAACAAATACAGGCCCATAGCCTCGCATTAAAGGGTTATGTAGGCGAGCATTATATAATAGCTGTTCTTTTGTATATATGTGTGTATGCCTTTACTATAGCTGTCGGAATTCCAGGGGTAGCGCCACTTTCTTTACTTGGCGGATATTTGTTCGGGGTTTTACTCGGGACAATGTATGGGGCTTTTGGTGCAACAGTCGGATCGTTAATAGCCTTTGTGTTGGTTCGTTATGTGCTGAAAAATTGGGTTACAAATAGGTATGGTCATCAATTCGAAAAATTCAATAGGCAAATGCGCAAGTACGGTGCGAATTATTTATTGATGGTTCATTATGCCTCTATTATTCCTTTCTTTTTTATCAACTCATTGGCGGCAATTTCAGATGTCAGTTGGTGGACTTTTATTTGGACGACAATAGTTGGCTTTATTCCTATTTCAATGATTTACTCATTTGCCGGTCGCGAATTAGCGACCATAGAGTCTATACATGATATTGTATCGCCCCCCATTATAACGGTCTTTGTAATTCTTATTCTTCTGGCCTTTTTGCCTATTGTTATAAAACATTACAAAAGTCAGGAGATAGTTGAAAAATGAAAATCTGGTATTAAGTGAAGATTTTTTCTATCCCAATTGCGCAATTCTTTCTGGACTTTTTTGAAGTCAGGATTGCCGGATAATTTTGTCTGAACAACTGATCCAGTTATTCCTAGCTTGCCAGCTGCCAATACGTTTTCTGGTTGATTATCAATGAAAAAGCAGGTTTTTGGGTCAAGTTTATATTCGAGTAAAAAATGTTTGTAGATTTCTGGGTCTGGTTTTAATAAGCCACAATCTCCGGATATTACAATGCCAGAGAATAAACAAAAAAATTCAGGGTATTGCTCTTGCATAAAAGTAAAGGATTCTAGGTCCCAATTAGAGATAATATATACGCAATGTCCTTGTTCAATACATTCCTCAACAAATTTTTTTCCCGATTCGATAATTTTTTGTGTGCTGGCCATAGATTGAGGCTCAAAAATTGCGGTAGCAAGTGGCCACAATGGATGCTCTGTTGATATTGTCTTTTTAATCTTACCTAAAATCTTTTTTGAAGGAATTCCTTTGAGCCAGTCGCACATGATTTTTGGAATTGGTACGCCGTTTTCATCTAAAGTTTGGATATCATTATTGGGTTCAGTATATGAATCAATTTCAGATAATATGTTAAAAAATGCTGTTCTAGGATTTTCCAAATGGGATATGCTATACCATGCTAAAGACAAAGGACCGGCCTTCATTGCTATGGCAGTTTTGTTAGGTTCAAGGAGAACCCCGCCAAGATCAAATATTATGTTGGCTGAAAACAGCTTGGGTGTTAGTAATATTGCGAGTGATAAAAAAAATATACGAATGAGTGTATTGCTGTTCATAGTAAGCCTCCATAATGATCAATTCCATTTAATTTTCTCTTTGTAAACTATTATATAGAGCTTTTTAAAAAATACAAGAGGGGGAAAAATATATTCTTTTACTTCTGACTTATTAGCGGTATACTGTGGTCTACATGTTTTATTTACTGGTTGATGTATGGTGCATATTGACACAGATTTTTTAAAGTTAGACTACGCTACCTGCATAATTTTGAAAAAAGAGATGGATACAGAACAGTTCAAGCGCGATAAATTATTAGAGCATTATCACCATCCCCATAATGTTGGGACCTTGCAGGAGCCGGATTTTTCATCTATTGAGTACAATCCTTCTTGTGGTGACCAGATTCAGATTGAAGGACAAATACAAAATGGTGTCTTAACTGCTCTTGTATTTATTGGATCTGGCTGCATCCTGAGTCAGGCTGTTGCATCTATGTTCACTGAAGTTTGCAAAGGTAAAACAATTCATGAGATCCTTAAAATGGACAAGGAGGTTGTCCTCGGTTTGATTGGCATGTCTCTTGGTCCTACCCGTTTACGTTGTGCATTGCTTGGCCTTTATGCGTTACAGCATGGAATTCAAGCATATATAGAAGAACATGAGCTTGAATCTGAATGAAGAATGAAAAAAAGGAGAAATATGGGGCTTGACCGATCCAAGGTTATGCGTGAGTTGCAACATATTTCAGTAAAGCTTTTTAAGGATATTTCAGCTGAGTTTGATACTGCTCGAAACATTTGGCTGTCTATAGCCAAAAATGAGTCGTTTCGGTCTGCTGTTGCCGTAGCAAATTTTCAGGTTCCATTGCCTCTGTGGCAAGGAGAATTAGATCAGGTCATTCCGATTGAACTAAATCGTGTGAAAAGAAAGACTATAGTTGCGGTTGATGGATCACAGATTTACCCAGATCGACATCAAGGATCTTCTTGCTTTTTAATTAATATTGGCTCTGTTGTCATCAGTTATGGCATCGAAGGACGTAGGGTAATGTTTAGTTCTGAACCACAAATTTTTGTCGGTGACGAGGAGTCTTATGTCCACGGATCGCTTGTTGACTTTGTTAATTGCAAAAGAGAAGAGCGAGAATTTGCAGATGGTCTTGCCATAATGTCAGGGTTAAAAGCTTCTTGTATTCCGGGTGAATATCTTTTATTGCTGTTAGATGGCTCTTTAATATTTTGGCATCTAGAAGCGAAAGATCCTGTATTACGCATGACTTTTTTATCTTGTTATTGTGCATCACTTGAAACTTTATATAAGAGTGGTCTTGCATGTGTTGGCTACATAAGTATGGCCAAAAATAAAGACCTTGTGAATCTTCTACGTTTTGCAGTACATTCTGGTATTTTTAAAGATACATCGACGAATGAGTCTCTTGATCATTTACTTGATGTTCATGTAAGCAATTTTTTTCTTGAACCTTACATGCGTACTGTTGTGTTTAAACATCAATCGAAGTTTTGTGATCTATACCCAAGCTCGGTACGTCCTTATTTTTTTTATCTGCATGTAGGTTCTGAAATAGCGAGGATCGAAATCCCCGCTTGGATTGCCCTTAATGAAGATTATGTGAATGATATTTCATCTATTATTTTGGATAATTGTATCAAAGGGCGTGGATATCCTGTAGCTCTTGCTGAGGCACATGAACAAGCTGTGGTCAAAGGGCCAGATCGAGAATTTTTTTACCATCTCATTCAAAAGGTTGGTTTTGATCATCATCGCAATGTACTTATTTCCCAAAAGAATGTAAAAAAAAGAGGCATTGGTATTTGATTGTCTGTGGTAGTTGAATTTTACTTGATATGCCGGGGCCCACAGCATGATATCATAAACATATACTATAGTTGAGGGTTTTTACAAAACTGTTCTAGTGTGATACCATGCATGTGTAGTAAAAAGGATACTGTTCTTACTTTATCATTCGAGGAAATCTTTCATGAATAAAAAAAATTTTGGCTGGCTAAGTGTGATTTTTTTAGTACCAGCTATGTCAGCAAGTCCTTTAAGCCAAGCCTCACTCTTGAAAAGTATGTCAAGCAGCCTTATACCATATATGAAAGATTTAATTAAGCCTACGCGCTTTAAAACTGCCATAATGACCAAATTACCTGCCATTTGGGCTGTCGCAAAAATCGGCGCGATAACGACGGTACTTGCCAATATAGTATTGCCACAAAGATTGAAACAATTTTTAGCAAGACAGCGTATTATTAGACACTTTATTTTTATGAATGAACATAGGCCGCCGTTTTTAGGGACTTCTATTAATAAAGAGCAAGCAGGTCAAAAAAATTCAGGTCAGTCAAAAAAGGAAAATGCAGTGGATTTGACTCAAAAAAGTTCAATTGATGAATGCTTTAAATTTTTTGATGAATGCTTGAAATCTTTAGGAGGTTCTTTGGAAAAACTCCAAGCTTTGGTCAATATCCATGCTGAAGAGGTTGATAAGCTTAGTCGTAGGTTTGAAGCGCTTAATGTCAGATTGGATAGGATTGAACAAATAATGAGGTCGGAACAAGACGTTCTTCGAGGTCGTTCGAAGTCACCTAGGACCCTTCCGCAATAATTAATCAAAGCTCCCGATATTTCTCGGGCTTTTCGACCTAAAGATAAGAATACCTGTGGCAATTTTTCTTACTCTGATATTTATCCCAAGAATTTTTTGAAAAAGCTTGTTATCGATCCTTCTTGAGAATCAGTCGTTGTTCCGATTTGTTCAGAATATTCCACTAAGAGCTTTTTTGCATCGGCCGATAATTTTTTGGGGATATGACAATTGGTGATGACAACAAGGTTCCCATAACTTTTGTTGCGCAATCGTTGAAACCCTTTACCTGGAATTATAATCTTTTCACCTACAGGACAACCTTTTGGAATTTTTATTGGTTCTTTCGTTCCATCGATGCTTTCGATGTCTATTTGCGATCCCAGTACAAGTTGTGGATATGTAAGCATGATAGTACATACAAGGTCATCGTCAACCCGAGAAAAAGTTTTGTCGGGACGTACGGTTATATGGATAAAGAGGTCTCCGGTTTGACCACCATAAACTCCCGCATCTCCTTTGCCAGAGATACGCAGTTCAGCCCCGTTAAAGATTCCTTTTGGAATAGTGATGGTAAATTTATCAAATTTCTGGACACGGGATTGGCCTTTACAGGTTTTGCATGGCTTTGGAATAATGAATCCAGCTCCATGGCAGACATCACATGGCTGCGAATACATAAAAAAGCCTTGCTTGAATTGTATTTGTCCGGTTCCTGCACACCGCTCGCAACTTTGTGCAGTTGTTCCCTTTTCCATGCCTTTACCATCACAATTTTCACAAGGGACAAATTGATAAATTCCTATATCTTTTTTTGTTCCGGTGAATGAATCTTTAAGGGTTATCTGAAGTTCTTGCGATAAATCATGCCCCCGTTTTGGGGTAGGACCGCTTTTGCGTCGTGCTTGTCTTCGTCCCATCCCAAAAATATCGCCAAAGATATCACCAAAATGCTCAAAGATGTCCTCCATGTCCATATCACGAGGTCCTCCGCCCATGCTGCCTTCTACCCCCGCATGTCCAAATTGGTCATACTGTTTGCGTTTGTCAGGATCTGAAAGAATCTCATAGGCAGTTGCTGCTTCTTTAAATTTTTCTTCAGCTTCCTTGTTGTCGGGGTTGCGATCAGGATGGTATTTGAGAGCAAGCTTGCGATAGGCAGCCTTTATCTCATCCTGAGAGGCATTTTTAGAAATGCCTAAAATTTCATAATAATCACGATTGGTATTCATAGTTTTTTTTAAGTTAATTTTTTTATTAATAAGATTCACTTCTATAGATTACCATTTTTTATTCTTTTTGTAGAGAAAAATCAAATAGTTATTGTGTTAATTTTGTCCACAAAAGTTTTATATTTTGAGCAATCAGCTTGAGAATATTTCAGATCGCCGGACCGTTCAGACTGAAAATTAATTGTGCTTGTGGAGTTTGGATAGTGGTGTTTGAGAGTATCAATAAGCTCTAATAATGTAAGACTTTTGCCTGTAGCAATGTTAAAGGTATCCCCTTTAGGAACTGGCGCAAGAGCCAGAGAGGTATTTGCTTGTACAACGTCATTAACATGGATAAAATCGCGCGTTTGTAGCCCATTGCCATAGATAGTTATTGGTTCGCAATTTTTGATCTGTTCTGTAAATTTTGCAACTACGGCTGCATAAGGTCCATCAGGGTTCTGACGGGGACCATAGACATTAAAATAGCGCAAAATGACAGTTTCTAGATTGTATGTGTATGAATATTGTTGACACAAAAGTTCACCAATCCGTTTTGAAAACCCATATGGTGATTCTGGGTTGCATGCCATCTGCTCATGACATATAAGATCAGTATTGCCATATACGGCAGCCGATGATGAAAAGAGAACCCGCTTTACGTTGCTGCTTCGAGCAGCTTCCAGGATATTATTGGTGCCATTCGCATTAATCTCATGACATGCAGTAGGGTTCTTAATTGATTCAGCCACTGAAACAATTGCAGCAAGATGAAAAATGATTTGTTGGTCGTGGCTTGCATCTAGGCATGAAGTTTTGTCCGTGATACTTCCATTGATGAATCTTATTCTATTTTTGATTGATTCAATGTTAGAAAGCTTGCCTGTCGAGAGATTATCCATGATGGTAACCTGAGCGCCTAAGTGTACAAGTTTTTCAGCAAGGTGTGAGCCAATAAACCCACATCCTCCCGTAATAAGCACTGGTAAACCATAATATGCATTTGATGCATTCATGAGATTTCCTTTATTAACCTTCGACCTGGTTTTTTTGTAATGGCAGGTATGTGAGCGGGTTTCTGCTTGACAGTAGTTGCAGGTTTAAATGTTGCTGAAAAATGCGCAATAAGTTTTTGAGCCATACTATGTCCGTCTGTGATTGCATCATGCATGCTTGCATATTTCCAGCCACCATATCTTCCTATAGAATAGATAGATTGGTTTTCCAAATATCGTAATAAAGAATCAATATGTTCTTCGCGCCAAAGATTGTAAATAACATATGCATGCGGTAGCACCAAAGTTTGTTCTGAGACAATATCCCGTGGTTGTATGCCAAATATTTTTTCTAGATGCTCGTACGTCTTTTTAGTAAGATTACCTATTATTTCAGGTGTAGGCTTTTTTAAGGTTGCAATTTCTATTGAGAGAGAACTATAGCCTTCCGGTGCCATCCCCCTCAAGTGGGAGGGAAATCCTATACGAAAAAAGGGATGTTTCTTTTCAGGGTAGTATACCCAGTGCTTCTGGTCTGCTATGTCACAATCTATGCCAATATTAATGTTGAGTACACTATTTACTAGTAATTTGTCAGCCTCCTTCTTCATGCCCAGAATGTCCAAACAGGTTTTAAGGGGTATTGTTGAGATAAGATATTCATATGGTTCTGAATGGCCATTACTGAATGTTACAATTTTCTTGTGAGTATCCAAAACAACAGCCGAGCAGTTTGTGTAGAGTGGATTCTTTAATGCATGGCCAAATGCATGTATAAGATGATCTATGCCACCATGTGTAGGGTACCAAAATTGAGCATTATAGCCTATCGAATCTACTACCCGTTCTTGTAGGGCTCCCTTGAGTATGGCTTCAAGTGTTGTATGAGGTACTCCTTGGACCCACCCCGTGCGTAATTTGCTGACAGGATAATCAAAAATTTTTTCTTGATAAGGAAAAAAGAAATGTCGGGCAAAGCCCGATCCAAAATGAGTATGTATCCAGGTGTAAAAATTGCCATTTTTTTTGTGTGTCTGTCTTTGTACAAAGCCCATAATGCAGTCGATTATCGTTTCTGTAGGCAGTCCATAGAGGTTTGTTTGATAAGGATATGGCGTATAGGTATCATGAGAATAAATATATGAATGGCGTATATGAGCAGATAAAGATGAATTTTGCATTATAGTGTGCAAAAAATCTATCATGTGCGCTGATGGACTATGAAAAAAATGACCCGTATAATCGAATGTAAACCCGTCACAGCGAATAGAGCGACAAAGCCCACCAACGGTCGATTCTTGCTCAAATATCGCATAATCAAAAAAGCCTTGTTGCTCCAAATTGTAGGCGACTGATAATCCGGTAAGACCTGCTCCAATGATAACAACTCGTGCCATACATGCTCTTATGTTAAGGTTCTTGAACTTTTGATAAGGTATAAAACGAATGGCGTCAAATGTCGAGTAATTCATTAAATATTGATAAGGCACTACGTGAAGTGCGTGCCATATAATAATTGATATGAGGCAAATCCTGGGGTGCTTCTAATATGTATTGGTATACTTAAAATAATTTTTTGTTTACGAAATTCTCGAGGGATTGGTGGAAATAATCCGACACGCTGAATGATGAGACATAGTGCTCGTTCCATATCTTTTTCAGGAAGTTCAGGCCTCAGTTTAACATCGAGAATTTTGCCGCTTTTTTCGAGGGTAACCTCTATAGTCGTTTCCATTTCTAAGGCTTTACAGGAATAAATTTGATTTGAATAGGCTTTAGCCGATTGCTCGAGTAAACTATACAGTTTACTCGCGTAAATCTGCTCTGAAAGAGCGGTTGCATCAGTCGGCGGTGCATAGACCCCATGGCGTATTGAACCTGAAGATGAGTTTCCTTGGTTGTAAGTACAGTGTCCTGTAACCTCTTGTTCTTGGCGTATATGTTTAACGTAGCTTTGTGTGATATCTGCCAAGGTTAATGGCCTCGTCTGACGATTTTTCGGGTACGTATTTGGAGAGCTTGTCTTATTTGGTCTCTGTTGTTGCGTAGGTGTTTTTGAAGCTGACTGAGATTTCGATGGGCTTATCCAACTGCTTCCGGTCTCATTTAATAGTTGTTCTGCCTGGGCTAAAATAGGGTTTATTTCTGATGGGGTGTCAATTAATGATTGATCTTGTTCCTGACTAGTTTCTGTTTCTTGTGACTTGCTAGGTTCTTCTGCGGATGGGAGTGAATTACTTTCTTGATTGGAGTTTTGATCATTTATAGCAGTGTCATCTTGTTCTGGCAAAGACATTGTTTTTTGAGGTTGTCCAGTTTCTTGTTGAACGTTAGAATTGTGTTCATCTTTCTCACCTATACCCTCTTGTCCCATAGTGACTACAGAACCTTGATTATAGGATCCATAGGATACTGCGTTTTTGAGCATGTATTGTTCAAACCCCTCTTCATCAAGTTCTTGCTTCAGTTGATTTTGGGCAATCTGTTGGATTGAAGAGGCTAGTGCGGGGGGTAATGTTGGAAGAGTTTTGTTGGCTATAGTGGGCTTTTGTTGTGACATCGAGTTAAGGAGATATTCTATAACCTGGGGTTTAAGTGTCAGATGCATTGGTTCATCCGATTCTTTGCGGACAATAAAAAAGAATGCATAGATCATAAGAAAATGCCAGAGTACCGTGAGAATGATTATTATGAGCTTTATGCGATGCTCGTTGGTATCAGACATGAAACCCTCCCGTAGGTCTTTGATAGATTCCTTTCTTATGATACTCAATGCCCTAGATTAATGAAAGAAATAGCTATAGATTTATATTTATAATTTTAGCCACAGAATTTTTCTTTTTGAGAGACCACGTAAGGGCAATTTGATGAGTTTTGCCAGTTGGTTTTTCTAGAAAATGTATGATTTCATTCAAAAAGTGGTCACTTGGGGTAAAAGGGACCTGTTCATGAATGAGCCACATGATAATGACCCGTTTTTTAATAACGGGGGCAAGCAGGTTAAACTCTTTTATTTTTATGCCAACTGCATTGCCATCTTTAAAACTGATAGAAGACAGAGTTGTAAAGGTAATTTCTTCTAAAAGTTGATCTGTTTCTTTAAGTTGTGCCAAAGTTCGTGCAAAGTTCTGATCAAAGCGATTATCAATGGTCCTTAACATGGGTAAAACTTTATTGCGAATTCTATTGCGTAAATAGAGATCTGATTCATTACTTGGGTCAATCAAATAGGGAATTTGGTTATTGTCTAAATAGGCAATGATATCGGAGCGGTTAGTTTCAAGTAAAGGGCGAACATAATGGCCTTGGCGGGGTCGCATTGCTGTTAGTCCAGCCAACGAACTTCCGCGTATCATACGGATAAAAAATGTTTCTTGTTGATCTTGCATCTGGTGAGCTAGGGCAATCAAGTTCGCGCCTTTTTGTTTTCTTACTTCTTCAAAAAAATGTCTGCGCAGTAGCCGGCCTAAATCTTCTTTAGAGCCATTAAATTTTGGTTTAAATGAAAGTTCAGATGCTTTGGCGGCAATTAACTCTACCCCAAGAAGCTGAGTTTGATTACGACAAAATTCAACATCATTTTGAGAATTGGCTCTCCATTCATGATCGAGATGTGCAGCAATTAATTTAATATCTCCGGTTTTCTGTTTTAGGCTCAAATAATGGGCAAGCAACGTAGAATCTGGGCCTCCAGAGAGACCCAAAATAATGATCGATTGTGGTGGAATGAGCTCATGTTTTTGGCAATAAAGATCTATTGATTGAAAAAGCTTCGTCATATTTAAATATCGATGTTTTTGGCAAAATGACCATAATCTTCGATAAATTGTTTTCTGCCTGATACATCTTCACCCATAAGTGTATTAAACCAAGCATCTGCAGCAAGTGCATCTTCAATACTTACCTGAAGAAATGACCGTTGCTTGCTGTCCATTGAAGTTTCCCAGAGCTGGTCAGGGTTCATTTCACCAAGACCTTTATACCGTTGTATGTGCATGTAGGGTTTACTGATCTCTGATAAAGCCATCATAAGTTTCAGAGTGCCACTGTTTGCAAGGGTCTTTTCTTTGCCTATGATTTGCAATGTCCAGGTTGCTGTTTCAAGCGGGCTGATTTTTTTCATCAATTGAACAAGCGTTTGCGCTTCGCCTGATTCAAAAAATGCAGCAGGGACTTGCCAGCTTGCGCCTGTACTTGTGAATGTTATATAAGCAGGATATTCAATCATGGCATCAGTGTCAGATTTGGTATGAGCCTCTTTGTATCCGACTGAAAATTCTTTAAAGTGATTCTTTAAGATGGTCATGAGAGCATCGGTTCCATCAGCCTTTTTCCAGCCGGTCGTATGCAATAGACGGATGAGTTCATGGCAATTATTAAAATCAAGGGGTATCGCAGCACTTGTTTTGCTTAGCTGATCATCATAGATGAGTACATCTTCAAGATAGTTGTGCCATTGCATTGGTTCGATTGGTTTGTTATCTATTGTAAGTATTGTTTGTTCTTGGGCCCAATCAAATAAGAATCTCTTGAATGATTTATCATCTTTTAAGTATTGTTCTTTTTTGCCGATTTTAACTTTGTATAATGGTGGTTGTGCTATGTACAGATACCCATTTTCAATGACCGGTTTCATGTACCTAAAGAAGAACGTCAGCAATAGTGTTCTTATGTGTGATCCGTCTACATCAGCATCTGTCATAAGGACGATTTTGTGGTACCGGGCTTTAGCTACTTCAAAATCCTCGCCTATGCCGCAACCGATTGCTGCAATAAGTGCTTTAATTTCTTCATTGCCCAATATTTTATCGATACGTGCTTTTTCAACGTTCAAAATTTTACCACGTAATGGTAATATTGCCTGATTTGCGCGATCACGGCCTTGTTTGGCTGAACCGCCTGCAGAATCTCCCTCTACAATAAATAGTTCAGTATCTGCAGGGTTTTCATTTGAGCAATCAGCGAGTTTACCGGGCAAAATTGCCGATTCAAGTGCAGTTTTTCGGCGTGTCAAATCGCGAGCTTTTCTGGCAGCTTCACGAGCACGTTTTGCTGTTTCTGCTTTGATTAAAATCTTTTTTGCCGTTGCGGGATTTTCTTCAAAAAATCTATCCAAAAAGGCAAAGGTCCAAGAATCTACAATTCCTTTTATTTCATTATTGCCAAGTTTAGTTTTTGTTTGACCTTCAAATTGAGGTTCTGGGACTTTAAGATTAATAATGGCAACAAGGCCTTCACGAATATCTTCACTTGAGAATGCATCTCCTTCTTTGACCAGATTTATCTCTTTTGCTTTTTTATTGCATACTTTAGTGAGTGCCGATTTAAAGCCAGAAACGTGAGTGCCACCTTCAATGGTGTTAATATTGTTCACAAATGAATATAGTTGTTCGCCGTAGCCATCATTATATTGCATAGCAACTTCAAGCACATTGTCTTCATCTACTTGTTGAAAATAAATAATTTCAGGGAAAAGTACCGTCTTTTTTGTATTGATAAATTCTACAAAGGTCTTGATGCCGCCCTCAAAAAAGAATTCATGACTTTTGCTTGTGCGTTCATCCAAGATCGAGATACGTAACCCTTTGTTTAAAAAAGCAAATTCACGCAACCGTGAAGATAATGTTTCGAAATTGAATTCAGTTGTTTCTTTAAATATTTCCGGATCAGGATAAAATCGGACAAGTGTACCTCTTTTTTCTGTTGTACCCGTAATGGCCAGTGGAGCTACAGGTTTACCTTTTTTGTAGCTTTGCTGATAGATATTTCCATTTTGAAATATTGTAACGTCAAGGGTGCTTGATAATGCATTGACAACAGAGGCACCGACACCATGAAGACCGCCTGAAAATTTATAGGTTTCTTTATCGAACTTACCCCCAGCATGAAGTTTGGTAAAAACGACTTCTGTGGCTGAGACTTTTTCTGTAGGGTGGATATCTGTTGGAATACCGCGTCCGTTATCTTCAACTGAACATGATTCGTCTGCGTGTAGGATAACCTTAATGGTATCACAAAATCCAGCAAGTGCTTCGTCTACAGAATTATCTACAATTTCGTATACTAGATGATGAAGACCTGTAGGGCCCGTCGAGCCAATATACATGGCAGGGCGTTTTCTAACAGCTTCAAGACCTTCTATCACGCGGATAGATTCTGCTTTATATTCCCCAGGCTTCGAGGATTGATTTGCCATGTTTTTCTCCTGAAATTCCTCTTTAAATCCAGATTTTTTCATGCTCAAATAGTGGGATAGGTTAAAATATTACTTCATTATATCATGAAGAGTATAGAAAGCCTAATTTTTTCTAAAAAAATTGCATTTAGAAGGATTTTTTGAGATTTTTCTGCGCCCTTAACGGTCATGCCTATTTTTGATTGAAATTGTTGCTGCTGTCTGTACAATTATTTAAAAAATAGACCAATTTTTCATTGTATGTGAATAGATACTGTAAAGATATGGACAGGTTGAGCTTGATTTTTGCATAGTAATTAAAGAGTTGTCAAAGACAATTGAGAATTTGTTAAGGGACATGAGGGCCATGGTCAGTAATTTTGGACATAAAAAAGATATCATTTTTATGAGGCAGGCAATGATGCAAGCTCGCTTGGCCTTAAAGCATGAGGAAGTGCCTGTAGGGGCGATAGTGGTTAGCCCCGAAGGGATTATCATAGGCAGAGGGTATAATCAAACTGAAAAACGCTCGTGTCAGGCTTTTCATGCAGAAATGATAGCTATTACTAAAGCGGGACGCACGATGAACGATTGGCGTCTTTGTGGCTGTTGGGTCTATGTGACTTTAGAGCCTTGTTGCATGTGTATGAATTTAATTACTTTGAGTAGATGTGCTGGCGTTGTCTATGGCGCTCGATCTCCCTTGTTTGGTTATCAACTTGTTGACAAAGATAGGGGGTTTTGGGTATACAATGAAGACGTTGTAAAAATTGTTGAAGGTGTATGTGCTGAAGAAGCTTCTGCACTATTGAAGGGTTTTTTTAAGGTCAGGCGCTTAAAAAAGAAAGAAGAGTTGTGAAGAAAAATGCTTCGAATGTTCCGGATATCCGTAAAGTCAAACAGGAACTCCTTGAACGAAGACAAGAAATACAAGAAGATTTAATGCGATTATATAAAGAAAAATTTGCCGATGAGGTGCAAGATCAAGGTGATCAGGCTTTAACATCGACCATGGAACTTTTAAGTAGCTCCTTGCAAGATTCTAGGGTTGAAGAGTATAATCGTATAGTCAGAGCGCTTGACATGATAGAAGACGGTACCTATGGTATCTGTGTAGACTGTCATGAACCAATTTCTGAAAAGAGGTTGAAATCGTACCCGAATGCTACGCGCTGTATTTTATGCCAAGAAACCTATGAAGAGCGTGAGCGGGAAGGGGTTTCCTGATAACGCCGATGTAGCTCAGGGGTAGAGCACCTGATTCGTAATCAGTAGGTCGTCGGTTCAAATCCGACCATCGGCTCCATTTTTTGACTTTTTTTGCAATTTTATTATCCTATTTCTAGGATAGTAATCCCAAAGGTTTTAAAATTGTAAAGCCCGTTAGTACGTACTTACGTTAAGGATGTTTCTGTATGGTAGTTGATAAAGTAAAAGTAAAAAGTGAAGCTATGCAAGCTCAAAAAATTACAGTAAAGGGATCTAAGTTAGCTCATGGTGTCGGTCGTCGTAAGACTTCAGTCGCTCGTGTCTGGCTTGTCAGGGGTTCAGGCAATCTTCTTGTTAATGGCAAAAAGCATACCGATTATTTTGACACCGAACTTAACTCTAAAGAAGCTGCAGCTCCAATCCATGTCATCCCTACCGCTTCTCATTATGACGTTGAAGTTAATGTGAATGGTGGAGGGATGCATTCCCAGGCTGGTGCTATTCAACTTGGTATTGCTCGAGCATTGTTAAGCATAGATGAGACAGTTCGCTCAGTATTGCGCCAACATGGTATGTTGACCGTGGATTCACGCCGCAAAGAACGTAAAAAATATGGTCAAAAAGCTGCTCGTCGTAAATTCCAGTTCGTAAAACGTTAATCTTTGTCCGATCTAGGGTCATATTTTTACCGACAGAGGAAAGCATACAGCTATGTGCAGCGTTGTTGGGTACGTTGGCAAAAGATCATGTCGCTCTTTTATTCTCGAGGGTTTGCGACGCCTTGAGTATCGAGGATATGATTCTGCTGGATTTGCTTGCTTATGTCCCCGCGATTCACGTCTTTTATATGCAAAAGCGGTTGGTAGGCTTGAAAATTTAGAAAAAAAGCTCAAAAAAGAACCTATCGATGGGTATGTGGGTATTGGGCATACCCGCTGGTCGACTCATGGTGCTGTAACCGAACATAATGCTCATCCCCATTTTGATTGTAATAAAACTATTTCTATTGTTCACAATGGAATTATCGAAAATTGTTATGCGTTAAAACGCCAGCTTGAAGAAGCTGGCCATGTCTTTTTTTCAGCGACTGATACTGAAGTTATTGCCCATCAATTAGAAGTTCTCTTGCTTTCTCACGTGACTCTTAAAAAAGCGATAATTGATTTGGTGAATAAACTGGAAGGTGCCTATGCTTTTCTGGTTTTAATGGAAAATTATCCTGATTGTATAGTGTTGGTCCGAAAACGTTCACCATTATGTATTGGCATTGGCGATGATGAACTTTTTATTGCCTCCGATCCTTTAGCCTTTGCAGGAAATAGTTCAAAAGTTTGTTTTTTGCCCGATGAAAGTTTTGCTATTGTTAAGGCAGATCAGATTGAACTCTATGATTTTAAAGGGCATGCTTTGCCTATAAAAGTACAAGAGTTAACAATAGATTGGGTAAACCAGGAACGGAAGGGGCATGAACATTTCATGCTCAAAGAAATCTATGAGCAAAAAGAAGTTATTCATGCGACGGTAGATTTTTTGAGGCAAATAAGTAATGAAGTTTGGCAATACATGGGGATAACCCAAGAAACTGCTCAATCGTTAAAATCTTTCAATATGATCGGATGTGGAACTTCTTACCATGCTGCAAGTATTGGTAAGTTCTTTTTTGAAAAGATCACAAAAATTCCTGCCTATGTTCATCTTGCTTCTGAATTTCGCTATATGCCTTTTTTCCCTTCAGAAAACAGCGTTTATCTTGCGGTATCACAATCGGGTGAAACGGCGGATACACTTGAAGCAATGCGTATGCTCCAAACACATCACGTACCCACTGTCGCCCTGACGAATGTAGCATCAAGTACCATGGTGCGTGAAGCTGATGGTTTTTTACTTACTCAAGCAGGATATGAGATAGCGGTTGTGTCAACTAAAGCTTTTTCGGCACAGCTGACCGTACTCTATTGGCTAGCTCATCGTTTGGCGCTAGAAAAAGGGTTGATTAATCAGCAACAGATGCATATGGCCCAAGAGGATCTTCTTGTTGTAGCCCAATTACTTGAAAGTTGTATGGAAAACTATCGGATGGATATTACTCATTCGGTAGCCAAAGAATATGCTCAAAGCCAAAATTTTATTTTTTTAGGCCGCCATGAGAGCTATCCATTTGCGCAAGAAGCTGCGCTCAAACTTAAAGAGACAGCTTACCGTTATGCTTTGTGCTATTCAGCAGGCGAACTCAAGCATGGGCCCCTGGCACTTATTGATGTCAAAACACCTGTTTTTGTTTTTTCGAGTCAAGATCCATTGATTTATCAGAAGTTGCTAGGCAATGTCCAGGAGGTTAAAGTTCGTGGTGGTCACGTGGTGGCATTTACTTTTGAGCACCAAAAAGAGCTGCAACTATTAGCCGATCGTGTCTTTATTATTCCTGATGTTAAACCGTTACTTGGTACCATTGCAATGACGGGTCTGATGCAGTTATTAGTATATGAAATTGCCAAGGAGCTTGGTCGGCCAATCGACAAACCGCGTAATTTGGCAAAATCGGTAACGGTTGAGTAATCCATAGTTAAGCCAAGTGCGCTCATGATTTATATCTTAATTTCGGTGAGCTCGATTTTCTTATTCGAATGATAATTATTCTTGAGAAAATCGACAGCTGATGGGCGATTATTCACCGTTTTTGGAGCAATCGATTTTGCAGTATTGAGTAAATTAATTATGGTGATTGCCTCTTGAAATTGATTGTCAGTTTCAAGCATTTCTTTCGTACGTTCAAGTAACCCTTTAACTTCTTTTTTCTGTTCTGGTTTTTTTGCTTCTTTCTCTTTATTATCAATGCCGTCTTGCTTAATATAATTAGCAAGTGCCTGTTCATGACCATAATTTGCATTAAACCAGGCAATTTGTTCCGGCAAAGGACTTGTTCGTTCAACTATTACATCTGGTTCAATGCCAATGCCTTGGATTGAATTACCGTCTGGTAAATAATAAAGAGATGTGGTGATTTTTGCAGCACAGTCGTTGCTCAATGGTATTATTTCTTGAACTGAACCTTTACCAAAACTTTTTGTACCAACGAGTATCACTATCGGTTTATCAGCCTTTTTTTGTGCATCAGAATGAATTTTAAGCACCCCAGCAAGAATTTCTGCGGCAGATGCCGTGTAATTATTAATCAAAATTACAATGAATGGTGTACTGCATGAGATTGGCTTACGTTTTGTGACATAACGTTCAATTTCCTTATTATTTTTGTCTTTTGTCACACATACTTGACTTCCTTTATCAACAAAAAGTCCGGCAATGTCGATTGCAGCCTGAAGCAGTCCGCCGGAATTGTTTCGTAAATCGAGAATGATTCCTTTATACCTTTTTTTGTGGGCCTGTTCGACAAGTTTTTCTAGCTGGTCGACCGAGGTTTCTGTGAACATATTGAATCCAATGTAGCAGACATTTTGATCATTCAGTAAAAATGAGCGGGAATTTTGCTCTTTTATGACATCCCGTTTGATGTCGAATGTTAAAAGATCTCCTTTTTCAATGCCTTTAGATTCACGCATTATCTTAATAGTGACTTGGGTGCCTTGTTTGCCTTTGAGTTTTGCAGTTGCTTCTTCAGTAGACATTCCCTCTAAAACTTGGCCATCTATGTCAACAATCTTATCAAATGGTTTTACCCCAGCTTTTTCAGCAGGTCCCTGACAAATGGTGTCGACCACGGTCAAAAAACGGTCTTTCGTTTGTCGTGTTACGTCAATGACAACACCAATGCCACAAAATTCACCGCTCATCATGTTCAAAATATTGTTATAGCTTTTTGGGCCTAAAAAGCCGGAATGGGGGTCTAGGCGACTTAAGAATGTATCAATACCATCATAAAGACTATTTTCAAGATCTTTAGTTGGTCGATAATGTTTTTGTTTAACAAGTTGCAGCACCTGTGCAAGGGTACTTGTTGCATTATAGACTGTTGTATCAAAGTCGTTTGCGTTTTCCGGTTCAGCTCTTTTTTCATTAGCACAAAGTGCTAGTGAGTATATGAATAAAATGACGGTAAAACAGGCAAGCTTCATCGTATCTCCTTTCAACTATCATAAAAACTTAAAAACAGCATAGCTATTTTCTTGTATATAATGGAAGAATGTGTTTATATAAATATTGTGATTGCTATTCAAAAAAAGGAGTCACTTGTGCGTAGACCTAAATCATATCTTTCACGATTATTTTTATATGCTGAAATATGTATCTTTTTTGGAGTCTATTTTTTTGGTGTCGACGGGATTTTAACGTTACATTCTTTGCAGAATGATAATGTGAAGCTAGAAAATGAAATTACCCAATTACAGAGTGAAATTTCTTCTTTGCAGCGTGACATAACTGCATGGGAATCAGATCCATTTTTTAAAGAAAAAGTAGCACGTGAGCTGCTGCAAATGGCACGTCAATCAGAAGAAATATTTTTTATTAAATAAAACAAAGGGCAAGACGGTGAAAAATCTCACGAATTTCGTTATACTTTTAGGTATAAGTGTAAGTCTGAATTATGCTAAAGAACAAGAAAAAAAAGATAGTAAAATTATGAGAAAGGAACAAAAAATGTATATATTGCCACCATTGCCATATCCTTACAATGAGCTCGAACCTTTTATTGATGCGCGTACTATGGAGATTCACTATACCAAGCATCACCAGTCGTACGTTGATAACTTGAATAAGGCACTTGCAGATTATCCTGAGTTCCAGAATATGCCTTTAGAGACGTTGCTCGTTTCTTTGGAAAAAATCCCAGCTGTTATTAGGGTAGCAGTGCGCAATAATGGTGGCGGTCATTATGCCCATAGCTTATTTTGGAAGATTTTAGGCAAAGCAGGCCAAGGTGAACCGACAGGAGAACTTGCCAAAGCAATTGAGCATGATTTTGGTAATTTTGCCAATTTTAAAGATGCTTTTTCAAAAGATTGCAAGGCGTTTTTTGGTAGTGGTTGGGTATGGCTTTGTGTAGATAAAATGGGCAAGTTGGTTATCATAACTACTCCCGGTCATGATGTACCCATGACTCAAGGGCTCGAGCCGATACTCGTGTTTGATGTGTGGGAACATGCCTATTATCTAAAATACCAAAACAGACGACCAGACTATATTGAAAATTGGTGGCACGTGGTCAACTGGGACCAGGTAGCTAAAAATTTTATGGCACTCAAAGAGCATGCTTAAATAATATTGATAGACGGAAGCTAGCCTACGATAGATCATCGTGGGCATTTTTTTTGCTTGAAAATGCTGAATGCTCGACTGAATAAAATTTTGCTTTAGTGATGAAAAAATTTGTCATATGTGTATACTATTCCCTGTTGATTAAGGTGGATGAAATAGAGACTATTGTAGAAGTGAGAACATATGGAAAACAAACAAAATGCCGAGCGCGAACATTTGCAAGAACAGGATGCTTCACTTGAGTATGCTGTGAGACTGGCAAAAGTTGAAGCAATGAAAGCTTTGGGCATCGATCCATGGCCACAACAGAAAGAGGTTTCATCTACATGTCATGGAGCGATTAACAATTTTGAAAAAGTTCCTGAATCATATGAGTATACCGTGGCTGGCCGTGTTATGGCAGTCAGATTACATGGCAAAACCGCATTTGTTCATATCCAAGATAATTCTGGCCGGATCCAGGTCTATATAAGGCAGGATATTATCGGGGATACACTTTTTGAGCAGTTTAAGGATTTTGTAGATGTAGGTGATATTATTTGGGTCAAAGGCCCACTATTTAAAACTAAAACGGGTGAAATTACCCTGCGTGTAACAGAATATACATTGCTCAGCAAGTGTCTTCATCCATTGCCAGAAAAATTTCATGGTCTTGCAGATATCGAAACAATTTATAGACAACGGTACCTTGATTTAATAACTAATCAAGAAAGTCGTGAGCGGTTCAAAAAACGTTCCGCTATTATTCGACTTATGAGGGATTATTTTGATGACCATGGTTTTATGGAAGTAGAAACACCAATGCTGCATCCGATTCCAGGAGGGGCTGCTGCTAAACCATTTAGTACCCATCATAATGCCCTTGATACTGATTTTTATTTACGTATAGCCCCAGAGCTTTATTTAAAAAGACTCGTCATCGGTGGCTTTGAACGGGTTTATGAAATCAATCGTAATTTCAGAAACGAAGGGATATCGACCCGTCATAACCCGGAATTTACCATGGCGGAGTTCTATGTAGCTCATAAAGATTATAGATTTATGATGGATTTTATCGAGCAGTTATTACAATATATAGCTGAACGAGTAAATCAGACGCGTACGGTGAACTATGGCGCAATGACAATAGATTTAAGTAAACCATTCGAACGTATCAGTATGCAAGATGCAGTAGTCAAGCATGGTGGCATACCAGCTTCTGATTTGGCACCAGAAACTATTGATACAACTATCAAAAAACATCACATTCAAATTGATTCTAAAGTTTCGTGGGGTTATAAATTATTAGCCTTATTTGAAGAACTTGTCGAGAAAAAACTGGTCAATCCAACCTTTGTTACTGATTATCCTATAGAAATTTCTCCATTAACTAAGCGTGATCCGAATAATACGGTTGTAGTGCCACGGTTTGAACTCTTTATAGGTGGCATGGAAGTAGCTAATGGATACAATGAGTTAAATGATCCATTCGATCAAGCTGCAAGATTTCGGCAGCAGGCGGCAGCGCGGGAAATTGGCGACCAAGAGGCCCACTATTATGATGCTGATTATGTTTTGGCATTAGAGCATGGGTTGCCACCTACTGTTGGTGCGGGTATAGGGATTGATAGATTGACCATGTTGTTGACCAATACTACCTCAATTAAAGATGTTATTCTCTTCCCTGCGCTCAAAAAACGGTAAAGTTCGTGTAGAACTAAAATTTTTAAGTAGTTGCAAAATATTTTCTGATAATTTTTAGTAATTCATAGCCGTCATGATCATTTGGTTCAAACATAGATTGTTTAAGCCAATTGTTCCATGAGTTGAGAATAATATAGTTATTAGCCCTCTGTTCATCATGTATACACTTAACAATAGTGTTTTGTAAAAAATATTCAAAAGCCTTATATGATAACTTGATCAAAGGCCGTTCAGAATTATTTTCTGAGGTGCAGATATCATGAAAATCATAAAAAATGCCATAACACGAGTGGTAACACCCTGGCTCTAAAGGCTCTAAATCTAATATTTTTTTATAAAGTGAAAGTTGATCTATAGGATTTTTTAAAAGATTAAGGTGAAATATACAACTATTATCAGATATGTATGTGCCCTGATTATCCAAGTTATCTTTTTTAATATTTGTATCGTTGATTAAGTTGCAGACGCAAAAGGGAATAAACTTGAGTCCATTAAACCCATCTTTCTTGGCCATCTCCTGCCACATATCGAGCATTTTCAAGCTGACCATCTTCTGAATATACAGTATAGGGCAATTATCTTCTTTAATATAAAGAGGATGTTTAAAAAATTGTGACAAATATAGGTAATGCTCTATCCAGTCTGCAGGATTATCAGATACATTTGAAACTCTATTTTGCCTATTGAGGACTTCGGAAGGGTTAGTTGAAGGATCATTTGCCCAACATAAAGAAAATGGAAGATCAGGCTCACCATCCTCTACTATCTTTTCTAACCCTTTTGACATGATACTTTGACCATTAAACCAAAAGTGGTCATAACAAAACGCACTTATTCCATACTTTTTTGCCATAATCGCTTGCTTTTTACGTGTTGCGTAGTCAAGCGTGTCATAATAACCAATATCAAAGTGAGGATGTTTAATCAAACCTTTATATTTTTTAATAGCATTCCACGCGTCAATTGAACTCCCAGTTTCGTCATTCGATAGATAAAATTGAGTTGAGTAGAGGGCCATAATTTTTAGATTATTGGCTGCAATAGTTTTTTTAAATTCTTGAGACTTATACTTAAGTGATAATAAACATGTATGTGTAAATTTATTATCCTCAGGATAGGGCAATTCTTGATAATCAAGGCAATAGGTTTTTAAGCCTAAATAATCTATTAAATACCCAAAAAATCTTTCAAATGCATGTTCAATGCGCCCATCACAGGCATTTGCAAATGATGTCTCATTATTAAGCATATTGAATAATTCCATGAGATCATGATGTCTGAAAAATTCAGTCATCTCATTTGAAACTACAAACATGGTTCCGCCACAAAAATGAAAGTTTCTTGGTGGCTTATTAAAGTACTCGAGTAACTTAGCTGTATGACCATAATTGATTAATTGGTCTGAAGCTTGAGTTCCAAGATGTATGACACAGTCATCATAAAAATTATCCAATAAACGATTTGAATAAATGCAATTGTACTCTCTTAATAGAGGGTTTATATGTATGTTTAGAAATGACGTCAACAATTTCCTCCATAGTGGAAGTTCTCTACGAGGTGTTTTTGAATGTAATTTTATGATATAATCATGATTAATTCCTTGTTTTATGACTTGATCCAACAGAAGAAAAAAACCTCCAATATCTCTTCCTCGATTAGGTGAAAAAAGTATTTGAATTTTGTCGGATTTCAGATTCAGTCCCTTCACAAGATAAGTAGCCAGATATTCTAGTTTTTGATGGTTTACACTGTTGATTAAATGAAAGGGGTCTGTCATAGAATTGGTAAAGTTCTCATCTCCGTGCACAAAAAACACGTTCGACAGTTTTTGAATATTTTCTGGTTTGCTAAAAAAAAGATCGATATTTTTATCGATGGGAATATTGATTTTTATGTAATATTTATTAAATTGATTGATTCGCATGAAATAATTAATCTGGTCTATAAATTCATCGATAAAATCAAGATTATAAAGATGCAGCAAAATAATAATAGTAAAATGTTTGCAATAGGGTAGCCCCAGTAGGAACCCTTCACGCTGATAGTGTTTAAAGGCTTCAGTTTCATTATCAATATTCAGTTTGTTGCATTCTACATAATATCGCCAATCAAAATTGGATGTTGGTGGTTGTTCCGGTATTGATATCCGGCCATCATGAATCCCATGATTGAGATAATGGTTAAATGCTTGCAACCAATTATTAATACCTTGTTGCATTAGATCAGGATTGTTTTTTAAGTACAATGTCCAGTCAAATGAACATAATGGAAAAGCGCCAGCATAAAATATGAGCCAAATTAAATTTTGCTGCCATTTAATCAAGAGACGCCTCTCTTTGAAAAAGATCATTGAGAATACAGAGTTATTGTTAAAATTTTGTTTTGCAAACAATTATATCGTTATTAATGATCATGAATTAATACAGGCAAAGTCAAGAAAATGAGAACTTGAGATAGCTTACGATGTTTGCAGGGAAAGCCTATAGCCAATTATTAATAGATTGAAACTATGAAACTGGCTTTAATTGGTAACTTATATTGCGGATTGAAAAACAGGCAGAGAAATTGATTACCTTACTGCCTGTTTAATAATCCTAATAGAATCTATATTTTAATAATCAATAATAATAACTTTCTCTATGTAGCTGAGATCCGCTGTTTGATGTCGTGGTGCTTGCAAAAGTTTCAGTGCAAGTTGATTGTTGTTGAACAGTCGCACATGATTCACTTTTGATACATCGGGCTAATTCTTGCATGCTCATGTTGCTATCGAGCGGTAAGAAATGAGCAGTCATGATCTGTCCTGTCATACGACCATAGGCACTTACATTTTGCGTGCCTACTACCATTTTTTGTGAAGGGTGGGCTATATGTGCTTGAATGTAACAGGTGCGTGGGCCACGCGAGCGTGGTCCTGTCGAGAGACATGGACAAAAGGTTATGATTGTAGGGTTCTTGCCATCTTTATGAGCAGAAAGAGCAATAATCAATTGGGTTTTTACACCTATACATAAGGGCTTGTCTTTGCTCGTAAAAGGAATCCATGATGTGGTAGTATCATGGTCATTTTTGAATTGGTAATAAATAGGAGCGGCAACAAGGTTTGAATTTCTCAACTCGAAGTTATAACCAACCTGAATGGGTTTTAGTCGAGCGTGGTTATAACGGTCCATGGTATGTATAAATGGAATACTACACAATAGAGAAAGAGACAAAAGAACATGGAATTTCATAGAGGATCCTCCAAATAGGATAAAAGGGTAATATAGCAATACTAATCAATAGTCTAATCACGTATAGTTAAATCATGAATCTACTTAATAGGATCAAGAAAAAAATCAAGTATTTTAGAAATAATTTTATAGCTATTTAGAACTATTATTGAATTATTATAATGTTAAATTTGATAAATATCAAATAAATTTTTTATATAAATACTAAAAATGAAATATATTATTGGTGGCAAATGTAAAAGTGAGGTTCTCCTGTTTTTTCATTTATGCGAGAGTCATGAGTTGGGGTTGTCTGGGGTGGGATTCATGATGGCATGTTCTGTTGGGTCCTTAAGAGTTGATTCCGGGCCTTGTTGACTATCTGGTAACAGTTTCACTGATCGATTGATCCACTGATGGCTGAGCAGAATTTTGCATAGATTCTAGTGTTGGGCAAACAGTCTGGGTAGAGTTCAAGTCAAATGGTTCATGAGCTTTGATCGGGTTAGTTGGGTTGCATACAGAAGATTCTTGGGACATTGGAGGTTTTTGGTAGGTTGCTTTTGTTAGCCAAATATCATGGTGGTCGATATTGTTTTTCAATGGTAACTGGCCTTGGGTTTTGTGATCTTGGAGCGTTGTTTGAGGGATAATCCTTACATGAGTATTCCTGGTTTGACATGTCTTTATATAGATATTTTCTGATCTACTGAGGTCAAAAGCGTATAGGGGAATGAGTTGGTCGGTTTCTGGCAGCTCTTTAACGACAATAAGATGTATTGGCTTGTCAGGGTCTACTTGATTATGGACATACGTATAGGGGCCTAGTCGCAAGAGTTCTTGGCCTTTATCCTGTGCATCATTGTTGCATAGGGCATAATAGATCGTGCATGGCAGACTATTGTATAATTCAAAATTTGGGATAGAAAAACATGCTTGATGAGCAAAAAAACTTAAAAATATTAGTATTTTTATATGCATACTAGGTCCTTAAGTAGTATTGAGATCTTCCATGATAGCTTTCATTAACGTATACTAGAAGTTAGTTTTTTGTAAACAGCAAGACAATATCTTCGATGAAGGATTTTGTGTGAATAAGGGACGACAGCAAGATTCCGGCGCCGTCATGCAAGGGAAAAAGTATCTCTGGTTGCTTCCTAAGACAACTAGTTCTGATGTCCTTGCACTAGCTGCATTTTATAATATATCTACTCCGATTATTCAAACACTGTTTGGCCGCGGGTTATCATCAAAAGGAGCCATCGATTCATATTTGTTTGCTTCATTTGATCATGACGTTGCTCATCCAGCAATGCTGCAAGATGCCCAAAAAGCCGTAGATCGGTTGCGATTGGCGATTGATCGGGGTGAGAGGATTTTGGTGTTTGGTGATTATGATGTTGATGGTATGAGTGCGACTGCATTGGTCATGTATTGTCTTTTATCAGTTGGTGCTCGTATAAATTTTTATTTACCTAATCGAGTTACTGATGGGTATGGATTATCGGTTGATGCGATAAAAAAAGCAGCACATAATGGCTATGCAGTGGTCATAACTGTTGATAATGGTATAACCGCTTTTGAGCCGGCGTGCGTTGCTAAAAAGCTTAATGTTGATTTAATCATTACTGATCATCATCGTCCATTAGCAACGTTGCCTGAGGCATATGCAATTGTTAATCCTATGCGTCCTGATTGTTCATATCCCTGTAAAGTGCTGGCAGGAGTCGGTGTTGCATTCAAACTAATGTCATTGTTATTTCAGGATTTGAAACGGCCCTTGCCTGATAAAGTATATGAATTATTAGCCATTGGTACTATTGCAGATGTGGTGCCACTCAAAGAAGAAAATCGATTTTGGGTGCGCTATGGTTTGGCTCATATTAATCGAGGTCATAGCTTTCCTATTCAGATATTAAAACAAAATATTAATAATACAAAAGAATCTTTGGCAGCGCTTGATATTGGTTTTTCGATTGCACCACAGCTTAATGCCCTAGGACGATTGAGCGATCCACGCAAAGCTATCGCTTTTTTGATTGGTTCTGACAAAAATCTTGTTGTTGAAGTTGGACAGTTATTATTTGAAATGAATGAATCGAGAAAGCAAGTCGAACGCTCAATTTTACATGATGTTGAATCTGCCATTCTAGAAAAAAGAATTGATGTATCGACTGAAAATATTATTATGGCTGCTCATCAATCATGGCCTGTAGGGGTAATTGGTCTTGTAGCATCGCGTCTTGTATCAATGTATGGCAAGCCTGCTCTATTATTTCATCTTGGCAACGATGGACGAGCAAAAGGGTCAGGGCGGTCTATTGCTGCCTTTAATTTGTTTGAAGCGCTTGCAGCAAATGCTGATATTCTTGATAGTTATGGTGGCCATGGAGCAGCTGCTGGCTTGAGTTTGTCTCTAGAAAAGCTGGAGTTATTAAAAGAACGGCTTGAGCAGCGTATACAAGAGCAGTTGACTCCGTTTGATTTACAACAAAAACTTATACTTGATGCATCAATACAACTGACTGAATTGACTCGCAAATTTATGGATGACCTGGCCCATTTAGAGCCTTTTGGCAATCAAAATGAACAGCCGCTGTTTTATATCAAACAGGTGGTTCAAGTCCAAAAACCCTTATTGTTAAAAGATGAACATGTCAAATGCCAAATTTTTTCTGATGGTGTTGTGAAACCCATGATTTTTTTTAATCGTCCAGATCTTTTTCAGGTGTTGGAAGCTATTAAAGATCAACCATTTGATTGTGCTGCCTATGTGATGGAAAATCATTGGAATGGACGTGTCAATATTGAATTACAGGGTATTGATATTGCTATAGGAAATACATGATTATTACAATTGATGGTCCTACTGCAAGTGGTAAATCGACCACAGCTAAGCTTTTAGCACAAAGACTTGGCTTTTTTTATCTCAATTCTGGCTATTTATATCGAGCACTGGCATACCTTTTAATGCGTGATAAAGGATATAGCCTCGAAACTATAGGCGATCCAACAGAACCTGATATACAGACGATTCTTGATACAAAGCGTCTAGAGTATGACTGTGACTCTCAAGGAAATCCTATAATACGTTTTGATGGCTCCAATATTACTCCTTATTTAAAAACTGGTTCACAGATCGATCAGGCATCGTCGCTCGCGAGTGCACATGCAATAGTCAGGCATATCTTGCTCGATGTTCAACGTGATATTGGAAAAAAACATGACCTAGTAATCGATGGGCGTGATACGGGAAGTGTCGTATTTCCGTATGCTGACTTCAAGTTTTATTTGACGGCACCTCTTGAACTACGAGCACAGAGATTTATGAATGACGAGCAACGTCGTGGCAATAAGATGAGCATTGAGCAAGCTACCAAACAGTTAAAAATTCGTGATGAACGGGATATGACCCGTTCAATAGCTCCTTTAAAAATTCCTCAAGGAGCTATTATTATTGATAATGGTCTGTACACATTAGAAGAAACGG
This sequence comes from bacterium, assembly GCA_021818945.1. Classification (GTDB taxonomy): domain Bacteria; phylum Babelota; class Babeliae; order Babelales; family Vermiphilaceae; genus JAKASV01. The sequence continues at coordinate 10,732 of JAKASV010000005.1, read as the reverse complement.
TCGAAATATTGTACCAAATGATTCGGCACAATCAATAAAAAGCCCCTCCAAAGAGAGGCTTTTTTAAAAGGGCAGTATTATTATTTTGCAGGAATCGTTTCTGCTGAGGTTTGTTCTGCAGTTTCAGCTGGCTTGGCAGCTTCTGGAGCAGCTTCTTCAGCAGGCTTTGAAGCTTCAGTTGTAACAGGAATTTCCTGTTTTACAGCTTCAACAGGCTTTTGCTCTTCTTTTGAACACCAGCAGCCTGGTAATGCAAGAACGGAAGTAATACATAATGCTGTATATATTACCTTTTTCATCGTGAACTCCTTGTGAGTTTAGGGTTTATGTTATCATTGTTTTTTGAATGTACGATTTGCTTTTTTTGTTGAGTCTTTTGCTGTTTTTGATAGAAGTATTTTGTTTGAAAATGCATGTTGCAGTACTTCATCCATAGTCGAAACGATTATCACTTTTATACCATCCAGTCCATTCTCCTTTTCTATTTCACGCACATCATCTTCATTCTCTTTAGGTACAATGACCTCTTTAATTTCATGCTGCCGAGCAGCTAATAATTTTTCTTTCAATCCGCCAATAGCAAGAACTCGACCTTGTAGTGTTATTTCCCCGGTCATGGCAAGGTTAGGTCTTGTGCCGTTTTTGGTGAGCGCAGATATTAAGGCGACACACATAGTGATTCCAGCTGAAGGGCCATCTTTTGGAGTTGCTCCTTCAGGAATATGAATATGTATATCTTTTGTCGAATAGAATGAGGTTTTCAATCCAAGTTCATGAGAACGTGCGCGGATGTAACTTAAGGCTGCTTGAGCAGATTCTTGCATGATTTCGCCAAGTTGTCCTGTGAGCATTAAAGAACCTTTACCGGGGATTGCCGTAGCTTCGATTTCAAGGACGTCTCCACCAAATTCTGTCCATGCAAGGCCCGTGGCTATGCCTATTCGTTCTTTACGTTCGTTAAGACTTGTCTTTTTAAATTTTGGATATCCAAGCCAATCTTTAATATGTTGATCTGTTATGGTAATAGTCTTAGTTTTTTTATCTTTTAAAAGCTCTTGAATTGTTTTTCGCATGAGCTTTGTTATGATTCGTTCTAATTGTCGGACACCAGCCTCTTGCGTATAACGTAAAATAATAGTGCGAATTTGGTTGTCAGGCATGATAAATTGACTATCAGTCAGGCCATATTCTTTAAGGTTTTTGGGGACGAGGAATTTTTTTGCTATGTCTAATTTCTCGTCTTCTGTGTATCCCGATAGTTGAATGATTTCCATTCGATCGAATAATGGATGAGGGATGCGCTCCATAGTATTGGCAGTCGTAATAAACATCACATCTGAAAGATCAAATTCCATGTCCAAAAAATGATCTGTGAATGTCCTGTTTTGTTCAGGGTCAAGAACTTCAAGTAGGGCAGATGATGGGTCTCCTTGAATATCCTTTGCCATTTTATCTATTTCATCAAGCAAAACAACCGGGTTCATAGTCTTTGCTTTTTTAACCGCTTGAATGATCTTTCCAGGTAATGCACCAATATAGGTGCGGCGATGTCCGCGAATTTCAGCCTCATCTTTGACCCCACCTAACGAAATACGTGCAAATGACCGAAACAAGCTATCGGCGATCGATTTAGCAAGAGAAGTTTTACCAACTCCCGGAGGGCCTACAAGACAAATAATTGGCGATCGGACTATCTGTTTTGCAAATTTTTTCGCCGCTAAAAATTCGATAATACGCTCTTTTACCTTCTTAAGTCCTGCATGATTTTCGTCAAGTATCTTTTCTGCTTGTTTGATACTTATCGTATCTTTGGTGCGTTTACCCCAAGGTAATGAGATAATCCAGTCAACATAATTACGACTAACAACTGCCTCAGCTGAAAGAGGTGGCATCTGTTCTAGTCGACGTAGTTCCTTTTCAACCTTTTCTAACGCTTCATCTGATAATGGGATAGAGGCAATAGCTTCTCTCAACTGCGAAACTTCCAAAGCCTGATCATCACGACCGAGTTCTTTTTGTATAGCCTTCATTTGTTCAGTGAGGTAATACTCTCGCTGATTTTTTTCGACTTGCGTTTGAATACGGCCACGAATACGTTGTTCTGTTTCCAGAATTTCAATTTCTTTTTTTATGTAGGAACATAATTTTAATATTCGTTCATTAAGAGATGCTGTTTCCAATAGGGTTTGACGTTCCTCAAAGCTTAATTGAATATGGACAGCTATTGTATCTGCAATGTAGTCCATATCTTGAGGGGAGCGTGCCAAAGACATGATGTCGATTGGAGCCTTTTCGTTAAGTTTACTATAGGCAATATAGAGTTCCTTCAATTGTCTCCAAAGCGCTTCCAGTTGTACGGTCATTTCAAGATCAGGTGTAGGAATGTCTTCGCATATGACCCCTACAAAGTTCTCCATCTCTTGGGCTTTGAGTATTTTTGATCGAGCTAGTCCTTCTGCGAAAATTTTTATTGCGCCATTAGGCATGCGCATAACCTGCAAAATTGTCGATCGAGTTCCATATTCGTAGACATCTGATACCGTTGGAACTTCGATGTTAGCATCTTTTTGCGCAGTAATAAAAATGGTTTTGTCATGCGCAAGAGCATATTCAACAGCGTTCATAGACGCCTTGCGGCCGACTAAAATTGGTTGAATGCTTTTTGGTAGCATGACGACATTTTTTAGAGGAAGAAGAGGTAACAGTAGGCCCTGCTCTTCAACGATTGTTAATGTATCCTTGGCAGATACCATGGGATCATAGTTAATAATTTTTGCATCTTGACGTTCCGAATCGATCATATCTGTGTATCCCTAGCTCTACAATTATAGAGCGCATACTTAATGAGTTACTTCTGAATCTTATTTATGATGTATCAGGGTAACCTTGGTAGTCTATTTGTCAACTTTTACATCATTTTCGATTCAGGGACAGCAACGAATATGTGAAAAAACATATACTGTGCATGTTCCGTTTATTATTTTACTCTGTTTTTTACATTTGACAAGTTTTTACAGTAGAACCTATATGCTAGTGCTATTTTAAATAAAGCATAAATTGTTGATCGAATCTATTCATACATGCTTATCCAAAGATTGAAATAGACTATATTTTTAAGCATCGCTGTGTAATTGTTTCAAATTGAATTAAGTATTAAAGAAGAGGCCTTGATAATGAATTCGCGATGTAAGAAAAATTTTGTACAAAAATTGATTATGTCTTATACTAATGATGCTATAAGTTTTACTGGAGGGGACATTTAGGGCCAAGTCTGGTTATCATAGTTGATACTTAAAAGGGGTTATATGATAGTCGCCAACAATATGAAAAAAAAGGTAGTTGTAGGAGTGGCGCTTATTGACCGAAGTTAAAGGCTTTCTTTGCAATACCAAAGAGAGCCTTTATTGCTTTTATTGAGTAGTCGAGATAGTGTGTCCCAGTGAGCGATTAAGCTGAAAGGCAGGCAGATGAGTTTGGGCAAGCGGTTTTTTAGTTCGATATTATCAGTTGAGCCACAAGAGCGTTTGAAATTAATGTTCTTATCGATATGTTATTTCTTTATTATAATTGGCTATACAATTACGCGTGATTTGCATGATGCTGTCTTTGCTTCAATTGTGGGTAGTGAATATCAGCCAATTGCTCGAATTTTTTCACTTTTTGTGCTTATAGTGCCACTCATTTTTTATGCAAAACTGGTAGATATCCTTCGTCGGTATCAGCTTTTGGTAGTCATAAGTCTTTTTTATGGCATATCTGGATTAATATTTGCTTATTTCTTGGGTGTGCCAGGTATTGGTATGATCAATACAGAACAAAGTGCTTACCGTATTTTTGGTTGGTTATTTTACTTTTTCATTGAGGGATATACACCTTTTGTAGTTAGTGTTTTTTGGGCATTTGCCAACTCTATTTCTGACCAAGATGCAGCCAAAAAGAACTATGGTCTCATGGTAGCAGGTTCGAAGGTAGGTGGATTGATTGCGACTGTATTTTCAATGATCGTGCTCAATTGGAATACAACACATATGAGCCATGCTGATCACGTATTCAATCATCAAATTCTTCTTGTAGTGGCATCCATTATGTCATTGATGGTACCAATCTTTATTTTTATGCTTATGAAACGGGTTCCAGGAAGATATCTTCATGGATATGAGGCAGTGTATAAAGTAGAAAAAGAACGGCAAAAAAAGGGCAAAACCGATACTGGTGTTTGGTCAGGGTTGGCCATGTTGATGAATTATCCTTATGTTCTTGGGATGTTCGGCATTCTCTTTTTTTATGAGCTTTTCAATACCGTACTTGGCTACCAACGAATACGCATAGCTGTAGCTCAGTCAACGTCAGTTTCAGGAATGAGCACTTTCTTATTTAAAACTACTTTTATGATTCACCTTATTGGACTGATAATTTCTCTTTTTGGTACGCGTTGGCTTATTGAGAAATTTGGTGAAAAAATCTGTTTAATGATGGTTCCAGCGATCAGTTTTATATTACTTCTTTATTTTATGACAAGTTATACACCATATGCTTTCATTTTGGCTTATGTTGTTACAAAGGCTGTACACCTTGCTTTTAGTTACCCTCTAAAAGAGAGCTTATATATTCCGACGGTTAAAGAGATTAAATTTAAATCCAAATCATGGATTGATACTTTCGGTCAGAAGTTTGCCAGAGCAACAGGTGCTACCTTTAATGGGGTTGTGGCTCAATATGGGGCCTCAGTATTCTTTTCAGCTCATTATATTTTCTTGGGTGCGGTTGCCTGTTTGTGGATTATCGTTGCCTATTTTTTGGGCAAACGGTATGAAAAAGCGATTACCAATAATGAAGTTATAGGGCTTGATTTTGAAGAGCAGTTATCCTCCGAAGTTTCAGGAGCTGAAATAAAGTGAGAGACCTTCATCTGATGTTGGGGAGCAATTTTAGGTAAAAAAATTGGATAAAATTAAGAATTAGATTGCATTTTAGCGTTGCTTTGTTACAATATTTTTATGTTGTTAGATGTAGTTTCTTACCTTCTTAAATCCAGGGTGGTTATCGGACTATGATCATGTTCCGAACCCAGAAGGTAATTGTTATAACCCTGAAGGGATAATAAATGATAGATTTTAAGCAATTAGTTAAAGCGGGTGTGCATTTTGGACATAGGACTTCGGTATGGTGTCCTAGAATGGCGCCGTATATCTGGGGCCATAAAAATAATGTACATCTTATTGATGTCTCAAAAACGGCTTTTCAGCTCGAAAAAGCTGCGCAATTTCTTGAAGGAGTAGCTTCTGAAGGTAAATCAGTCTTGTGGATTGGTACCAAAAAAGCTGCACAAGACCCTATTCGCTTGGCAGCAGAACGTTTAAATTTACCCTATGTTAACCACCGTTGGATTGGTGGAACGTTAAGTAACTTTCCTCAAGTTAAAAAATCGGTGACTAAATTGCTCCATTATGAGGATGTTCTCGTTAAAGATAATAGCGGTTCATTTTACACCAAAAAAGAACTTAATAGATTCAAAAAAGCGGTGGAACGATTAAAAAAGAATATTGGTGGTATTGTGAACCTGCGTTGGCCTTTGGGAGCTGTGGTTATTGTAGACGTTAACAAAGAAGCTTCTGCATTACGCGAAGCTGCAGCTATGAAAATTCCTGTGGTTGCCCTAGTTGACACCAATAGTGATCCATCATTGGTTAATTATGTCATTCCAGGCAATGATGATGCCCCACGTTCCATAAAGCTTATCGTTGATTATTTGGAAGAAGCTGCGCGTCGTGGTCAAGAGGCCGCTAAAGTTAAGAAAGATGAAATTGTAGCTCAAGAGCCTGACGAAGAAGAATCATTATTTGCCACAATAACAGAAGAAGAAGGTGAAGAAGAGGAAGGCGGCCGAAAAGGAGCGCGCAAGCAAGATACAACTAAAAAGAGCAGTAAAAAAGTTGTTATCGAAGAAGTAGGGCTTGACGTTTTGGCAGGTGGGAGTAAAGAATAAGCCCCGCGACCACCACATGCGAATATTGGTCCCAAAAAAATTTGTGAAGACAAATTGGCTTATATTGAAATATGTCTAGGGGAGAGATGTCTGAGTGGTCGAAAGAGCACGATTGGAAATCGTGTATGTCCTGAAAAGGGCATCGAGGGTTCGAATCCCTCTCTCTCCGCCATAAGAATAAAAAATAGGGGAAATATATAAAGAATAGTTGTCTAAACTGTCAGGTTCGAAAGAAAGCAGCAGGGGCAATAAGGTCTTGTATATATTTCCCCTTTTAGTACGTACAAAAAAGAGATAGTAATAAGTGGATGAACAATAGGATGATTATTTGAAATGAAGACACAAGATAGTAATATAACTTGTGCGTATTATGCGGTGATTGCTGTGCTACTGTAGTATGAGTACTGCGATGAATGATATTCAGCTAAACCTGGCACGTAAATGGAGAGTTCAATACTTTGACCAAATAATTGGCCAGGAATTATCGGTCAAAATGTTAAAAAATAGTCTATATCGTGGGCATTTATTTCCGGTGTATCTGTTTTGGGGACAACGAGGCACTGGTAAAACGTCGATGGCGCGTGTATTTGCGGCTGCTATTAATTGCCAAGGGCTACCAATGTTTCAGAAGGAACCTAAAAGTCATAGTATGCCCTGCATGCAATGTTCATCATGTTTGGCCATGCAAGCTGGCAAACATCCTGATTTTATTGAGATTGATGCTGCTTCGCATACGGGCGTAGATAATGTTCGTCAAATAATTGAATCGGCAGCTTTTTTGCCAATAGCCGGACGTAAAAAGATTTATTTAATCGATGAAGCGCATATGTTGAGCAAAGCTGCATTTAATGCACTATTAAAAATATTGGAAGAACCACCTGCATCAGCACTTTTTATTCTAGCAACCACGGATCCACAAAAAATTATCGACACAGTGCGTTCGCGATGTTTTCAGGTATGGTTTAGGCATATTGACATTCCAGTACTTATCGATCATTTACAGTTGATTTGTTCTAAAGAGTCAATTTATGCTGATAAAGAAGCTCTTACACTGATTGCTCACCAATCAGAAGGATCAGTTCGTGATGCTATTAATATGATTGAACAGGTGCGTTTTGCTCAGGGTCGGGTGACAAAAGATGCAGTTTTATCATTACTCGGTCATATCGATGATAGCTCTCTTATCTCTTTACTAGAGATTTTATGCCGTCATGATAGTGCTCGCCTGGTTACGTTTTTACATGAAATTTCTTTTGAACGCTTTGATGCTGATTATATGTGGAAACGTCTTGTAGAATTGTTACGCATGATGATTTTTGCTCGTTATGGATTATCGATATCATTGACACATGACTCATCAGTAGCATTACATAGGTTGGCAAAAAAATATTCAATAATACAGCTGACTGAATTTTTACAGTTACTCTATGTGCATGAACGTCTATTTGCCAAAACGATGGGCAAACATGTTTTGCTTGAGATGTTATTATTAAGGATCTGTCAAGGTGGCAATTCTAACAATGAGCCGACCATGAATCCAGTTTCGCAGCAGTCTGTTGTAGAAACTGTTATCAGAGAGCAAGATCAAGATTATAGTGATGATGATGTGGAGGATGATGAGGGGATTAATGACACTAATCCTGATGAAGATACTCGTTCTGGTTCCTCACAGCTAGATCAGGGGGCCCGACAATGGTCTTTGTTTGTTCAACAAATCGAAGCGCTTGAAGATCCATTGCTGCTTTCAATTTTTAAACATGGGCAGTATAGATCGTATGAGGCATCGACAAGCAAACTTACGGTGGCATTTGCTAAGCAATTTATGTTTTTTCAGGAATGGCTTGAAGGTAGTACAGTAAGCTGGAAACCACTATGTGATAAAACATTTGGATCTTCTATAGTATTAAGTCCTCTATTTACCGATGAAATTGCTCCTATTATCGTATCTACGGCAGTGCGACAGACAAGTCAGAATCGACCCGTTGTAGAGCCTAAGGCTTTACAACGACAGCCATCAAAGTATCCGGGTACTCAATGGAATAGGCAAAATTCGTGGCAAAATCCGCAGACACAGACAAAGCGCCCGTTGGTTGATGTTTCAGATAGTTTATTATGGCCTAAGGCAACAATGATTTTACGCCATTTTCCTGGCATTGTTCGTCAATACTGAATAAGGATTTGCGATGAAAGAACTTGCGTCAGTTGTGATTGTTGGCAGAACAAATGTCGGCAAATCAAGTCTGTTTAACCGTTTAGCAACGTCAGTCAAAAGTCTGACTTTTGACTATGAAGGCGTAACACGAGATTTTTTGCGGGATACGGTTTGTTGGAAGGATACATGTTTTGATTTGATCGATACTGGGGGTATAAGTTTTAGAAAATCGCAAGACACGCTGGCTGAACAAGCAAGACTGGTTGCATTATCAATGGTTGATAAATCAGATATGCTGATCTTTGTTGTTGATGGTGCTGCAGGGTTATTACCAGAAGATCGTGAAATTGCAAAGATGCTCCATAAAGTTGGCAATCCGGTTGTTGTAGTAGTGAATAAGATTGATGTGAGAGCCTCTCAAGAAAATATTTTTGAGTTTCAACGACTTGGTTTTGGGCAACCACTAGGAGTTTCCTGCCAACATGGTACTGGGATAGGGGATTTGCTTGAAACCTTGGTCGAAAAGTTACCCATAAAAACTGAAGTTAGACCTGAAGCAAAACCGAAGTGTAAGGTGGTGTTACTCGGAAAACCTAATGTGGGTAAATCATCTCTGTTGAATCTGCTTCTGAAAGAAGAACGGGCAATAGTATCCCAAGTTCCTGGAACAACGCGTGAAGCGATTACTGAACATATTGTGTTTCATCAAGAAGATATCCAGCTGACCGATACGCCGGGTATTAGAAAAAAACGTGCAGTGACTGAACCTATCGAGACACTGATGGTCAAAAGTTCATTGCGAGCACTCGAAGATGCCGATATCGTTTTATTACTGGTCGATGCAAGTGAAGGACAATTATCAGATCAAGAACTTAAACTTGCATTTTATGCTTTTACGGAACTTCATAAAGCTCTTATTATTTTGTTTAACAAGCAAGATCTTGTTGACGAATCATTAAAAAAACAGCTTGAATATCAATTGGCGCCGTATGCTCAATTGATGAGTAAGGTTGAACGTCTTGATATTTCATGTAAAACAGGAAAAAACATTGGACATATTGTTCCGCTGGTGACTGAGGTCTATAAGCGCTATACACAGCAATTGTCTGCCGCTGATTTGACGGTGTTGTTACAAGAAGCCTTGACGAGAAGGCCTCTCTATCACAAGACCCAATTGCTCAAATTATTCCGTGTTCGCCAGGTAAAAGAAGCACCGATTACGTTACTTATGATCGTGAATGTGCCCTCTTGGTTCGGTAAGAGTCAAATCGGTTTTTTTGATAATATCATGCGTAAGGGTTATGAACTTAAAGGTGTTCCTATAAAATATATACCTCGCACAAATTAAGCTAAGAGAGAAATTAACACAGCATAGATTAAGCTATTAAAGAGATTAACCTACTACACAGATTCTTTTGTATAGTAGGTTAATAGATTTTTTTGTTTATGAATTGTTATAAGTATCTTTGCTTATTTTCTTTTTTTAGTTGTTTGACGACGTCACGGATCTGTTCTGTACTGGTATCTTTAGCAATAACTAGAATGTTGTCTTTTTTGGTGATGCACAGGTTGTGTACGCCAACAAGAGCAACCGTCATATCAGGTATATCCACTAAGTTATTGGTTGAATCAACCGATATGAGCTCGGTTTTTAACCCTTCGTGTTGTTGCTTTAATGATAAGAAAACCTGTAAATTGCCAACGTCGTACCAGGTAAGTTCCATAGGCAATACATATGTTTTGGTGCTTTTTTCAATAACAGCATAGTCAATTGACGTATTTGGGGCTTCTTCGTATGTACCTTGGCCCTGCAAGTAAGCCGATACTGCTGTATAGATATCTGGAGCGTATGTTTTGAATTCTTCTATAAATACCGAGACTTTACTGCAAAACATTCCCATATTCCAAAGCATGTTACCTTGTTGTACATACTGGCAGGCTTTTTCATAGGACGGTTTCTCACGAAAACTGATAATTTTTAACAATGAATCTTTGTTAGCTTCATTGATAAGTTCATGTTCAATATACCCATATCCAGTTGAAGGTGAACTAGGCATGACACCTAGTAGGGCAATACAGTCATGAGCCTGGGCAAAATCTATTGCTTTCTTGACTGATAATAAAAAATTGCTGTTCTGAGCGCGTGGGATAAATGGGTCAGCTGGTACAAACATGACTACTGCTTGAGGATCAACTTGGGCTATTTTCATGACTGTAAGCAAGATAGCTGGCCCTGTGTTTCGTGGACTTGGTTCTGCTGAAATGGTTCCAATACGTGTACCAACATATTGATCGATAATCTTTGTAAATTTTGTAGTAGTACTTATCCAGATATTTTCTTTGGGAATATAATCCATAATGCGATCAATAGCTTGGTCGAGCAATGTTCCGTCTTGAGCTACGCTGAGCAATTGCTTTGGTTTATTTTGGCGACTTAAAGGCCATAGCCGTTCTCCGCTTCCACCTGCTATAGTGCGAATATTCCAAACGTCCACTTAAAATCACAAAAATTTGTATGCATAATTTGATTGATTTAAATATTCAACAAACTGATCTGTTGTATGATCAATTTTATCAATAAACACATTATGAGT